>NZ_JAUORR010000028.1:0-57376 GCF_030547945.1 Photobacterium sp. 1_MG-2023 | reverse complement strand
GTTGTGAGTTTATTTGTTCAATTCTGATGCTCGCGTGCTTTTAACCCGGCGCTTTATGGATTCCCGCCTTCGCGGGATGACGGTAATTGTATGAATTATATGAAGTTTGAGTCACGATTCCTTTTTCTGCCACTCATGTCAAACCTGCGCGGAAATGACGGGGGAGAAGCGCAAATGACGAAATTGAGTGTTGCCGGTTGAGGAAACGCCCTGCTGGCACAGGGCGCGCTGGGTTAATGTCGGTCTGGCCTGGCTTTGATCAGCCAATAGACAAAGGTGTTCACGGGGCGGGTTTCATTCGAACTGACGTTGACGGCAGCCACATCAGGGTGATCTGTGGTTTGTTTTGCCAGCGTGGTGGCGCTTAGTGTAAAGGCGGTCGGTGGATCGGTCGGCGTCGCCGTGCCTGTTTGCCGGAACTGGTAATTGTGCTGGTGTTCACGCATGGCGTAATCCTGCGTGGAGCCGACCTCGCTGGCGTTGCCTCCTGCTGGTGCGGTCCGGTTTTCTGTGCTGCCAGACTGTTTGTTCTGGCTGTCGACCCCGCGTAAGAACGTGCCCTGGTAATCCGGCAACTGGAATTGCCCCTGCGATTCGTTTCCGCCATAGCGGACGCCTAAAGCGCCGAATAATTCCGGATACTGCGCGATGTTCACCAAAGTGCCGTCGCACAGCAGCCAGTCAAACATCATCAGATTGGTCTGATGCGGACCGGGCTGCTGGCTGATTTCACCGGCAAAGGCAATCACTGAGCCAACCGGCATGCCCAGGGTTGTCAGTTGTCCCGGTGAAGGATGCTCGGGGGGCTCAGGCACAATCAGGCCGCGCAGCGGAGCGGCCTGCGCGGATGCACTGGTCTGAATGTGTGGCAGTTTAATCATCAAGATGACCTCCGATATCCCGTAAATCTTCATCAGAAACCACGGTCATTGCGGTGGGCAGTGTCATGGTCCAGGTCTCGGTTTGCTGGCGCTCGTCCGGCATGCGAAGCAGCTTCTTATAATCACTGACAATCGCCAGCGATGGTGCATTGATGGGCGTCAGCGTCTCCTCTCCATGCCAGATTTTGCCCGTGTCGAGAAAGTAGAGAAACCGCAGCACATAATCGACTTTGACCGGCAAGAGTAATTTCACCCGGTCCGCGACCAGCAGGTTCTGAAGATACAGGTGCAGATCTAAGTTCGACAGGAGCTGAGACATCATTCGGGACTGATCGTCCGCCCGCGTGGTGATGATTCTGAGGTTGAGATGATCCCAGTCTAACGCCTCTTCCGCATACTGATAGAAGGGCAGTTTCTCTTGCGGATAACTGGGATCAGACTGGACATGGGACATCGCCTGCAGATAGAGCGCCTGCATGCCTTGTTTGATCAGATACAGCTTCAACAGGGCAAACGTTTTGGGGGTGCAGTGCTTGTCGAGCCAGTGCTGGATCTCGCTGAGCTGGTTCAGATAGGTCGAAAATTGCGTGTGGTATCCGCGGTTGAGTAGTTGATAAACGTCATATTGCCATTGGCTGAAATGTGCCTCCGTACAAACCAGCGTCGCCACCACGCTCACGGTATAACTCAGGTTCTCTGAGGGGGTGGACGCATCCTGTGGCTGCGATGGAGTCGCGATGACAGCAAGGTTGAATTCGCTGCTGAGTGCGGGTGTTGTGGTTTGAGTGTCGGAAGCGGTTGGAGCGCTCCCTTGCGCGGCAGAGAAGTCGAAGGTGACAGGCTGCGTGGTGTCCGCAGTGATTTGCTGGCTCTGATCCGCGACGGTCACTGTATACGACTGAGCGACAGCCGACTGAACGCTGACGGAAACGCTTTGCAGGACATAGCCAGGCGGTAGCGCAAGATTGAGTGCAGACACCGCTTGCGTGCTCTTCAGGCTGGCCGAAACGGCATACGGCGATACGGGCGGCGGCGGCACCTCTGGAAGCTGATATTGCGCAGCCAGGTTGAGATAGCTGCTGGGCTCGCTGAGATTGCCGCTGATGTCGGTATAAGACGAAATTCCCAACTGAGCGAGCGTTTGGGGTTTCTGAAAATTCAGCAAGGTCTGTAACTCGGCAAGAATATCGATGTCGCTGGCCAGCATTGGACAGTCAATTTCGATCAGTAGCCGTTTCTGGCTGTCTGAAGCGATCACCTCATATTTTTTGTTGAGCCAGTAGTAAAACCCGTTGATTGCGCTGTCTGAATGATTTTGAAATCGGTTGATTTCAGTCTGTTCCAGCTCCTGCTCTCCGCGATTCTGCCGCATCTCATCCACGGTCTGGCTCGCTTTTACCTGCGCTTCATCTAATACTTTTCTGATAAATTGCTGCTGGTTCTTTCCTTCGTCACCTGTGGGGCTTTCGACAATGGTCCAGCCGCCCGTGGTGGTTGTGTTCGGAGCCGCGCCTGAATAATTGGTCTGATAATCCTGAAAGCTGGTGGTCTGGGTTCTTTCTGCGAGGACCTGTGCCACATAGCTGCTGAGATCTTTATCCCACAACTGCTGTGTTGTTCCCTGATCCTGCCGGGAATTCGTTTGCGTCTGATTCTGGGTCTTTTCCAAGTGTCTCTGCCGGGAACGCCGCTCCCGGGTTTCTCCCTGCAGGACGGTTTCGACTTTCTGGAGTTCACCCAAGCTGTAGCCCGACAGTTTGTACTGAATCATATGCAGCGTGCCCAACGCATAGTACCGGGCACTGGAGGATGGCGTGCCGGTGGGTGGGCTGACAGGAGGTAGCGGAAAAATGGCGACGGGCAGATTCAGGCTGGCTTGCCACCATATTTCAAGCAGGTGATCGCTGATTTCCTCGTGTTTTTGAAGTTGTTGTGCTGCTCGCTGGATCACATGGACTTTTCGTAAGAGGGCGATTAAAAAATCAAGCCAGGCGAGCTCATAATCGGTCTGAATGTTCAGGGCGATGACACTCAGCCAGACGGAAATACTGGCTTGATCAAGCTGCGCCATCAAGGTCGGGTTGGATTCGATGAAACTCTGAATATCAGACGGGGAAGCATGCGCATCGATCTGCGATTCGTCTATCAAACGAAACGGCGGCGGCAACTCGCCAGGATGGCTGAGGTATGCTGCCTGGGTTGAGCTGTCAGCCACAGGCTGTGCCCCCTCTGATGGCGGCGTGAAAGGGGTGCCTGAAATATAGCTGGCCGCCCATTGCTCCATCGCGATGCGCTCGCCCTGTGTTTTCAGGCTCGCCAGCGTTTGATAGTCCTCAGTAGCCGTGACGTTGGGAGGGACTGTAAAGAAAGCATTATCGAGATAGAAAGGACTGACCGAAGGCACGGGGGCGATGTTCAGATAGGGAAACAGTTGTTGATAGGATGTGGTGACCTGTCTGCTGAGCAGATGGCCAAGTTCCGATGGATTGCTCATAACGTGACTCACTCTATCAGGTACAGAGTGTTTATCGTGCGGGAAACTGAGCCGGAAGAATCGTGCAAACTGCGGCGGTTTACAGGCGGTATGATGAAAGTGGGATCAACTCAGAGGCAAGATGTCGTGAAATCCGGCATCGTTCAGGTGATGGGATCACCTGAACGGCCGGGACAACGGGGTGACATCAGGAGAATACAGCCACATAAGGTTCAAACGGATTCACGGTGAATGGAAATTCGTCCGTGACATCAATTGTGGATGCCCAGGACTCCACAGCACTGGTTTTGCTGTCCTGATAGTGAAAGATCACACTGACGAGTGTCCGTTCGCCGACATACTGGATGTTGGCATCAATACTGATCAGGTGAATCAGCTGGCTGTAGCTCTGGCTGCGTTGCCGGTACAGTTTCCGGTAGAAGGTTTCACCATAGCAAAGCAGATAATTCAGGGCTCTGGCTTCATCCGTCATGCCAGTACATCGGGCCAGCAGCAGGTAGGATTCTATCATCTGTACCAAGCCGTCGTCAGCGCCGGAGTTCGGTCGTCCGGAAGCGGAACCCTGGCGCGCCATGGCACGGGCGTTGACGTCATGAAATTTATTGATGCGTAACAGGCTGAGATCCCCCGAGTCCGGGAGCAATGGGCCCACAATCAGCGCATTGACTGTGTCTCGCTCGCTGTCCTTGTTTTGTTCACTGCGGGCCAGGGTGTCGATCAGCATCTGCATGTTGTATTCACTGGGCACGAGACGGTACATCGGATTGCCGTAGATATCCTGCAACTGCCAGTCCAGCATTTTGGCCAGATAGCGGTAATCGCGGGAAGCCAGCACCGTATTGATGATGTGCAGGGCCTTGGCCTGCGCCTGTTGCAGCGACATGGGCGCAGGCTGTTTGGGCAGACAATCGGGCCAGAAGGGGGCAAACTGGGTGCGATACGCTTGCATGTCTCCGCTGCTGCCGTACTGTTCAATTACGGCATAAGCGCAGCGAAATTCTCGTTCAATGCTCTTGTCGGGCCATCTTGCCATCAGTTTGCCAACGGCATAAACATCCGTCGCTAATGCGTCGACCGTGAATGGGAGATCCCCAGTGGTGCGCTGAACTGGCATGTAACAAGCATTCGCAGCGATGCTTGGCAAGGGAGTGAAGTGGGTGCTCAGCATAGAATATCTCCTCAACCATGCGTGGGAATGTAATCACTCAGCGGTGATTGCAGAAAGGGATACAGGCTGGATACATCGACGGATGCAAAGTAACTGAATTGTCTGCCACTGATGGTGCGCTGATAGTTGAAGATCACATCCACAAGGGTGGTTTCCGCTGCGCTGGGCGAATATTGCGTTTCAATACTGAGCAGAAATGCTTCGGTGTCTTTTTGAATGGTGTGGTTGCCTTCGCCAGACACCAGCATGCCGGAAGTCCGGGTTTCATAAATATCCGGATAACGGAAAGCCAGAAAGTTCTGGGCCCGTTCAAAATCACTGGCGCCGAGATTCTGGCGTACTCGAAGCAAATTCAGCAGATTCGCGATGGCCTTGGTGGTGGTGTTCTCCCCGCTCTGGCCCAGTTTTCGCAAGATGACGGCTGGATTCGGGTCAAAATCAAAAATATGGTTGCACTGCACTACAGGCAGCCAGATTTCCTCGCCTGCATCCACAGGACTCGAGGACTCTTTCACGCCGACGATGACACAGAGCAATTCTGTGGATTGATCGGCCTGCTCTTGCTCAAGTTTGCGCAGATAGCTGATAAATTCATTCAGTTCGACAATACTGTGTGGTTGAATAATATAGGCTTCCTGCTCATCCACTGACAGAATCCAATTCACATTTTCTGCCAGATAACGGTAGGGTTTGGTGCGCTGTTCTGAACCGGGTTGTTTGTCGATATAGCCAAAAATCGTGCCGTATTGATAGGGGGCGACGTTGCGATTCTCTTTGGCTGATATTTCCTGTGCGGCCGCTTCACATTCTTTTTCCAGGCCCTTGTTTGGAAACTCGACCCGTAATTTTCCGGCCACATAAACAGGCTCGAAACTTGGAGAGGGCACTTCCGGCGGTGCGGGTGCCGTGTCAACTTCTGCGCGCTGCAAGGGCGGTTGTGGCGCTGGTCCAGGTGCTGCATGAGGCATCTCTGGGTGTGCCGGATGTTGGGCCTGGGATGGATCCGCATGCTGAGATTGTTGCTGTTCGGTTGCAGACATTGGATATTCCTTTCTGAAGTGGCGGGTGTCTTTTCAGCATAAAACTGAACCCGGTGAAACATTCGGGGGAATCCCGTTATTTTTAAGTGAAAGTCAGGAAAGTGAATCCATTGATAATTCCGGCTGAATAATACCGCTGAATGTCCGGGTTTTTACATTCAGAGAAAACTACATTCAATTCAGTGCCGACAATCAATGAAGGAAACAGTGGCTATGTTCTCCCAATCGATTCCAGGAAAATGTGATTCAAAAAAAATGAAATCGGTCTGCGTTTACCCATTACCTGCGCGACTCAGACGTGGCATGGAAAAAATAACTGGTATCAATCTGAAACAAGTTCGCGTGTTTTATCACTCGGATAAACCCGGTCAGTTACAAGCCCATGCTTATGCTCAGGGCTGGAATATATATCTGGCCCCGGGGCAGGAACATCACCTGCCTCATGAATTGGGACATATTATTCAGCAAGCCAAGGGAATGGTTCAGCCCACCATGCAGGTGAATGGGGTGGCTGTGAATGATGACCCAGCCCTGGAAGCCCATGCGACCTGGCTTGGCGAACAGGCGGTACGCGCGGGTTATGGCGGCCCGAGCGCGTGAGTGATGTCATTTCAGCATCACATCGCATGGGTCTCTGAA
This sequence comes from Photobacterium sp. 1_MG-2023, assembly GCF_030547945.1. Taxonomy (NCBI): domain Bacteria; kingdom Pseudomonadati; phylum Pseudomonadota; class Gammaproteobacteria; order Vibrionales; family Vibrionaceae; genus Photobacterium; species Photobacterium sp. 1_MG-2023. The sequence continues at coordinate 51,154 of NZ_JAUORR010000028.1, read as the reverse complement.
TGAATCAAGAGGAAGACAACATGTATGTTTATGAGACGAAATCTCCTAAAAAGGCAAATCAAACCCCAAAGTCACATTTGAAAAGATATCGAAACTCAAATCAGGGTGTTGCGCAGTGTTTAGCTGCCACACAAACTGTGAATGATCATAATTATGAATCACAATCCCAAATCATTGATGTACAAATTGATCGTGGCTCAAATGTTCCAAGTTCGGCCATTCCTGATGGAAATATAGAGAGAAATGCAAGCAATCGAACACTGAAACATTGTATGCCATATAACTGGATTCGGGACCGCCTGATATCAATCATGAAAAATGAGCAAAACCGGAATATGGCTTTATTGAAGATAAATCAAATTGCGCAAGCCTTAGGAACGCCAAGTTTGAACCAAGTCGGTCATAGCCTGTATGACTATAACAATGCGGTTGATCGATTAATTCATGGTATTGCCATGTATGGCGGAAACTTATTCATCGCCGATCATTCGACCGGGGATGGTGGCGGGAAATATTTTGATATGCCATATAACCCAAATATTGCGAATTCTTTACATGATGGCGTCGCAAGACTAGAAGCCGTACTGGGAATGCCGGGAATGCATCAAGAGAGAAAAAGATTTACTGGCGGATTACAGCCTGGGGGAAATGAACGATCACCCATTTTTATTTAATTGAAAATTGAGATTTTACAGTCAAGGTTTTGTTTGAATCATTCATGATAAGTGAAAGGAGAAATGACGATGTTTGCAACAATGAATCGAACCGAGCGGACTTCAGGGTTCAAGTCTGCGAGTGAAATGAAGCCTGTAAAAATGGCGGGTACTCGGGTATTGAATACAGGAAACCGACCCAATTCGTGGATAAATTTGGGGCGGGTAGGCTTGAATCAAAGTCAACAGGTGCCAGGGGTTGCTCAGCGTCAGAGAACGGATGTCTGTCTGAAGTCTGCAGAGGGGACTTATCGACTGGGCAATAATCCAGAAAAAATCGATTTTTATTTTCGGGAAGCCAGTAAAGGTGACACTGTTATCGTGACCACCAAAAGCCATCCCAAAGGCAAGGTCGATTACACCAGTCAAGTGATTGCCATTCTGAAAAACAACGGCACGATTCCCAGAGATGCGGTGGATATACAGATCGATTACGACACCTATGGCATCAAAAAATAATCTCCGACGGACGGGATGACTTTTGATTGTTTGCATTTCAGACGTCTTGATCCGGAGTGCTGAAAAAAGTAAAGCCTCATCCTGGAATTGCGATCAACAGGGGAATGGCGCTGGCTTTCTTTTTCAGCACTCCAACTTTTCTGGCCAGGGAACAGGCAAAGATATGATGACATCACTTCAACAATTTCCGATCTCACTATCCCGGCCTCACCCGCAGGATGAGGGGTTGCGCGCTGAACTCGCCTGGTGTCAGGCACTGTTTCAGGCGCGACTGGATGACAAACCGGCTCATTCGAGTTTATCTGCACCGGATCTTTCAATTTATTCAGGGCCTTACGCGGATTTCATCCGATCCTGCCAATTCTCGGCGCAGTCCCGATTGGTCGTTTGTCTGGGTTTGGTGCCCATTGTGCTGCCTCAGATGCTGGAACATCTTCTGCAATCTTATGAAGAGAAGGAACTGCCATTCAGTGAACTGGGATTTGCCGAATTTCAGGGCACCTTGTGGCCGACGGGTCAAACGCTCGCTTCTTTGCTGGGAGACGATCCAATACAGAGCCGGCGGTTGGCGTTGCAGGTGCTGTCGGGACAGTTTCAAACCGATGTATTGCCGCTGTTTGTGGTGGAAAGTTCAGAAGAAGGCGAGTCTCGCCTGTGGCAAAAACTCCGGCTGAAGGAGGACGTGGTCGCTGCATGTCTCTGTTCGGATGCACCCCTGCCACAGAAGGAACCCGTGCGGTATGCCAGTTTACTCACCACTCCGCTGACGTGGGAGGCACTGGTTTTGCCGTCGGCGGTCTTGGGCGCTCTGGATGAAATTGAACTCTGGCTTTGTTTCGGGCATGCGCTTGAATCTGAATGGCAGTTGGCCGGAAAAATCAGGTCAGGATTTCGGGCACTGTTTTACGGTCCCCCCGGAACCGGTAAATCGATGACGGCGGCACTTTTGGGTAAAAAGCATGAACGGCCCGTTTACCGGGTCGATATTTCTGCGGTGGTGTCTAAATACATCGGGGAGACAGAAAAAAACTTATCGCGACTGTTTCAGCAAGCAGAGCAGCAGGGCTGGATTCTGTTTTTCGATGAAGCGGATGCGCTGTTTGGCCAACGGGTACAAACCGCGGGGGCGAACGATCAGTTTGCAAATCAGAATGTGGCGTATCTGCTTCAGCGGATTGAATCGTTCACCGGGATCATTATTCTGGCCACCAATCTGCAGGAAAATCTGGACAGTGCCTTTTTCCGCCGTTTCGAAACGACGGTACATTTCCCACTGCCAGATGCGTCTGTACGTCTGACATTATGGGAACACGCACTCCCGGCAACAAAGCGCGGGGCGGATGTCGATTTAAGCGAGCTGGCCAGCCAGTATCCGTTGACTGGCGCAGAGATTGTGAATGTGGTGCGTTATGCCGCTTTAAAAGCCATGAGCCGTTCTGCATCGGCCGTCAGTCTGGATGAACTGCAGACCGGGATTCGTCAGGTCACCACCTTTCAGGCGCAAGCGACGCGTTTTGCAGGCAAGCATGCGTTTTTTCAATCGCATCCGTGAAGGGTTGCTTCAGATGTCTGCGCTGTCTCGAACAACGGGTTGTGGAAAACAATCCATGGCCACCGGAGTGACCATGATTTTTAGTGCTTTGTGCATCAATCGTCCGGTGTACATACCCGAATCCGGTGCCCGTCGGGGTCCAGAGCCACAAAGGTGAGGCCGAACACCGCTTCATGCAAAGGCTGCTCAATGGTGACATTCAGTTGCTGCCACTGTTCATATAATCGGATCACTTCATTGTCTTCCGGCACCATAAGCGAGAGCTCACTGCGGTGTCCGTTTCCTCCGGATACAAAGTTTCTGGCTTCTTCAGACCAGAGTCCCAGGCTGAGTCCATTCTCGAAATCGAATGCTGCGTAGGTCGGCAGCACGGCTGAAGGTTTGCAATCGAAGAGTGTCTGATAGAACTGGGCGCTGGTTTCAGGACTTTTTACATAAAATAACAATAGGTTAGGTGTCAACATAACTTTCCTTTCTTGTGTCTGTGGGTTGGGAATGAACTCAGATTAACCCGTGACACTGTCAGAAAATGGCAGTATGTTAAGGTCTTTTAATCTGAGTGCATATGCGAACCGAACGTTTACTTCAGCTTCTGCAAATTCTCCGCCAGCATCGGCATCCTGTGAGCGGTCAGTTTCTGGCGGAAGCGCTGAATGTCAGTATCCGAACACTGTATCGGGACATTGCCACGTTGCAGGCGCAGGGGGCGCAGATTGAAGGAGAGCCCGGCATTGGCTATGTCCTGAAACCCGGTTTTTTTCTGCCGCCATTGATGCTGAAAGAGCAGGAAGTGGCAGCACTGATGCTGGGGATGCGGTGGGTCTCTACCTTTGCCGATCAGCCCTTAGCGGCCGCGGCTCAGGAAGCTTTGGCAAAAGTGACTGCTGTATTGCCTTCGGATGTGATGCCGGGGGCCAATGAAGTGCCTTTGCGGGTCGGCCCGCCCGTAAAACTGCAAGATGAAGATTTATCTTTGCTGCGCAAAGCCATTCAACTGGAACGCCAGTTGGCGATTACGTATCAGGACCAAAGCGGTCAGTCGACTAACCGGGTGATCTGGCCGTTTGCAATCGGGTATTTTCAGGACGGCCGGATTCTGGCGGCCTGGTGTGAATCCCGGCAGGATTTTCGCCATTTTCGGACCGACAGAATCCGCCAGGCGATGCTGCTGGATCAGCGTTATCCAAAGCGGCGCCATGATCTGTTTCGGGAATGGCAGGCCCAGCAGTTGGCTCCCCCCCAGCGCTCTGAAAGAAAGATGTCACGAATGACGCGCAATGAAACAACATTGCTCAATGGTGCACTGAACAAAGAAAAATAGGATCGCTGATCGGTGTGATTGGCGATACAAAACAAGGACAGATATTACTGCATGGAAACCCTATTCCCATCACCTTTAAAGCCGGGGGATAAAATTGGCTTTTTCTCGCCGTCTTCACCCGTCACCGTGTTTGCGCCGCAGCGGTATGAACGAGCGAAGCAATTTCTGGCGTCAAAAGGGTTTCGTCTGCAAGCCGGCAGTCTGACCGGGCATTCGGATCACTATCGCTCCGGCTCTGTTCAGGCTCGGGCAGAAGAGCTGAACACCCTGATTCGTGATCCCGAAGTCCGGTGTGTGATGTCGACGATTGGGGGCAATAACAGCAATGCGCTGCTGCCTTATCTTGATTACGAAGCCCTGAAGCGGGATCCGAAAATCATTATCGGCTATTCAGATGTCACCGCATTGCTGATGGGGATTTATGCCCAAACCGGATTGATCACTTTTTACGGACCTGCGCTGGTGGCTTCTTTTGGTGAATTGCCGCCTTTGGTGGAGCAAACTTACGATTCATTTTTTGAGGTGCTGTGTCAGTCGGGTAAGTCGGCCTATCAATATCAGATGCCACCGGTCTGGACGGATCAAATGCTGGACTGGGAAACACAGTCTGAACCGAAAACTTGCCGTCCGAATCGGTGGGCGTTTTTGGGCGAAGGGGTCACCAAGGGGCGTTTGATTGGCGGGAATCTCAACACCATGGCCGGGATCTGGGGCAGCCCGTTTATGCCAGACCTTCAGCCCGGCGATATTCTGCTGATTGAAGACAGTCTGAAGGGGATCGAGACGGTCGAACGCGCCTTTGCGCATCTGAAACTATGCGGTGTATTCGATACAGTATCGGCCATCATTTTGGGGAAACATGAGCTGTTCAATGATAAAGGGACAGGCAGAACACCGCTTGATGTCTTACAGGAAATTCTGAATGGGCAGTCGGTCCCGATTCTGGCCGGTTTCGATAGTTGTCATACACACCCCATGTTAACGGTGCCACTTGGTGCTGAGGTTGAAATCGATTTTGACCGGGAAAGTATCCGTCTGAATGGGGCTTGGTTGCGTGAATCGATTGAATGAAAGGAATATAGATGTCGTTTTTGATTAGAAAGGCGGTTGCCGCAGATGCAAGGTCCATTTTTGAATTACGACAGCGGGCAATCTGGACCAAATGTGCGGCTGATTATTCTCAAGCGCAGTTGGCGCTCTGGACACAAGGGGAAATGTCGGCGCGATTTATCGCCGACGTCGAGCGGGCATTTTTTGTCGCTGAATCAGAGCAGCGTGTGATTGCCAGCGGCATGATCAATGTGGACGACGGGATGGTCGATGCTATTTTTGTGGTGCCTGAGTTCATGGGACAGGGCGTGGCACAGGCCATGCTGCGTCATCTTGAACAACTTGCGCGTGAAGCGGGTTTGCCAGCGATGAAGCTGGATTCAACCTTGAATGCAGCGGCGTTTTATCGGCGTTGCGGCTTTGTGGGTGATGAGATTTCGGTGTATGAATCGCCGGGCGGTTTGCAGCTGGCCTGCATCCCGATGGAAAAATCTTTGCTTTCAACGCTTTGAATTCCCCCTCCCCCTTGAAAAGGGGGAGGGACAGATCGAATTTGTTGTAAGTCTTGCGCTTTCCCTCTCCTTGGTAAGGGGTGGGGTTCGACAAGCGTGAATCGATTGAATGAAAGGAATATAGATGTCGTTTTTGATTAGAAAGGCGGTTGCCGCAGATGCAAGGTCCATTTTTGAATGACGTCCGCGGGCAACCTGGGCCAAATGCGTGGCCGATTATTCTGAATTCAGTTGAGTTAACGTCGCAACTGATTTACTCAGTGCATCCAACGTTTGGCAAAGATCGCGATACTGCGTCGCGGTTAAGCCATCAAGAATCTGGGATTCCCATGCGATTGCTAGCGGAACGATGCGCTGGTAAAGGCTTAACCCCTCCTTGGTTAGCTTAATGTTAGACGCGCGCAAATCGTTTTCTGATTTGGCGCGCTGAATCAGCTTTTTGTCTTCGAGATTGATTAATGTGCGTGACACTTTTACTTTATCAAGGTTTGTTATTTCGGATAAGTCACGGGCAATCACATTTTCACGTGCCGCTAAGTTAGCGATGATTCTCCACTCTGAGCGGGTAATATCAAATTCTCTCTTGTACAGCGTTGCAAGACTTTCTGAGACTTGCTCGGAGGTCTGTATCAGTTTGTAAGGTAAGAAGTTGTCCAGTGAAAATGCAAATTGTCCCATGTTCCCTCAATTAACCGCTGTAAAGCCACTGTGGTAAAGCTAATGATAATGCTGGAATCAGTGCAACGAGTACTAATCGAATCATATCTACTGTCCAAAATGGGATGATACCTTTAAAGATTATCTTCGTCTTTATATCTTTCACCACACCAGAGAGGACAAAAACATTCATTCCGACAGGTGGCGTGATCAAGCTGATCTCTGTCACGACAACCACAAGAATCCCAAACCAAACAAGGTCGTAGCCCATGCTTTCCACCAGTGGGAAGAAGATCGGTACGGTTAACAGCAGCATAGACATACTTTCAAAGATGCAACCCAGAACAATGTAGACACAGATAATCGCGATGATCACCATAAATGGTGCCATGTTCATACTGGTAATCAGTTCCAACAGTTGGTTGGTAAACCCAGAGCGGTTGATAAAGTTAGAAAAGATTAATGCTGAAATCACCACGCTAAACAGCACACCAGTCGTTTTAGCAGAGTCGAGCAGGATTTCATGCAGCACTTTGATGGTGATCGCGCGCTTCACCATGGCGATCAGTAATGCACCCGCAGCACCGATGCCCGCCGCTTCGGTAGGCGTAAACGCACCAGCGTAAATACCCCCCATCACCAGAATGAATAGGGCGATGGTTGAAAACACGCCTTTTAGCGCAATGAGGCGCTGTGGCCAGGGCACTCTCTCCATGGGGGGCGCCATGGTTGGCTGACGGTGCACTGTCCAGCGAACCGCGACCAAGTACAACACCACGCCCAAGAGACCGGGTACTAATCCGGCAGCAAACAGTTCACGAATGCTGGTTTCAGTGAGAAGCCCGTATACGACCAACATGACGCTTGGTGGAATCAGGATCCCGAGCGTACCACCTGCAGCAATAGATGCGGCAGCCAAGCTGTCTTGGTAGCCGTATTGACGCATTGGTGGCATTGCAACTTTCGACATGGTGGCGGCTGTTGCCAGGCTAGAGCCACAAATCGCTGAGAAGCCGCCGCAAGCGAGGATAGTTGCCATGGATAATCCGCCTTTACGATGGCCAACAAAAGCGTTGCTGGCAGCGTAAAGCTCATGTGAAATCCCCGCTCGGTTGACCAAATTGCCCATCAATACAAACAATGGAATCACAGACAGACTGTAATCTTGTCCGGTGTCTATGATCCGTCGTGCCGCCATTGATAATGTCGCAGACCAGTTAAAATCGACCAGAAAGCCAAAGCCAACAAAACCGACGATCCCCATCGCGTAGGCTAACGGAATACGAAATAAAACCAGTATAAGGAGGGCTGTAAATCCCACTAAAGTTACCGTCATGAGTCATTTTCCTGAGTGGTATTGCGAACGGGTGCATCGCTAAACAAGTATTGGTATGCCAATGCCAAAGCGATAACCATCGAAATCCAGCCGATGAACGAGATAAAACATATGACATAGCCGATAGGAATTTCGAGCACATCGGTGGTTTCACCATAAGAAAGTGAACGCACACCTAGCCCCCATATTTTCCAAGCGATTAAACCGAGTGCGAACGCACTGCATAGGTTGATGAATGCTTGGCGCAGATTTGTCAGTGATACCGGAAACCAGTCATCCAACAAGTCGACACAGATGTGTTCTTCGCTCCATGTGATTAACGAAAATGCGGAAAAGACAACAATGGCCAACATCATCTCAATCAGTTCGACGCCACCGGGAAAAGGACGATGAAAGAAATAGCGACCGACCACATCTATGACCGTGAGCACAAGCATACTAAAGAGTGTTAATGAAGCGATTACGCCCAGTAACTGGCGTAATCGTTTAAGAACAGAAAAGGTCGGGTTCATTACTCTGCTCCAAGGAGCTCAACTTGCTCGTGATAGTACGCCAAGGCTTTTTCTGGGTTGCTGATGCGGCGTTTTTTTGCAGTTTTTAACCACGCTTGTTCTAACCCTTCTGCGTAGCGTTTCGCTTGAGAGATCATCTCGGGTGATGCTTCTCGGATATTGCCGTTTTTCGCCAGTGTATCTTCTACACCGGCCTGGTCAGCTTGGTCCATCATTTGACCAAATAGACGAGACAGCTTTTCACCTGACACCGCCAGTACGGCTGCGCGATCTTTCTCGGATAAATTATCCAGCGTATCCGGGTTCATCAAGATACTGAAGCTCCCGCGGTACAAACCTCCCGGGAAGGTGATGACGTTTGGGGCGACTTCATTCAGACGGAAGCTTTTTAACGCTTCTAGAGTCAGGAATGCGCCATCCACCACACCTTGGGATAGGGCTTCGTAAACTTTAGTGGGAGGAAGTGCAACCGGAGCGACGCCTATTTTCTTACCGAGCACAGACATCACTTCACCCGCGATGCGCATTTTCTTCCCGTCTAAATCCTCAAATGAGTTTACTTTTTCACGGGTAATGATCGTGCCCGGACCATGAACCCCAACGCCGAGTACCACAGTGCCACGGTGTTCTTTACCACTTTTCAGATACTTATCAAATACACGCCAGTAAGCTGCTGAAGCTTGCTCAGATGAGAGGGTGTTAGAAAAAGTTGGGATTTCCGGGAGCGTCGTCAATTGAAAACGTCCGGGTTTAAAACCATGAAAGTACCATGTGACGTCTGCAACGCCATCCGTGATCATATCCGCTTGTGCTGGTGGTGGTGCCATATTGTGCTCAATCCGGATATCAACTCTTCCTTCCGTGGCTTCGTGAACCCATTTGCCCCAGGTTGGCCAAACCAAAGTATTTATTCCATGGTTGGGTGAACCCCAAGAACTAATGATTAATGTTTTTTCAGCTGCGAAGGCGGAAGTCGTGGTTCCAAAGTATGTTGAAGCGGCAGCAATCAAAGTCAAAACTAGCTTCTTCATTTTCAACCCCATCTGTTACTTTTGTAACTTTATTTGTTGAGTGTTTGTGATACTTGCTTGGTTCTTCGGTTCGTTATTTCATTGTGACCCGCAAATCAAAGCACATTGGCTGAATTAAAACAACAATAATGTAACCGCTTTGTTGCAAATGATGTGTAAATGTTTGCGTTTTGTGATTTGCTTGTGTATAAGTTGGTTTCAGTTGAAACTAACTTACTGCATGGTTTTGCATGCGAATTCATCGTGAAAGGCGACTGGAATGAGTGAAAGAACGGAAATCAGGTTGTATGACTACATGCGCTCAACAGCGGCGTACCGCGTGAGAATCGCGTTGAATCTAAAACAATTGACCTACCAGTCTTTACCCGTTTCGTTAGTGCATGATGCACAACACAGTGCGGAATACATCAATGTTAATCCGGCTGGTTTAGTCCCTTCATTGCAAATAGGCGGGGGAGTTATCACTCAATCTTTAGCAATCATTGAATATTTGGAAGAGCAGTATCCTGAGCCTGCGCTTTACCCTGCCGATCCGATACGAAAAGCAGAATGTCGTGCATTTGCGTTGGATATCGCGTGTGACATTCATCCACTCAACAATTTGCGAGTGTTAAAGCATTTAACTTCGACGCTCGGTCACAGCGAGCGAGAAAAGTTGGCTTGGTACCACCACTGGTTAAAAGAGGGGTTTACAGCAATTGAAATCAAACTTGCCCAGGGTGATTCCCCGTTCTGTTTTGGGTCAGAGCCAACGATGGCTGATGTTTGTATTGTCCCACAGCTTTTTAATGCGCGCCGTTTTGAATTTGATTTAACACCTTATCCAAGAATGGTCGAGATCGAGCAAAATTGCCTGGCGTTAGCCGCTTTCGCCAATGCAAGCCCAGAGAAATCGGTATGACGGTGCACGCATAGAAAAAAGCATCTGTTGTGCACAAGTAAAGTATACGAAATAGAGTAATGACAGAGGTTAACCATGAATGTTCAGAAAATTCACCACGTCGCTTATCGTTGTATTGATGCAAAAGAAACAGTGGAGTGGTACGGAAAATATCTCAACATGAACTTTCTCGCTGCGATCGCAGAGGATGAAGTGCCATCGACAAGAGAACCTGATCCATACATGCACGTTTTTCTTGATGCGGGTGCTGGCAATATTCTCGCGTTTTTCGAGCTACCAAACAGCCCGGAAATGGGACGTGATGAGAATACGCCTGAATGGTGTCAACACTTAGCATTGGAGCTGGAAACAATAGAAGAGCTGCTGGCTGTCAAAGCCAAACTTGAAGCGGATGGCATTGAAGTGGTTGGCGTGACAGATCACACTCTATTTAAGTCGGTGTATTTCTTCGATCCATCAGGTCATCGCCTGGAGCTTGCGGTGAACACGGCGACCGATGAGATGAATCGGATGATTGATGAAGCGAAGTGGGACATGTTGAATGAGTGGGCGGAGACGAAACGCGCACCGGGACATGTACGTTGGATGCATGACGGCACCTTTCAATAATGCCAGCTTGCGTGTACTTCATCTGATTGCTACACCGGATCGTCCATCCAAACAATTACAGATTGTGACCGATTATTTCCACACTAAGTCAGCCTGATGGAACAACATATGAACTTAAACGAAACACACGATAGTGGCTTGAAATCATGGGTTGAAAGCGCCAATGTGCCCGAATGTCCGTTTCCGATTCAGAATTTGCCTTTTGGCGTGTTCTCGATAGAGCATCTTCAGCAACCGCATGTTGGCATTGCGATTGGTGACTATATCCTCGACTTAACTTTGATTGAAAAGGCAGGGCTGTTGTCATTGGAACATCAGGTGTTCAATCAATGTAAACTGAATCCATTGATGGGGCTAGGTAAGGCGGCCTGGTCTCGAGTGCGTCGCGATGTTTCTAACTTACTCAATATAGGGAATGGTGTGTTACGCGATGACGCGCAACTACGGAGCCGTGCGTTGGTGTTGCAATCAGAAGCCACCATGCATCTGCCATTTGAAGTCATGGAATACACCGACTTTTATGCGTCTCGAGAGCACGCGACCAATGTCGGCTGCATGTTCCGCGATCCAGAAAACGCGCTGATGCCGAATTGGCTTCATATCCCAATTGGTTATAATGGCCGCGCGAGCACAGTGGTGGTCAGCGGTACGGATATTCATCGTCCGGTTGGTCAGCTTAAAGCACCAGACGCCAAAGCTCCGATATTCGCGCCGTCAAGAAAGCTGGATATTGAACTCGAAATTGGTGCGGTCGTGGGTTTTGGTAACGAGATGGGGAGCTCGATCACTACCTCTCAAGCAAACGATATGATCTTCGGTTATGTACTGCTGAATGATTGGTCGGCGCGAGATATTCAGGTATGGGAATACCAGCCTCTTGGTCCGTTTCAGGCCAAAGTATTTGCCAGTACTATCTCGCCTTGGGTGGTGACTCAAGAAGCACTCGAGCCTTTTAGAGTGCCAGGGCCAGCACAGGAACCAGAACCACTGGAATATCTTCAGCAGAGAGAGGCACAAAACTTCGATATTCAGTTGTCGGTAGAGCTATTACCGGAGGGTGCCACACAGAGTACATTACTCAGCAACACCAACTTCAAAGAGATGTACTGGTCTTGTGCGCAGCAGCTTACGCATCATGCGTCCAGTGGTTGTGCAATGCGCACTGGAGATTTGCTCGGCTCGGGGACAATCTCTGGTCCAACGTCTGATTCTTGTGGTTCGCTGTTGGAGATGACCTGGAACGGCCGAGACCCAATAACATTAACCGACGGCTCTCAAAGAACATTTATCGAAGATAACGATACGCTGATCCTTTCCGGTTTCAGTCAAGCCGCAACGTATCGAGTTGGCTTTGGGCAAGCGGTCGGAAAAATACTGCCGAGCAAATCAATCTGACTTTTCATCAATAGCGCCGGGAACATATTTGAATTCATCAGATTGTTTCAGGGATTGATCGCGTTTGGGGTAAGTCTTGCGTTTCCCCTCCCCTAGGCAAGGGGAGGGCCAGGGTGGGGTTCGACAAGCGTGCGTGGATTTGGCGGTGGTGCATGGTAATCTCCCCCTTGAAAAGGGGGAGGGATTGATCGCGTTTGCTGCGAGCAGGAATATTTATTCCCCTTCAATTATTTTTATCAATTTGATTCAACAGAGGATAATTTTACCCTGATGGCGATTTTAACCATACTTACGGCCCCGGATCCGCGCCTGAAAGAGCAATCTGTCCCTGTAACAGATGTCGAGTCTGTACAGACATTGATTGATGACATGCTGCAGACGCTTTATGCCACCAGCAATGGGATTGGTCTTGCTGCAACGCAAGTGGGCCGGGAAGAAGCTGTCGTCGTTATCGATATCTCCGAAACACGGGACGAACCCCTGATTCTGGTCAATCCTGTCGTGACTCGCGGAGCAGATAAGGTGATGGGGCAGGAAGGATGTTTATCGGTGCCGGATTATTACGCGGATGTTGAGCGATACCGCTCCGTGGTTGTTTCAGCCCTGGATCGACACGGGAATCCGATCACCATCGAGCGCGATGATTTTCTGGCGATTGTCATGCAGCACGAAATTGATCATTTGAGCGGGAATCTGTTCATTGATTATCTGTCGCCGCTGAAGCGTCAGATGGCGATGAAGAAAGTAAAGAAAGCGGTAAAGGCGATGGCGAAAACCGCCTGAACCGAGGATAAAACATGACGGGCCTTGCTATCAAAGCCCGTCGTTGAGCGCTATGCGCCGAGCTGAGATTCCAGTTTCACCAGCATCAGGTCTGCGGTTTGCAACGCACCTTCGACCCAGCCCTGACTATGGGAATACGCTTCACCACAGATATACAGATGCGTTTGTGGCAGCGGCTGTACGATCTGGTTCGCCACGTTATCGCTCTGGACACCAATGTTCCAGCTGTTCCAGCCGCCGCCGTACGGGTCATCCCCCCAGTCGCGGAACGCGGCCTGTAAAGGCTGCGTTTGGGCGGTTTCAGAGAGTGGCACATCATGCATCAGGTTAATCTGGCGAGTCACCTCGGTCACCATGGCGGCGGGCGCTTCATGTTCCGCCCACTGTGGATCGACGTTTTGCTGTTTCAGCAGTCGGCCCGTAAATGCCCGTTTTTCAGTGAAGGGTAAAACTTCGAGTTGCTGCTTCCAGGCCAGGCCGCGTTTTTGGCGGTAGCCGTCCCAGAAACCGATATTGACCCCGTCATCATAACTGGCCATCAGAATTGCAGGGCCCTCCAGTGCCGGTTGTCCCTCATTGGTCGGCCAGTAATAGGTCTGACGGACGGGCATGTCAGTTACACTTCGCCCGGACTCAATTCCGGATTCTTCGACCCACCAGGGCGACTGGTATGTCGTGAACAGTTTAAACAGCGGTCTGGGTGTGACGCTGCCAGTCAGCGTTTTCACCGCGGGCTGCTGCAACACCGGGCAACTGGGCTCCAGTAAATCCAGCGACCGTCTTGGCATCGCAAGCACGATATGCGATGCCGTACACTGAATCTCATCATAAGTCGTGACATCCAGCTCTGTTGTGAATTTCAGGCCAAAATTGCCGTTCACCTGCTCAAAGCTGCTGAGTTTGTGCCCCATCAGGAGCTCGCCACCAATCGCCTGGAACTCTTCAGCCAATGCCAGTGGGACCGACTGGAACCCTTGTTTGAAGCCGAAGTATTCGACATTATCGCCAAAATCTGTCAGGAACCAGGGAATGGCATCCGCGGCATTCCAGTTCGACATCGTGGAGTTATAGCCGCCTGCATCCAGGCAGTAATGATAGTCCTCACTGGTCATGACCACTTGAAGGACATTCCAGAAGCCTTGCTCGTAAAGCATTTTGCCGTTGAATTCTGCAGTCATCGTCATTTCACGACGCTGTTTTTCGGTCAGATCCGGATTGGTGATTCCGGGCACAATGGCATCCAAGGCTTCAATCATCACGGCCCCCGGCGTTTTGGCAAAAGTGTCCGGGCTGGTGTTATACGGGATGGCATGCGGGTTGTTCTGATAGTCCTGAAGTCTGAGCCGGACATCCCGAAGGAAGGCGATATTGACCGGTGTATCGACCGGGAACGGGTAAAACTCAATGGGATCTGCCAGTGAGTTAAACTGATTGATTTCATTCAGCAGCGCGTGAATCAGGGGTTGACGCTGGGCATCCAGAATCCGCATCCCGCCCAGTTCTGCCACCATATTGCTCACGTCCGGGGCTTTGACGGACAATAAACGGCCGCCGACGCGATCACTGCCCTCAAAAACAGCAATGCGCTTGCCGGGAAAATTCTTCTTCAGTTTCCAGGCGCTGTACACGCCGGAGACGCCGGCGCCGATAATGGCAACATCATAATGTTCACTCATGGGTCGCTTCCTTGTGATTCGTTGATGATTTAAGACAAGGTGCTGAAATGATTCGGATTGATCTCATCCAGCAGGTCCTTGTGGAAATAATTTAAAGACGGGCGGCGCAGGGGCCTTTCGGATGTCTTCATGTTTGCACTGGACTGAACGGCTGCCGGATCTCTTGCGGTGCGGATATCCAGCACGAATGGCTTGTTCTCCGTCAGCACAAAGGCGATCGCAGCTTTCAGGGCTGCGTTCAGATCTTCGGTTTGTTCGACGACCTGACCCTGCACACCTGCGCCCATCGCATCGGCGATTTGCTTGAAGTTCAGCGCCGGATGCTGAAGCGACAGATAGTCCACTTCGTAATTGTGATAATCAGCATTGTCGGTGGGATTGGGCTCAACCGGCTTTTTCTTTGGCTCCCAGTCGTACGAGTCTATGACTTCCTCCAGACCGTTTTGCAGCGTGTGGTATTCCCGGTTATTGGTAATGATGTAGAGCACGGCCAGCTGAAATTTGGCTGCAGTCCACCAGACCTGAGGATAAAAGAGGGATGAACCATCCCCCACGGCATTGATCACTAACTTAGGGGTCACGCCCTGAATGGCGGTTTGCTGTTTTTTGATCCCCAGCGAGGCGGGCATTGACCACCCGAGTGAACCCCCGGAGACACAGTAATAACTGACAGGGCGGCTCATTTCCCGGTTCAGCGGCATCAGATACTGGAAGCTCGGGCTGTCGGAGACGGCTTCATGAACATAAACAAACTGGTTTGCGAGTCCCTGTTCTGTAATGGCCTGCGCTAGATAGTGCGGGATCAGTGCTGGATTGATTCCATCGGCCGGGGTCTGTTCCGCCTGATGCAGATATGCATCCCAGTCCTGACGACGTTGCTGGCTCAGCTGGCTTAACAATTGATTCCGCGCATCTCTGGCCTGCTGCTGTTCCGGTGTGACGGGTAAACCGGCCATGACCTCGTTCAGTTTTTCCAGACTGGCCCGGATGCCACCCAGCACAGCATGACTGCCATAGTAGTTTTTCCCGATATCCCAGGTGTTATTCGACAGATAAAGAATATCTACAGAAGGGGGGATCAGCGGGCCATCGGCATAATTGAATACCGTGACCTGCGCCTGATTGCTCCAGCCGACCAGAAAAGCGACGTCGTGGGTTTGAAACAGTGCCTGCAGCATGGCCTGATTGCCGGGTAACTCGCCCTGCCAGTGAATATCATCGTTGGGGAAATTCGCCAGACTGCTGAACGTTTGCAGTGATACCGGTGCGCCGACAGTCTGTGCCAGAATCCCCAGCTGTTCGGCAGCGTTGTCGTAACCGACGCCGTCACCGGCGATGATGATTGGATTTTTAGCTTCAGAGAATCGTTTGGCCAATCGCTGAATTTCGTCGACATCCCCACAAAAATTGGTTGGAATCCGGGTAATGCCCGGCAGCTTTTCAGGCTGGTTGGGCAGTGGGCTGACCATCATGAATTCCCAGGGAATAGAGATAAAGACCGGGCCGCAAGCCGGTGCTTTGGCTTCCTTGAATGCCCGTTGTAACACCATGGGAAATTCATAAGGGGTTCGCAGTTCGTGGGACCACTTACAATACTGTTTGGCAAGTTCGGCAATATTTGAAGACAGCAATGGTTCCTGAGTGACCAGCTCATTTTGTTGCTGGCAACACAAAATCACCAGCGGGGTATGGGAGCGATACGCATTAAATAAGTTACCAATGCCATGGGCAATCCCGGGTGTGATATGTACCACCAGCACACCGGGCTCTCCTGTCATTCGTGCTGCACCCATGGCAGCACCCATGGCAATGTTTTCATGTAAACATTCCACGTATTCCACATTGTTTTCCGGATAAGCGGTGCCATCGATAATCGGAATTTCGTTGGTTCCGGGGACGCCAAATATTTGGCGGATATTCAGTTGATTGAGTGCATCGTAGAGATAATCACGCATGATACGTGGTGGCAGGTCAGACATGAGGTTTCCTTTTTGATATCGGGGACAGCAACCTCCCAATTAAGTTGACTAAATGTTAAATGCGCTTCTGGCTTATCGAAGCTAGTTCAGCGAATCTGTGCGTACAAATTTGATTTCCAGTGTTTGAAAAGCAAAGTAATGCATTCAATCGCCATACCGGATTCAGTGAATTGGCTTATGTGATACCAAGCAGGAAATGGATGAAAATAGAATTAAATCTCTGTTTTTCATTGGAATGTTTTATCGCTTTCACTTGATTTCAATGCTGCTCTCTGTATACTCCCGAACCTTTTCAAAGTTTTATATTGAGAGACAATTAAATAAAAGAGGCACACGCTGACAGAAAGGTTCTCAATGACGTTGGGATTTCAGATTAGAAAAAATAAATAACCTTGATTCGGTCTGGCATTAAAATTAAACCTACATCACAAAAGGTAATGAAGATGCGACGGATAAATGTCATCGGAACCAGTGGCAGTGGTAAATCAACATTCAGCAGGAATCTGGCCGAGGTTTTACATGTACCGCATATTGAAATGGACGCTTTGTTCTGGAAGCGGAATTGGGGGGAGTCAACGGACGATGAGTTTTTTGCGGCCTTAGAAAAAGCATTAACTCCCCCAGCATGGGTATTGGACGGCAACTACCACAGGACAGTACCCATCAAATGGCGGGAGGCTGATACGCTCATCTGGATTGATTACTCCTTTCCGCGAACGCTTGTTCAGGCTATTCGGCGTGCCATCAAACGTTGCCTCAGCCAGGAAGAACTATGGCCTGGTACTGGGAATACAGAAAAATTTCGGAATACTTTCTTAAGCCGTAACTCAGTGGTCTGGTGGACGATTAAAACCTATCGCTCTAACCGGGAACGATATCTGAAAGTTATGGCGGATCCCGCCTATGCACATTTGAAAATGATTCAATTACGCAGCCCGGCAGAGGCCAGAGCATTTATCCGTCAGCAACAGGAAATTCAGGCAGCGACAATTTCACCTGCCTCAGAACAATCAGGACGATAAACAATGATCAGGAAATTTAAATCCTCAGATATGGAACCCGTACTAAATATCTGGCTGACCGCATCTTTGAAAGCGCATGATTTTATTGCGGCAGAATACTGGCAATCTCAGGTAGAGAATATGCGAACGATGTATATTCCGGCATCCGAGGTCTATGTGTATGAACACAATGATCAAGTCAAAGGTTTTTACGCGTTATACGAGACCATGCTTGCTGCTATTTTCGTGGCGCCGGATGCGCAAGGGCAGGGGTTGGGCAAAGCTTTGATGGCTCATGCTAAAGCACAGCGCGCTTCGCTGACACTGAATGTTTACCAGCGGAACGAAAACAGCTATCGCTTTTATCGCTCACAGGGGTTTCAGGTCACGTCTGAAAGTACAGATGAGCATACAGGCGAAGCTGAGTGGGTCATGGGATACTCGAAATAACCCGCTTGCGGGATGCGATTCAGGATTACATTCGGCATGATCTCTGCCGCTTGCTCACCGTGCCTGATGTCCTGTTTTGGTTGAGTGATAGTTGATTGATCAGCGATATTACAATCTTTTTGAGTTGTATTTCATTAATGTGTTGAACCATACACAGGGAGAGTGTGGGATACCAAGATTGGAATACAGATAAAGAAATCAGCTTGTTATCATTTGCAACCCGTGCTGAAACATTGATGACAGTGGTTTGATATGACACTGGACATGAACCAAGCCGAGTCTCTTGCATTGTTTCAGTCTGTCGCCTTTTTCCGGACAGCAGGTAACTTGTGTGAAAAAACGCTTTCTTCTTTCGATGCCGCTTCTTGTGAGCTTTTCTACAACGGTTTCAGCAACAACACCAACCCCAGTGGGTGTGTGGTCTGGCACCATTGGTCAATCGCCGATTACCGTGTGTTTTCAAGAATCAGGCCAGCAGGCGATTTATTATTACCAGCGCTATCAAATGCCAATTCCAATGACATTACAAGATGGCTTCTGGGTAGAAAAGGAACAAACAGGGCGCTGGATGCTGACAGAGCAACACGGCAATCAGATGAAAGGGCAGTGGACCACAGTTTCGGGCGAGAAAGCTCTATCGCTGTCACTGACGTTCGATTACCGTGGCCTTGATCAAAACTGTGCCACAGAAGCATTTCTCTCACCGCACCTCAAATCGCTGATTTGGCAAAAAGGAGCATGGCAAGACTGGTTCGGCTGGCAATATCGGGAGGTGAAATACGGTGGTGATACTTCTATGGCGCTGTCCCCTCAATTTCCTAACAGTTTGGCGATCAATGCAACGCTTCGTGCACATCTCACCTCTGAAGACAGAATAGAACGGCAATTGGATACGCTTGCTGATGCTTTAGAACATTCGCGTTCATCCAAGTACGATGAAACGGCAGTGACCCCAGTTTTCCTGAATGGTCTGTGGCTGGGCATTCGGTTTTATGAATGGGCTGTAGGGACAGGCGCGCGGGGGATCAACTATTACACGCGTTATTTTTCGCTGGCGACGGGTGAAGCCGTGAATCCCTGGACTTGGTTTATCACCCTACCGGAAAAACAAGACAAATATGATAATCCCTACTCAAACCCGTTGCCTCAAATCATGCGAGATAAGTTTGAGCAGAAAATGGCAGAAACACCTGAAGATATTGCGTCACAGGAAGCCGCTGAAGACATCAACTTTCCGGATTGCGATGATTTAGATCCGGGCTATTACCAGATTTCACTGAAACAGAATGGACTTCAGTTCTGGGAAAGAGCCATCGGTGATGGTTGTGAGCGGGAGTTTTTCCTGACACCCGAAGCAGCGATGCCTTATGCGAATGCTGAAGGGAAGCAAGCACTCAGCCAGTTTGCAAAACTGATCCAAATGAATCAGTAAAGCTGTCGTGGACGTTGCGAGATAAGATCATGTGCTTATTTAAAATCCGGTGACGTCTTTCGCGGAATCTTTTCCAGAGATTCAATGGTTTTCTCTGACGCGGTTAGCCATATTTGAACTGGGAAAGATTCAAGAACGGTAACATCTTTCACTTGACCTGTTTTTTCAAGCATTCTGACTTGATTCAGGACCGGATCATTCACTTCAGCGCTTCCCAGAATCATCACTCTTCTCCAGTCGTTGGATGCCGAACATGCTTGAATTGCCGAGAGAAGTATCATCGTAATCATCAGTTTCATCGGAATATTCTCATGGTTTCTTCTGGCCAGATGAAGCCCTGAATTGAGCAGGGCTTCATCCAGAACAGCTGATATATTTCTCCTAAGGATTATTGCTAATCCAACTTTTGAGCACATTAAATACGGTGCTTGTCATGCGAGTCCCACAATTTCTCGTGGGCGAGCCAGTGGTATGAACCCCTCTGACATAATTATTGGAATCTTTAATGCCACTTCCGCTTTGGCCGCGAGCAGTATCTAAAGTGTAACAAATACGCTTCGATGATGCGGCGTAAGTTGAACCACTATCTGTCCACATTGTTCCTTTGGGTTTATCACTGGGGTAGCCTGTCAGGCTATGCGTGCCACCTGAATAGACGCCCCACCCGGAATGGCCACCATGAGGAGCACTATGAAGTACAATCAATGCGTAATCATAGTTTGTGTTCCCATTGTTATGCCAGCCCGAAGTGGTGATCGCTTTTTTCCAGGTCGCAGTTCCCCAAGGTTTATATGAGCCATTTTGAGCTGTGGTAAAGTTCAGAGATTTATACCAACTCCCTGCACCGTTCGAAACACAATGACCTGTAATGAAGAGACCGAATCGTTCACAGCAGCTTCTTTCGTTGGTGACTGAGCACCACTACTGAAAATACTCGAATCCAGGCCTTGTTCCCGCAGGGTTTGGATAGCATTTCTCAACAGTGACAACGACTCTTCAGATATTTCTGATTTGTATTGTGTCCCATCGGAAGATACTGCAAAGGCACTCATGGCTGCGGCATCTTCGGCGACAGAGTATTCTTGCTGAAGCGAATATTCTGTGGTTGTGGGTACTTGAACAACATCGACACCTTCAATAAAGGTTGCCTTTTCATTCATTTTTACAAAGTGGTTGAGTTCGCTTGCATGTGCGGCCGTGATACTGATAGCTACAATTGCGACGAACGCTACTGTACGTTTCATAGTGATTATTCCTGTTTTATAGTCATGAATTCATTCAATAGATTGAATGATGCGAATGATGTTAAAGCCAACTGTTTTCGCAGTGGTAACAATAGAACAGACGTGAATTTAATTTTTCTGATTAGATTTATTTAGTGAGGTTAGGGATCTGAGTTTATATTTTTTGTTAAAAATGCAATAAAACAATAATGAATATATTTATTTGGTGATATTCTGCCAGGGAATGATTTTTTTTAAAATTTGTTCGTCGATTGAAATATAGAAAATAAAGTAAAAAACAAGAGTGTTTGGTAGCTTAAAAAGATAATATAGTCATTAGTGCCAATCCGATAGTTTTTAGAGTATAAATATAAACCAGTGAAGATTGTTTTTTATACGTTATCGTAATAAGAAAAAATTTCATTAAATCTTAGTACATATCGAATGAAAAACAACCCTGAAAACATGATCCTAGAGGACGTCGATTTATCTTTCTGTGAATGACCAGGTAATGAAAATGAGAGATTGGTTGTGGCAGTTTGTCTGAAGGTCAGAACAACTAAACGCTGCTTGTGAAGACAAGATTGACCACTACTGTCATTGAAAGCAGGTGTTTCATTCTTGTATCTGAATTCTACACGCCGCGCTGTTTGCTCATGACTCGCTGGCAGACCCGTGAGAGATTGGGTATCGGACTGCATGGTTACCGTAGAATGCTTCGGTTAGCGTTCCAATGTCACGGATTTTTGAATTGTTAGATTGACAGGCAACCGAGGGTTTTTCTGCCAGAACTGCCTGTGTTTGAAACTGAATTTTAATGATTTATTACTTGATTCTTTATTTGTAACATTTGTTTTGGATAGTTTTTTGATAGTGAAAATACTGGATAACGAAGACGACTATGATTGAGATATACTGGACCATGACATAGTGTTTAATTATTTTTCTAAGCTCATGGAATTGGCTCAAAATGAAATATTCCATATGGATCACTGAAGCACACATGAGGAGTGTCGGCAAGAAAAGACCTTTTAAACTTGTCGTTTTAAGTGCTTTTCTATTTCGTTCAATGATAAATGTTGTGAGAATGATACCCGTTCCGAATGTAGCAGCCAAGGCTGGTGGCATATCATTGTTTATACCAAGAGCTAACTCGAAAAATAAAACTGAGTTCATTAATAAACATATACCCGCGATATTTGAAATAATCAATCCCTGAATAACAAACAGACCCATGTTGGGTGTTTTATACACTTCTGATTTGGTCACCGTACTTCCTTATTTATTGACTTTAAGTGAAAGTTTATATGCTTTAATACAGTATGATAACGGTGAATAGGCGACGTGTTTAAAATGCATATAAAAATTTGATCTGAATTGAGTGATGTTTTGGACTGGATGTCTTAATTTTTATTGATTTTAAGAAAAAATAATTTTATGAATTGCTTACGTTTGAGAAGGCCTTTGGCTGAAGCGGCAAGTTTGACGTGCGACCAGACAGAACTATGGATTTACTCAGGAGTTTTGAGTGATTAAGAAGAAAAGAAAACGCTAAATGATCAAATTTGAATCGATGGAGTGCCATGTACCGTCGCCCCTGTTTTGTGGCGTTTCTGCCTGGATGGTCAGCGGGAGTCATTCTGGATTCCCGCTGAGCTGATGACAGGTTCACTAACCAGCAATAATTTCTACACTGACAATGGCGTGATCACTGGAGACTTTCTTTTGGGCCTGATTACCGTGAGGTTTACCGGTGTCACGGTCGAGCAGGTGGTCATCCCAGACCTGATGTCGGGCGACCCGGCCACCAGCATTCAGGAAACTTTCCGTTAAGAAAATATAATCCAGCGAGCTGCCTTTACCGTGGTAGTAGTACGTCGGGGCGTTGTCTTTTTGTTCGGCCCGGAGATAGCTGCTGTCCAGCCAAAGCTGATTGGCATAAGCTTTGACAGCATGTCTGTCCTCTTCACTGCCATTGGCTTTCGGAATGTCCGGCATGTAGTTTGATGGACTGAGGGCGTCATATTCAACGCTGGTATAGTCGCAGTTCATGTCGCCCAGAACCACGGAAGGCATTTTTGAATAGCGCTGGTCTTTGGCGACATCAGCGGCCAGCAACGCGGCTTCGGCGCCACGTTGTAACAGTGCCGCGATTTTCCCCTGAGCTTGCCCCAGCACTTCCTCAAAAACTTTATCTTCCAGATCGTCTGCAGGCGAGTACTGGGTTTGATATAAAGGTCGCTTACTTTTCAGGTGGGTGACGTATACCTGAATCAGGCCAAATTCTGGCGTATTCAACACCGCTTTGATGGGTGTCCGGCTGAATGCAAAGCCATTGGCCAGGGGCAGGTTTGCCGCAACTTCTCCGGAAACGCCCACTTCAGACAGGGATACAATCGGATGTTTGGAAGCCAGCGCGACGACTGGCCGGGTGAAGACTTGCGGATCCTGCTCGTCCTGCCCGGCACGACCAACCACGGCAAAGTGCTCGAAGCCTGCCGCGTTGCACAGCGCCTGCAACGCGTTTTTACTGAATACCTCCTGAAATCCAACGACATCGGCATCAATTGCACGCAATGTGTCTTGGATCCAACCGGTTTTCTGATCCCAAAGTGCCTGAGAATAAGTATTTTGAGCCGTTTTCTCGTACCACCAGTTTCCCGGTTCCAAAAATTGATAAAGGTTAAACGTTGCGAATTTCATCCCTGTAGCCCTCTGCAATAGGTAAAAAATGAACGGGTGATGTGCCACGAACTGCAAGTGGATTCGATTTATCGTAGAAGGCAGAGCCGACCGCGCCAAAAAAGATGGACAGACTTGTGGAGCAGGACCATAGAAATGCATGAAAATCAGAGGCAGGCCAGAGTGGCATGCCTCTTTGAACTGAGCGAAGGGAATCAAGGGATTTGCGGTTTAATTGTCGGGGGCGATGTTCATTTCAAGGCGATAATCTGCGACTTCATCCCGACGGGCGGCTGCGCGCATCATGTAGACCCGGACTTTATAATCGCCACTGGCCGGGAGCTGGCCTTCATACTGATTGCCATTGACGGAGCCGATAAACATCGCCGCTTCATTCTCTCCCGGTGCGAGGATGTTGAAATAAGCAGATGTATTTTGGGTGACCATGCTGACATTCATCTGCTGGCCTTCTTTGGCATTCAGTACATAGTCGACAATCTGATAGCCTTTGATACTTCCTTCCACGGTGGCGCTGCTGGCCCCTTGTTTGAACTGAACCCGCTCGGTTCGAATGTCGTCAGCAGAAGCGGCGAAAGAACCCAGAAGGAACCACAGACTTATGGCGAATGAGATAACCGGAATCACGCGAACCTGAATATTCATATCACTTCTCCATCACAGGTTGAGACTGCACCGGCCGCAGACAGCGGACGGCACAGGATGGATTCAGTATGGACGGCGTGATGAAAATACCCAACCCGGCTCTGGATTAAATCATGATTCCGCATGCCGGGAGTAAGCCATTAAATGGCAGCGCGGGTTAAGCGAGAAATCATACGTTGAATGGCCTGCATTTGCGGGGCATCTTTGGTGTGGTAGTTGAAGGGCGGTTGCCCCATGCTGCCATAGCCCCAAAAATCCCAGCAACCCCGCGGGTTGTAAGGTACAAATTCGGACTTTTTCACCTGTGGAAACAGCACGATGATGTTGTTGGTGTCTGCAATTTCTAGATAACCGGTTTCTGTCACAAAAGTGGTGCCAATCACGGATATCCCCTGACGGCAGCCATGAACGGCAACGTGAATTTTGCAGGATTCGCTGCGGCAGCCTTTGGGAATATACACATAAGCCGTGTCATCCATACTGGAGAGTGACGAGCTGAAAAATTCACCCTGATCAAAAGCCACCAACTCCCCGCTCAGGCTGTCCGCTTCCGGTTTCAATGGGCCGTAAATATGTTCGAGGATACGCTGCGCCTGGTGGTGTTCGCAGTGATTGATATAAGGCGACTGAGTGATATCACAGGCGGTGTCAGCCGGATCATCGGTAATAAATGCGTGTCCGGCATCAATGCTTTTGTCGTAATGGATTTGCGCATCCGGCACGTCCAGCTTTTGATAAAACGTCGTCGCGGTATCAACGACGCCGGTGACGACGGTTTCGTCCAGACGACCGGAGAACAGATAAATTTGGTCGTCTTTCAGGTTGTCCGGATTATCAATCCGGCCGTTTCTGGCGGTCACTCTCGCCAGCTCAGAAAGATAACCGCTGTTGGGAAACAGGGTTGAGGGACAGACACCCAAGGTGTTTGCACAGGGATTCATACAAGTTGTGGTGGCATTGACGACTGGGTTCACAAACGGATTATTCCCGGCGCAATTCCAGGGTCCCCCGGCCACAATGCCAACACCCATCAGGGATTCAGAAAAAGCGACGTGAAACTGGGCTGCCATGAAACCACCGGACGAGAGGCCGGAAATCGAGGTTTGATCGGCCTTTGCATTTAAGGCGGGTAATTGGACCGTTGCCCCCTGAGCCTGCAAGCTGCAGAAAAGCAGAATGATTAAAAAGGTCAGTTGTGTCCGTGCGTGTATGGTATTGGATTGCTGCATAGAAGTGCCTCCTGCCGAGATTGTACGTCCTGTGAATGAGCATCATCGTCGGTAGGAGTATAGGTGCGAATATGCGCTTTGTTGTGTAAGTGTGAATTCCAGATTTGGGCGTATCGGGTTATCTGGTCTGCATCGCTTGCCGGGTCCAACCTGTTTGGCGCAGGCTGGCGTCGTTTTCGGATTGCGCATCTCTCTACTGGGGATCAGATTGGTGTGGCGCTGTACCAGCTCAAGAACCAGCAACAGCCGGAAAAAACGGATGAAAGCACCTCGCTATTATTATCCGGGCGAGAAGCCATACCGGTTCATCGTGACTCAGTTCAAACGTAAAAAAGCCAGCAGAATGCTGGCTTTTGGCGTGTGCGGAAACGGTAGGTTATGAAACGACCGCTTCTTCGACAATATTTTCCGAGGTGGCCAGATGCAGGAAGTGCATGTGGCGCTCATACTGGCTCACAGCATCCGCAATAATCTGGTCTTTGGTGTAACCCATCACATCATATTGCTGGCCGCCCTGAAGCAGGAAAACTTCCGCGCGATAGTAGTCGTCGTAAGATTCATTCGCGTAAGCTGGCAGGACGAAGTGACGCAGACGAATACCGTAGGCAAAATCTTCAACGTCTTCTTTCTCAACCACCAGACGAACACGGGATTCATCATCCAGAACCTCCAGTTTCGCTGCCAGTCCCTGTGCTTTCATTTCATTCATCAGGGTTTCGAGTGCTGGAAAAGCGGTCGTCTTGATGAACTTCTCTGCTTCTTCCTGCTTCGGATGACTGACCAGCGCAGAAATCCGGGTTTTCCAGCTGACACTGGTTTGTGTGTACTGCAGCGTTGTATTGTGGTTCTGAATACTGTTTTGCAGCATGTAGTCATTGCGCAGGGCTTTGAACAGACAGTAGCAGAACAGCAGCATCAGAATCATGATTGGGAACGCACTGGCGATGGTCATTGTCTGCAAGGCAGACAAGCCGCCAGCCGCCAGCAATGCTGCAGCCACAATCCCTTCAATGACGGCCCAGAAGACACGCTGCCAGACGGGTGGCTCAGAAGCGCCGCCAGATGTCAGGGTATCAATGACCAGCGATCCGGAATCTGAAGAGCTGACAAAGAAGGTAATAACCAGTGCCACACCAATGACGGACAAGACTGACGACATTGGCATATGTTCAAAGAACTTAAACAGGGCAACCGGGACATTCTCGCTGACGGCCTGACTCAGATAAGCTGCGCCATGGTTCATGATGGCATCAATGGCGGTGTTACCGAACGCAGTGAACCACAGGAAGCCAAACAGGGATGGGATCAGCAAGACACCCACCAGGAATTCACGAATGGTCCGGCCGCGTGAAATACGGGCAATGAACATTCCGACAAACGGTGACCAGGAAACCCACCAGCCCCAGTACAACAGCGTCCAACCGCCGATCCAGTCTTCTTTAGGCTCGTAGGCGTACAGGTTGAACGTTTTGTTCACGATGTCACTCAGGTAAGAGCCTGTGTTCTGAACAAAAGACTTCATGATCAATGCGGTCGGGCCAGCAATGATGACGACAGCCAGCAGCAGTACCGCCAGGAACATATTGATGTTCGACAGGCGTTTGATGCCCCCGTCCAGACCCATCACGACCGAAGCGGTTGCAATCAGGGTAATGGCAGCAATCAACCCAACCTGCACGCCTGTGGTTTGTGGCATGTCAAACAGATAGTTGAAACCTGCGTTCACCTGAACCACACCAAAACCCAGTGAGGTGGCGACACCGAACAGCGTACCGATGACGGCAAAGATATCGATCACATGACCAATCGGGCCGTAGATCTTGTCACCAATCAGCGGGTACAGTGCTGAACGCGGCAGTAAAGGCAGCTTGTGACGATAAGCAAAGTACGCCATGGCCAGTGCGACCAGCGCGTAAATGCCCCAGGCATGCAGTCCCCAGTGGAAGAACGTGATTTTCATCGCTTCCCGGGCCGCTTCGACACTTTGCGGATCGCCCACCGGTGGTGACGTAAAGTGCATCACGGGCTCAGCGACACCAAAGAACATCAGACCAATCCCCATCCCTGCGGAGAACAGCATGGCCAGCCAGGAGGTATAGGTGTAGTCCGGTTCGGAGTGATCCGGACCTAATTTGATATCACCCAAACGGCTGAACATCACGAAGATGAGAAAGATCAGAAAGATTGCAACGGCCAGAATGTAAATCCAGCTCGCCTGTGTAATGACCCAGCTTTGAATGTTTTTGAAATAGGCTTCCATGGCTTGTGGCCACACGACGCCAATGAATGACAAGACAGCAATGAAAATTGCTGAGGTAAAAAATACCGGTTTATTTAAATCTGACTTAAATTCCATAAATCCTTCAAACTTTACGGTGCAATATGTCCGATTAAGGGGGCGCTATCGTAATCGCGCTGGTCAAAGCAAAAATTGATGCAGATCAATGAATCGGACGGCATCGTTGACTGCTTGTGAAGCAAAATTATGCAGCTTGACCTTTTGTCAGGCAGAGTTTCAACATTTTCTACCTGCACGAAACCGGCAAGATATTAACAACAAATTGATTAGTGTTCAAAGTGTGATCTGGTTAGAATTTTTGTGAAAATGAGTCGATATCACGGTAATTTGTTGTTTTTAAACATCTATCAACATTTCTGAGATGATGGAATAAATTTGAGCCCGATTGTTTTGAGTTGTAAGTTTTTGCGCAGGATTGACGAGATTTTGCATACCAATGCCTTTCGAGGACCCGTTCGCTTTTGTTGAAAGCGAATCCTATGACTATCGATTCCCGCTGGACCGTGGGCCAGTCACTAATCTGCAATTGAATCATCAGAACAGAAATAAAAAGAGCGCATTCAGCGCTCTTTTTGTCATGAAAACCGACTGAGGCTTAGCCACCCCAGCTTCGGCTGGAGCTGGAAGAACTGCTCCAACTGGATTTCGCTGCTGCACTGGAGCCAAAGCCACCCCGGGAGATGGTTCGGGTCACGGTTGGTTTGGGCTTCATCTGCTCTTTGCCGATGAGCACTTTCGCTTTCTTATAGCGATAGGAACCGTAATCGTAACCGTCGGCTGTCATCCAACGGCCATAATAGCGGCTGCTCGGATACGAAGAACTGAACATGGGCTGGCTGTAGTAGCCACGATGGTTATCGATCAGGCGGGCAAACATAAAACCAGCCATGGCTGGCATAAACCAGTTGTTGTTCGGCGCCTCCACACAGCTGTTCATACCAAATTCTTCCGTACAGTCACGGCGGGTTGAGAATTTGGGTGCGGTGCGGGCAGCCTCTTTCAACGCATCTTCATAGGCCATTTCACACTGAGTGGCGTAGCCTGGGTTATCACTTTTACAGTCGTTGAGAGTATGGTAAAGCCGCGCGTCTTCTTTGGTTTCACTACACCCAGCCAGCAATCCTGCTGAAATTGCTGCGGTGACCGGTGCAACCGCAAAAGAGCGCCATTGCTTTCGCATGCCAGGCAGATTGACTTCTTTGGTCCGTTTCATCGCACTTCCCCTCAGTAGGTCATGCAGGCTGCGTTCAGCAGGCCAACGGATACCGAGGTTGCAGCCATCAGCAGACCCGCAGGGATCTCGCCAGCTTCAATGCGCTCGGCAATTTTAGGCATGAAACCAATACGTACAATGACATAAGCCAGCATCTGTGCCAGTAAAGCCACGACGCCCCAGATAGCGAAATCCACGAAATTCACAGAGTTGCTTGCAGCACCCGCAACCGCCAGAGAGTAACCCACGATAGAACCGGACAGCGTGATCGCTGCTGCTGTATTTTTCTCTTCTTTCACCAATTTCCATTCATCGTAAGGGGTGACCCGTACGAAAATGATCTTGAACAGCATCAGAAACAGAATCGAAATCGAAAAATAGATTGCAAATGAGCCTAACCCTGCGAGTGATTGTGTTAGTAATTCCATGTAAATCCCTAAAAAATGATAGTTTTCGTGTTATCTGATTCAGCCGATGAGTTTAAAATCGGTTGGGCTGAGATCAAATCCGGTGCTCAAGACCAGGCTTCGTTCGGCCCGGTTATTGAAAATCTTTTCTTCGGCGGCAACCAGCAGTACTTCGGTCGTAGACGGTGCGGCTTCCCGTTCGTAAAGCATGACGAACTGATCCGTTCTGCTGGTGGTGCCATTTTGCAGCCAGGTGGTTTCCGTCATCGCCACCGGGTGGCTGTTATCCCAGAGTTTGTCGAAGCTGAATTCTTCCAGAGTCCACTGGCTTTTGACGATCTGATGGTCCAGCTGATGTTGCCACTCGCTGTCCGTGTCAATGGGTTTGCTGTCGTAGAAATAGAACAGTTTCACCTCACTGACATCGGCATCAGATTCGCCGTGAGTCAGGACCTGAACAAAGCCGTCGTCGTCGGTGTAGTACCGAATCAGGCGAGTCTGTTCATCCAGCAGGACTTCTCCGACCGCCTGAATCAGATGCGTGCGCGCGGCCCCTTCGATGATCAGCGAGGGTTCGGTCAGACGCAGCTTCAGATCATCCAGCTCGAACGCTCCACCTAGTCTCAGACCAAGGATTTCCGGAGCTTTCGGACCCGTCTCTTGCGGCTGATTGCGTTTTTTAAACCAGTCAAACATCTATGCTCCTCGTTGGCTCAGGAAGGCCAGTTGAAATGGTCTACTCGCTCATCCGCGATATAGAAAATATTGGTGCCCGGCGTGACTTCCAGATCCAGCGCTGGGTTGAGTTCAATCCCCTGACCCCGGTCAATACCGATTAATGTGGCATCATGCTCAGCCTTAAACAGCGTAAACAGCTGACTGATCGGCGTGCTCACACCATTGACAGGAAAACGTACCGCGTACTGAGTCATGCCATGGTGGGTACTCAGTAATTCGTGGTGTAAGCCACTTGAGCCAGGGTCAACCGCTGCTTTGGCCAGCATTTCCACGGCCACAGACGGAATGCACTCCGCATTCGGGCAATGGTTTTTCAGCAGATCGCTTAGCGCTTCATCATGAAAGTAAGCCAGCAGGTGTGCCTGCGGATTCCGACTGGTACAGTACAACGCTGCAGCCAGAGTCACGTCGTCTTCTTCGTTATCGATGATGATGCAACTGGCACTGCTAATCCCGGCTCTGTCCATGCTTGCTGTGTCGGTAAAACTGACCACACGCACAAAGTCGATTTCACCCGGCAGCGGGTTTTCCATCTCAGGACGAACACACAACACAATGTGGCGACGGGTTCGCTCTTCATGTTGCAGCATTTTGATCAGATGCAGGGTTCGCTGGTGATTCCAGCCGAGTACCAGAATATGGTTCTCCACGTTGATTCTCCGTTTGCCAAGCAGGCTGCTTTTCCAGTAGCCGATAAACACGGTGGCCAGACGGCCAATCCCAATGGCGAATAATCCCAGACCGCCCGGAATCACAAAAAGGGAAACGACCCACTGACCGGCGATGGTTTGCGGTGAAAAATCACCATAGCCGACGGTCGAGGCAGTCACCACAAGGTAATAAATGAAGCGGCTTGCTGAGTGAGTCAGATCTTGCTCACCCGCCAATTCAAGCAGTATCCAGCTCAACCCGACATAGATCACCAGGGTCATGAGCAGGTTACGGCCATTGAGCTGATTGAATTGTTGATGGGCCCAGCGACGGACCCACAACCAGATTGTCATGCCTTTCTCCTCAATCCTTCAGAGGCATGGCGCCTGCTTAGCGACCGAGAATACGTGCCAGTTCATCTTCAGCAGAGGCTTGGCCACCACTTTTGAGGCCAGCATCCGCAAGCTTTTTGTCCAGCGCAGAACCGGACTGCTCTTCCGCCATTTCTGCAGACGCTTCCAATTGCGCCGCTTTTTCGGCCTGACGCTGTTTGATGCGTTCCAGAGAAGACGCCGCTGTGTGCATCTTGGTGTTTGCACCCACCTGACTGGCCGAAACGGCAGACTGTGCTTTCTGCACGGCTTCTGTTGCTTTCACCACATCAACCTGTTGTTCCAGTTGACGCAGTTTGTCTTTCGCCTGTGCGATGTTGGAACGCAGGCTCTGCTCAGACTTGTTGAACTGATCGAGGTACGTTTGTTCGGTTTGCTGCTCATTCCGCAGGTTTGCCACTTTCTGAGCGCACTCCAGCGCCAGATCCTGCTGACCTTTGTCCATCGCATTGCGGGCATAGGCTTCATACTCGGTAATGCCCAGATTAAAGCTTTCGACTTTTTGCTGGGACATTTTGCGCTTGGCGACAATTTTAACCAGCGCTTCGTCTGACCGGCGCAGCTCTTCCTTTGCTTCACGAATTTCCTGATCAAGGATACGCAGGGCCTGGCTGTCGACGACGGCTTCAGCGGCTTCGTTTGCACCGCCACGGACTGCGGTGAACAGTTTTTTCCACACACTCATGCTGTTTGCTCCTTGAAGTGGTCCTGATACAGATCGATAAAGGCTTCAACGTTACGGAATAGCGTCGCGACTTCAATGACAACACTCTCAGCTTTGGACTGAGACGACAGGGAACCAAAGG
Source organism: Photobacterium sp. 1_MG-2023 (assembly GCF_030547945.1). NCBI lineage: Bacteria > Pseudomonadati > Pseudomonadota > Gammaproteobacteria > Vibrionales > Vibrionaceae > Photobacterium > Photobacterium sp. 1_MG-2023. The sequence continues at coordinate 19,482 of NZ_JAUORR010000028.1, read as the reverse complement.
CAATGTAGTAATCATTGTCATTGATTGTGTTCAGGCCAATGGTCGACAGCGGGAACAGCTTGTGTGTACGCAGAACTTCGCGGTTCAGTGCATCGGTATCTTTGACCTGAGCGGCATCGAACAACACGACTTCAACCAGAATCTGTTCGCCTGAAACCGCCAGAAAGGCTTCAATGTTGTCTTCATTGCGGATCAGCAGTGCCTGACCCTGTAATTCGACTTGCCAGCCGTCATGCTCAGACAGCAGGGGAGCCAGATCGGAAAGTTGCCACATAGTCAGCATCCTTTGATTAAAAAAACAATTTCAAGAGTCATTCGGCAGCGCGTGCAGCGCTGCAGATTGCTATTTCCAGACATTTGACTGATCCCTGCTTGTGAAGTTCCTGATTTCAGGTCAGCTTCGCAGCGAACAGCGGGGGATAAAGCGTCTTTATCCCGGGTCTGCATTGACCATTCTCGGGTCAACAAAACCTAATATAAGGCAATTGGGCGACAGAGTATGCCTTTGAACTCATAGAGACAGGTCGATTTTTTGTGGTTGAAGTCCTGTTTTGTGATATTGGCCTGAGAATTAAAACACATTGAATTCGATGAAAAAAATGACAAGTCGGTTCATTCTGATTTCTCGTCTCTTTTAACTGAATATAGCGAGGGTTGCGACAGCTATACTTAGCAGCAGTGCTGACCGCTGAGGAATGACAATGACCAAGAAGAATCTGCTGTTGCGGTTTATCTTGCCTCTGTTGCTGGCGATGGTGCTGGGGGCTGTGGTGCTGAAATTTTATACCTATCACACACGGCCCGCAGAGCTCAGTCTGACGGGCGTGGATCTGGCCCCGTTTTCAGATGAAAAATCAGGGTTACTGAAGCCTGAACTGCTCGCGATCAGCCAGCCGGAATACCGCGCCATGGTCGCGGCAACGTCGCCAGACGCAGAACAGACACTTGCCGGTGAATGCCAGCGCTGGGCGGAAGTACTGCCGTCCTGGTTACTCTGTGAAACACCCGGTTATTTGCTGAATACCGATTCACAGGCGCAGTTTAAAGCGCCTAATCAATTAATCGCAGCGGGCAGCCTCAGTGCGAATGCCTTGCAGTCAATGGTGTCTGTTTACCGGATCGAACGAGATCCCGAGGCTGAAGGCAGCCTGATTTCCCGGTTGGATATCTATGAACACGACGATGGTGTGCCTCATTATTATCGGTACGACACCGCGGGCAAACTCATCAATAGACCGTTGAGTGAGATGCCTCAGCCGATCGCCTATGTGGAGGAGGTGGTGAATCCGACGCTGCAACCTACCTTGCGTTTTACCTTTTCAAATCGTGGGGCCAGAGATGCAACCCTGACCCGTGTACGCAGTGAACGGATTTTTGTGGTCTTCCCATCCGCGCAGGCGGGCTATCTTGGAGAGCAGTTGCCGCCCCGGGTCACATTGCAAGCACCGGGAATTAGCCTTGGGCCAGACATTGATGAATCTGTTACTCTCGCCGATCCGGTTGTGATTCAGCCAGAGCGAGAGAAAGCCCTGGAAGTACCGGTGAACATTCTGGATTTGGGGCAAGGGGACACACCGGGATATCTGCTGGTTCGTTTTCTCGTCGATTATTCGGATAGCAGTCAGCAACGCACAGCCTTACTGGGGAACTTTCTGTTTACCGATCATGTCCTGTTGCCTTTGGGGGAATGAGATCGGGAGGTCTTCCGTTCGTTGCTGGCTGGGATGTGTAGGGATCAGATCATCAGCTTCAATGATGGAGATACATGGCAGACGATTCAGCGCCACCTGTATTTTTTGGGTGACGGTAAGACAGAGCGAAGCCTGCCTGCAATGACAGCCGATGGCGTTGTGGTTTCTCTGGGTCGTGTTGTTGCTAGCAATGGCGACAGTGCGCTGAAACTGATTTCCGCAAAAAGGGATCGGCTCAGTGATCAACAGGCATGGCAGCATCATGGTGCATCAAAAGCCGGTTGTGAAACCATGTTGCCTGAGCTGACTGATAAAAATATGCTGTATTTTTTGTGTGATCAGGGGCAGGTTGTGCGCACGGCTGACTTCGGAGAGCACTGGGAAACGGTTGTGCCCATGGATATTGCCGGAATGCAGCAAGAATTCGAGGAATTTATCCGCGTCGCCAAAGAGCAGGCCATGAAAACTGCCGCGATCGCTGAAGGTGAAAGTCTGTAAATGCGTGTCACCGGGAATCGATGGTGCACCGAGGATGATGGAAAGCCCCTGTTGTCAGGGGCTTTCTGTTACTAGGGAGAGGAAGAAGGGATACCGGTTATTGTTTCTGGCGGCGGCGAAGAAGGCCCAGTCCGAGAACGCCGAGTCCTAGAAACGCCATGGAGGTTGGCTCCGGCATATCAGTGATCTCTCGACCAAACTTACGGACCAGTGCATCCTGAAAGTCTGAACCAAAGTTACTGGCTTCCAGATAAAAACCTAATGGTGTGTCTGCCGGATTGATCCCGACTAAAGCTTCAAGGAAGGTCTGATCAACGCCACCGACGCCCAGTGCGTTTATGGTGATCCCCAAATCACGGGCGGCATTGGCAGCAATCAGCGCATTCGTACTGGGATCGCCCGGATCATTGTCGGACGTTGGCACACCGTCCGTGGAGATATCAATCACGAACTTGTAATCCTGTGAGCCGATTGAGAACGCAGCCATCGCATCCAGAATCGCATCTTGTGTGTTGGTCAACCCACCGGCGTAAGTCGCGCCATTGGTCAGGTCGGTTGCAAAGCCGGCCGCTGCGGCATCACTGTCGAGCAGTGTCCAGTCGACGACCTGCACGGCGGTGCCAGAGAAGGTCCATGCACTGACGTAAACCTCGGTATAAGGGCTTGGATCGATGAAGGTGTTGTAAAAGCCAGCTGAATTTAAAATGTTGGTATAGCCACTGATTTGATTGGCAAAATCCGTGGAACCTATACTGCCTGAACCATCAATTAACAGGGCCAGTTCTAAAACATCCGCGTTAGCCTGCATGCTGGTGCCCAGCGTTGCGGCCAGTGCAACCGGAATCAAAGCTTTTTTAATCGACAATGACATTGAACTACTCCTCACGTACGACAGAATCGGGGGTGAACACCCAACTGAGTTGGTCGTAAGGGATGAGCAATTTCGGTGCCATCATGCTAAAGCATTAATTTCTCGTCATCTTTTGGTTGAGCCTGCCGCCAGATGTAAAAAATGCTGACACCTTTTCTCAGGAATCGCAGCCAGCGCGGTCTTTCGACGGAGAAAGGTGTAAAAAATCCTGACTTATTCACTGAGCTGGCTGAATTCAATGCGGAGCCAGGCCCGCAGGGTCATCACACTTTCCTGTTTTAATTTGTCGCGGTGGCACACGAGAAAATAAGCCTGCTGCGGATTGAGCACCGCAGGCCCGACCTCGGCCAGCAACCCTTGCCGGATATCGTCCCGGACAAATAATCGATGGGTTACCAGCACGCCCAGCCCGCGCAGGGTGGCCTGAACAGCATGCGCCGACGTTGTGAAACATAAGTTCCGTTGCTGTGCGGGCACTCGGTACTGATTGGCCTGACACCAGAGATGCCAGTCATTCTGCCTTCTGGGATTGGTGACGAAGACCGGGGAATGGTGCAGCAGGAGTTGTTCCGGCGTATTGGCAGTTGATTCTGACAATAAGCGGGGGGAACACACCAGAATCAGTTCATCATCGCCCAGTTTTTCACAGTGATAATTTTTCCAGTCGTCGGGACGGCCATGAATCAAGGCGACATCCACGCCCTCTTTATCGAGATCGAACACATGAGTCAGGGTGGAGATCCGGATATCAATCTGAGGCGCCATCGCCTGGAATTCCGGCACCCGGGGAATCCACCAGTGTAGGGCCAGCGAATTCACCATATTCAGGGTGATCCGCTGCTGGTTCTGTTGCTGTAAGGATTCACCGGCCTCAACAATTTGTTCCAGTGCCGGTGCAACCTGGCGGTAATACTTGCGACCGTTCCGGTTGAGCTCAACCCGTCGGCCAACCCGCTGGAACAGCGGCAAGCCTAATTGCCCCTCCAGCGACTTAATCGCCTGACTGATGGCCGAATGGCTCACACTGAGCACATCGGCAGCGTCGGTCATACTGCCGGTTTCCGCGACGGCGACAAAAGCATAAATAGACTTCAGGGGAATGAATTTTCTCATCTGTAAGTTTTTCTTACGGGTTTGGTTAATATTATTCGCTTTTTTATCATTTGTAACCCGGCTAGACTCCTCGCCAGCTAAGGAGTATTGCATGACCTCAGATTTTCGCCCCCTCTTTTTTATGCTGGCTTCCACGTTCAGCCTGTCTGTCAACGGCCTGGTGTCTAAGTTGCTCAGTGATCAGATCAGTATTGAACTCTTGAGTCTGTTACGGTTTGCCTTACCTGCATTGTTATTGATGTGGCTGATGTCTTTAACGCAGTGGGCCGTGCCAGACAACCGGAAACTCTGGCAATCGCTGGCCGTCCGGGCGTTTTGCGTGGCGGCCGCACAACTGTGTTTTCTTTTTTCACTCAGTCACTTATCGCTGGTTGAAACCGTGGTGTTGTTCAGTACCGGGCCGCTGTTTATTCCTGTGTTAGAAAAACTGTTATTTAAAACTCAGATTCAGTCGCTCACCGTGGCGAATCTGATCATCACATTTCTCGGTGTCATGCTGATGGCGGGCAGTGGTGACGGATTGACGATGCGGCCGGAATTACTGGTGGGTGTTGCTGCCGGTGTGTTTAACGCCGGATCTCAGGTCAGCTTATACCGGGTGAGTCAAGGCACGATGTCAGCGTTCGGCCTCAATGCCTGGTGTTTTACTCTGGCCAGCCTGATGTTAGTCCCGCTGGTACTGTTCACGCATAACCACACCATGCTGACCGACAGCTGGCAGCAACTTACTGATTCACAGTCCATGGTGTTGCCCGCGTTGCTGCTGCTGGCTATCTGTATTGTGAATACGCAGGTCTTCCGGGTGAAGGCGTACCGGCTGGTTGAATCCGGTTCCGAACTGGCCCCGCTGATCCTCACCAATCTGATGTTCGCTTTTCTCTGGCAGATCATCTTTTTTGAACAGAGTCTGGTCTGGAATAAGGTGCTCGGTGTCAGCCTGATTGTGCTGGCTATGCTGATGAATACCTTCGGTCCGATCTGGTTCCGGCAGCGACATGCTCGTCTGAGTCGCAGCTGATTCGCTCCCCAAGCCAGTGCAGGGATGCACTATCGCGGAACCTTTTCATCTTCTGACTCAGACGGGACATATCAAGGAAACTCATTAAGCAATTGATTTAAAATGGATTGATGTCTTGGGTGTGATTTTGGCACATAAGATGCAAAGTCAATTCCGTACACGACATTCAACACTTGATACTTTGGTTATTAGGCATTGCTGCCACGTCCTCTCCCGGGGGCGTGGCATTTTTTATGCCTGCGACATGGCGGTGGCAGCACCGCGTAGGAGATGCATATGAGTAGCAGGGCCGCTCCGACTTCCGGATGCCAGCAACAATCTGTGATTAAATCGGCCTGCCCGTATTGCGGAGTGGGGTGCGGCGTCCAGATCAATCCGCATCCTCGATCGGGGGCGTCAACCGTTTTGCCAGAAGTCACTGGAGATGCGGGACATCCGGCAAATCAGGGCGCGTTATGTGTGAAAGGCTCTGCGCTGAAAGAGAGCCTGACGATCCCCAACCGTTTGCTTTATCCGCGGATTCTGGGCCGGGAGTCCAACTGGGCTTCAGCGACAACGCTGATCGCAGAGAGACTCAAACAAACCCTGGCCGAGCATGGGCCGGAGAGTGTAGCGATGTATGTGTCCGGCCAGTTGCTGACCGAAGATTATTACGTCGCCAATAAACTGATGAAAGGTTTTGTCGGCTCCGCCAATCTGGATACTAACTCCCGCCTCTGTATGTCTTCAGCGGTCGCTGCACATAGCCGTGCCTTTGGTGAAGATCTGGTTCCGGTGCATTACGACGATATAGAAAAAGCAGGGTTGATTGTGATCGTTGGTGCCAATACGGCGTGGACGCATCCGGTGCTGTTCCGGCGGATACAGCAGGCCCGGGAAGCGAATCCGTCTCTGAAGCTGGTGGTGATTGATCCGCGGCGAACTCTGACGGCGCAGCAGGCGGATTTACATTTGCCGATAGCCAATGATGGGGATGTGCTGTTGTTCAACGGACTGTTGCGATTCCTGATGGATCATCAGGCTTTGGATGACGTATTTATTGCGCAGCACTGTCAGGGATTTGAAGCCCTCCGGTCGATCATCCGACGGGAGGCGTATGGATTGAAACGCTGTGCAGTAGCACTGGGCCTGAGCCGGACCGATCTGCAGACCTTTTTTCACTGGTTCCGTGAAACGCCCCAAACCCTGACACTGTTTTGTCAGGGGATCAATCAGTCGGCCAACGGAACGGATAAAGCCAACGCCATCATCAATTGCCATCTGGCGACCGGACGTATTGGTCAGCCCGGGGCTGGACCTTTCTCGCTGACCGGTCAGCCCAATGCGATGGGGGGCCGGGAAGTGGGTGGGCTGGCGAATCAGCTGGCGGTGCATCGCGGGTTTGATGCCGAATCTGTGGCTGCGGTCGGGGAATTCTGGCAGGCGCCGAACATGGCAACTCAGCCAGGCCTCAAAGCGGTCGATCTTTTTGAAGCCATGCATGCTGGCAAAATAAAGTTCATCTGGATCATGGCGACGAATCCGGTTGTGTCGATGCCAGACAGCGCCCGAATCGCGGCGGCTTTGTCGCGCTGCGATTTTGTCGTGGTGTCGGACATTTCACCGGATGCCGATACTGCCGCCTTTGCCGATGTGTTGCTGCCCGCCGCTGGCTGGGGAGAAAAAGAAGGCATGGTGACCAACTCGGAGCGGATGATCAGCCGTCAGCGCGCTTTTCTGCCGCCACCGGGACAGGCATGTGCAGACTGGCAGGCCTTGTGCGAGGTCGCGCAGCGGATGGGATATCCGGGGTTCGATTTTCCCAGTGCAGCGGATGTTTTTCGCGAGCACGCTGCATTGAGTGGGATCAATCGCGGCACGCCTCTGCTGTTTGATTTGTCTGCGTTGGCAGACCTGTCCGACGCGGACTATGCACACTGGCAGCCACAGCGCTGGCCGCTGGGTCAGACATCCCATCTGTTCCGTGACGGCGTGTTTCCGACGGATGACGGACGTGCCCGTTTCATGGCGGTGTCGGCCGAAACGTTTGTCGGGCAGACTGCTGAACCCCACGGATCAGATGGCCGTTTGCCTGTCTGGTGGCTCAATACCGGCCGTCAACGGGATCAATGGCACACCATGACCCGCACCGGCCACATCGCCCGGCTGGCCGAAAGCGAACCTGAACCCACCGTTTACATGCATCCGCATGCCGCGCAGCAACTTGAGTTGGATGAGGGACAATTGATTCGGCTGTCTGCAGTCGATGTCCAACCCGCAACGGCACTGTCGGGACAGGCACCACAGTCGGGACAGACACTGCTGGCGAAGCTGGGGCTGGATGATGGCTTGTCACCGGGTCAGCTGTTTATGTCGATGCACTGGGCTGGCAGGTTTGGCTTCGACAGCCGGGTCAATGGGCTCGTTCCTGCTGATGCGGATCCGGTTTCCGGCCAGCCTGCACTCAAGTCCGCTTCCGTTGCGATCGCCCCTGAACCTGTCGGGTCTTATGGCCTCTGGCTCGGGGATCAACCGCCACCATTTGCAACCGAGTACCTGAGTTTTCAGACCACAGAGGCCGTGGGTCTCTGGCGGTTTACGACCCGGCGTCCCTTGTCCAAACAAGCATGGGCCGACACAGCGCAGACGCCACAAGCGGCACGGACACTGATGCTGGATGGGATGTGTCCGGCTCCGAACAGCTGGGCCGGGCTGATACAACAGGGCAGTACACTGGGTGCAGTTTGTCTGGTCAGTCAGCAGCCACTTACGGCAGATGCCATGGCACTGGCGGCCTTATTCGGGCAGGACTTTTCAATTTCCGCATTTCTGGCGCTGATGTTGCGGGGACAGGCACCATCAAAACTGGTGTGCAGTTGCTTCCGAGTGACGGACCGGCAAATCATCAAAGCCATTGAAGAAGACGGCATCAATACACTTGGTGGACTTCAGGCACAGCTGAAATGCGGCACCAATTGCGGGTCTTGTCTGGCAGAAGTGCGCACAGTGCTGGTGGCGAATCAGACGCCAGATGTTCAGGAAAAGCAGAGGATAGAAAGCGACGCCAAGGCCGAGGTCAGGGTGGCGCAGTCTTTGCCTTCAGTACAAGGAGTACAGGGATGAGTGAGATGAATCCGTTCAAAGACACTGCGGAAAAGACGGTGACGGTGATGCCAGCGATCAGACCGATGGCGCAGCGGCCCGCAGTCAGTCTGGTGGGAGCCGGACCGGGGGATCCAGAATTACTGACGATCAAAGCACTGAAGGCCATTGAACGGGCAGACGTGCTGGTTTACGACCGGCTGGTCAGTGAAGCGATTCTGAAGCTGGCGAATCCAAACGCGGTATGGATTCATGTCGGCAAACGCTGCGGTGAGCCCAGTATGAAGCAGGAAGCCATCAATCAGCTCCTGATTGAGCAGGCGGGCACGGGGCAATATGTTGTGCGCTTGAAAGGGGGCGATCCGCTGATCTTTGGCCGGGGCGGTGAAGAAGGGCTGGCGCTGGCCGCTGCCGGGATTCCTTTTGAGTTTGTGCCGGGCATCACCGCGGCAATTGGCTGCGCGGCGTCGGCATCTATTCCGCTCACCCATCGCGAAATGTCCCGTTCGGTCACGCTGGTGACCGGGCATGTGGTGTCAGGGGCTTTACCGGCGTGGGCGCAGTTGATCGGCGCCGGGCAGACCATTGTTTTTTATATGGGGCTGGAACAGGCGCGGGAAATTCAAAGCGGCCTGACACTGGGCGGGCTGAGCACCGATACCCCGCTGGCTGTCGTCATCAAAGGCAGCACGCCGGACGAAGTGGTGCATGTGTCGACATTGGGCAAGCTCACCAAACTGGGGCAACTCTTCAAGGGACAGTCACCGGCGCTGCTGGTGATTGGCGACGTGGTGCGCCTCCGCGAGACGCTGAATCAATTACTTACGTCAGATGCTGATCCGATGGATACCCCCAAAGAGGTATTTTTTGGCTGAACTGGCCGCTGTGGCTGTTTCCTTGCTTGAGTGATGGTGTTGTGCGTGAACGGTCAGGGACAGGGAAGTCGACAGGGATGACAAAATCAGATGCGCGACAGAGTGATCAGCAGGCGGCAGCCTCCCGACAGATCCTGGTGTGCAGTGACTGCACCCGCGAACAGGCGAGGCTGACCCGAGAACTGGCAGCGCATTACGACGATGTGATTGGTTGCCCGTTCAGCCAGCTGTCCGGGGTGATCCCACAGGCATCATCGCGGGTGCTGGTGATCAGCTGGGCCAGGGCGGATGCCGAACTTCGTTTGCTGGTGACTCAGGCGGGCAGTCAGCAATGGCCGCTGGTGGTGATGATCCGGCAACTGGACATTCACGATATCGAGCGTTTACCCGCACCGGACGGTTATGTCCTTCTCCCCGGCGACTCGGCAACGGCGCTGCGCGTCTGGGTGGAAAGGGCTGAACAGGTCAGGGCGCGGCAACGCAAGATTGAGCGAGAGTTTCAGACGCTGAATCGTCGCCTGGAAGACCGGCGGCTGGTGGAGCAGGCCAAAGGTTTGCTGATGAAGCAGCATGGTCTGGCGGAAGCCGAAGCTTATCAGATGCTTCGCAACGCAGCGATGCAGCACAGTCAGCCGCTGGGCCAGATTGCGAAGAACGTGTTGTTCCGGCTGACGCGTGGTTAAAAGGACCGGACGAGCAGAATGAACATGGCTGAAAGGTGAGGCAACGACACCTGACTTTTCGGCCCAAAAATCAGACATCCATGAATCACACAGCAACGCTGCTGCTTCCTTTGGGAAGGGCAGCGTTTTTTTATGGGTTCAGGCATTGGTTTCGACTTGATGAAGAGGATTAGACATGGAACGAGGGAAACGAAAGGGATTTACCGTTGCGGTGGCGCTCAGCCTGTTCTCGCTGTCGGCGCAGGCCGACGTGGGGCCACCGGAGAAAGATGAACTGAAGTTTGGGTTTATCAAACTCACCGACATGGCGCCGCTGGCCGTGGCCTATGAAAACTTCTTTTTTGAAGACGAGGGCCTGTACGTCACTTTGGAAGCACAGGCGAACTGGAAAGTTTTACTGGATCGGGTGATTGACGGCGAGCTGGACGGTGCGCACATGCTCGCCGGACAGCCTATCGGCGCCACCATTGGCATTGGGACTCAGGCCGACGTAATCACCGCTTTCAGCATGGATCTCAACGGCAACGCGATCACGGTGGCGAATCACGTCTGGGAAGCGATGAAGCCGAATGTTCAGCGTCAGGCGGATGGCAGCGTCCGGCATCCGGTGACGGCAGATCTGCTCAAGCCGGTGATCGCGTCGTATCAGGCGGAAGGGAAGTCCTTCAATATGGGCATGGTGTTCCCGGTGTCAACGCATAACTACGAGCTGCGTTACTGGCTGGCTGCCGGCGGAATTCATCCCGGCTTTTATGATCCGGCGCACGGAGATAACAGCGGGCAGCGTCAGGCCGATGTGCTGCTGAGTGTCACCCCGCCGCCGCAAATGCCCGCCACGCTGGAGGCTGCCACCATTCAGGGCTACAGCGTGGGTGAACCCTGGAACCAGCAAGCGGTGATGAAAGGCATTGGTGTGCCCGTGATTACGGATCACGATATCTGGCGTAATAACCCGGAGAAAGTGTTCGGGGTCAGCAAAAGCTGGGCAGAGGCCCATCCCAACACGCATATCCGGGTGGTGAAAGCCTTGATCCGCGCGGCCCACTGGCTGGATGACGATGACAATGCCAACCGGTCGAAGGCTGTCCAGATGCTGGCGCGCAGTCAGTATGTCGGAGCGGATGCCAAAGTGATCGCCAACAGCATGACAGGCACCTTTGAGTATGAAAAAGGCGATCGGCGTCCGGCGCCGGATTTCAATGTGTTCTTTCGGTATCACGCCACTTATCCCTATTACAGCGATGCCGTCTGGACGCTGACGCAAATGCGGCGCTGGGGCCAGATCCCGCAGGCCAGACCGGATGACTGGTATCTGTCTGTTGCGAAGCGTGTTTACCGTCCGGAGATCTATCGTCAGGCTGCCGAAGCCCTGATTGCCGAAGGCAAAATGAACCCCTCGGATTTTCCGGATTTTGACCGCGAAGACGGGTTCCGGCCCCCGCAGAATGGCTTCATTGATCAGATCACTTTTGACGGCCGTCAGCCCAATGCGTATCTCGACAAATTCGCCATTGGTCTGAAGGGCGATGACCGCTTGTAAGGAGGACAACAGATGATAGCTTCGATGATCAATGCTCGCGTGCTGCCGAAACCGGCACAGGTGATACAGCACTGCCGGAACCTGGCCTTACCGGCCTCAGGAATCGTCATTTTTCTTCTGATCTGGCACCTGGCGGCCAGTCAGGTTCAGACGTCTTTAGGCACCCTGCCGGGACCAGTTCAGACCTGGCAGCAGTTCACCAGTCTGGTGGCTGAACATCAGCGTGAACGGGCTCGCGAAACAGCCTTTGATGCACGTCAGGCAGCGCGGAATGCCGAACGGCTGGCGCAGAATCCTCAGGCTGAGATCCGGGTTCGCGATTACACCGGAAAACCCACTTTTTTTGACCAGATCGGCACCAGTTTGCTGACGGTCGGTGCTGGCTTTCTGCTGGGGACACTGATTGCAATTCCGGCCGGGATTTTGCTGGGGCTGAATCAGAATCTCTATGCGGCGCTGAACCCGATCATTCAGCTCCTTAAACCTGTCTCTCCACTGGCCTGGCTGCCGATTGTCACCATGGTGGTCAGCGCGCTGTATGTCAGCGATGACCCGCTGGTGGCGAAATCCTTCTTAAATTCCCTGCTGACTGTCGCGATGTGCAGTCTGTGGCCCACCCTGATCAACACCGCCGTCGGTGTGACCGGGGTGGACAAGGATCTGCTCAATGTCAGTCGCGTGCTCAGGCTGTCTCGCTGGCAGCATGTGCGCACCATTGTTCTGCCGTCGGCGATTCCTATGGTGTTCACCGGATTGCGGCTGTCGCTCGGGGTGGCCTGGATGGTGCTGATTGCGGCAGAGATGCTGGCGCAGAATCCGGGGCTGGGCAAATTCGTGTGGGATGAATTTCAGAATGGCAGTTCGGCTTCACTGGGACGCATTATGGTGGCCGTTGTGACCATCGGCTTCATCGGACTGTTGCTGGATCGCGGGATGCTCAGTCTGCAACGTCATTTTTCATGGAATCAACAACTGAGCCAGCGTTAAGCGGTTCAGGTGAAGGAGAAAGCAATGTTGTTGAAAACCAAGTTTACCAAAGCCGTGACACTCAATGCTGTAACGTCGGCAGAGACAGCCGCTCATCCCCCACCGTCGCAAGCCAAGTCCCGGGATTATCTCCTGCTCAGTTATCTGGGGATGCGGTTTCCAACGCCACAGGGCGACTTTGTTGCGCTGAAAGATGTCAATTTTGCCATCCGGCAGGGGGAGTTTATTTCGCTGATTGGCCATTCCGGCTGCGGGAAATCCACGGTGCTGAATCTGGTTGCCGGGTTGCATGATGCAACCGATGGCGGGGTGATTCTGGAAGGACGTGAGATCGACGGCCCCGGCCCGGAGCGCGCGGTGGTTTTTCAGAACCATGCACTGCTGCCCTGGCTGACGGTGTATCAGAACGTGGAACTCGCCGTGAAACAGGTCGAGAAGGGGAAGGCATCGGCTGCCATCCGGGATGCGGTGATGCATTACCTCCGGTTGGTCCAGATGGATCATGCCCATGATAAACGGCCCGATGAAATTTCCGGCGGGATGAAGCAGCGGGTCGGGATTGCCCGGGCTTTGGCGATGAAGCCCAAAGTGCTGCTGATGGATGAGCCCTTCGGTGCGCTGGACGCCCTGACCCGGGCTCATTTGCAGGATGCGCTCATGGCGATCCAGTCGGAGCTGAACAACACGGTGATCATGATTACCCATGACGTAGATGAAGCGGTGCTGCTTTCGGATCGTATTGTGATGATGAGTAACGGCCCGGCGGCCACCATTGGTGAGGTGCTGGAGATTCCTCTGGCGCGGCCCCGGAACCGGGTCGCACTGGCGGATGATCCGGTGTATCAGCAGCTTCGCCAGCGGGTGTTGCGCTTCCTGTATGAGAAGCAGCGCTAGGTCGAGCCCATCACCCCGCAGAAAAAGAACCCCAAAGTGGCCTGAGCCAGGTGATAAACAACAGAATTCAGGAGAGCAAGGATGTTGATGCAACGGGAAAAATTACTGGTGGTGGGAAACGGCATGGTCGGCCATCACTTTATTGAACAGCTGGTGGCACAAAATGCACAGCAGCGATATCAGATCACTGTGTTGGGTGAGGAGCGGTTTGTCGCTTATGACCGGGTCCATTTGTCTTCGCTGTTTTCCGGCAGTGATCATCAGGATCTCTTCCTGAGTCAGGAGGCATGGTATCAGGAGCAGGGAATTGAGTTGCTGCTGGGGGAGCAGGTTGTCGCGATTGATCGTGACAGACAGCGTGTCACGCTGGCCAGTGACAGTCAGCTTGCATACGACAAACTCGTGCTGGCGACCGGGTCTTACCCTTTTGTGCCGCCGGTTTCGGGGAATGATCGCGCGAACTGTTTTGTTTACAGAACGCTGGATGATTTATCTGCCATTAAAACGGCCTGTGAAGGCGCGAAAACCGGTGCTGTGGTCGGTGGCGGACTGCTGGGACTCGAAGCGGCCAACGCATTGCGTTTACTGGGGCTGGAGACGCACGTCGTGGAGTTTGCGCCGCGGCTGATGCCGGTTCAGATTGATGATGCGGGCAGTGCATTGCTGAAACAGAAAGTGAGTGAACTGGGCGTTCGGGTTCACACCAGCCGCGCAACCACAGCGATCACCGATGGCGAGACGGCCTATCACCGGATGAACTTTCAGGATCATCCGCCGCTTGAAGTTGATGTGATCGTGTTTTCTGCCGGGATCCGCCCGCAGGACACACTGGCCCGGCAATGCGGACTGGCCATCGGTGAGCGGGGCGGGATTGTGATCAACGATGCCTGTCAGACCAGTGATCCGGCGATTTATGCCATTGGTGAATGTGCACTTTGGCAGCAGCGGATTTTTGGCCTGGTTGCACCGGGTTACCGGATGGCGCGCATTGCAGCCGATCAGATTCTGGGTGGGGAGGCGACCTTTGACGGCGCGGATATGAGCACCAAACTCAAACTCATGGGGGTTGATGTTTCTGCCATCGGCGATTCACTGGGGCAGGGTGAAAGCTGTCAGGAAATGGTGTTGCAGGATATGCGCGCCGGGGTCTACAAAAAACTGGTGGTGAATGAGACCGGCGACAAACTGCTGGGGGCGATTCTGATTGGAGATAATCAGGACTATGCCGCCCTGCTGCAGTGTTATCTGAATGAAATGCCACTGCCATCGCATCCGGCAGAACTGCTGTTCGACTGCTCTTCTTTGCAGGGCAGCAAAGATGCCGGCGCGATGATATGCTCCTGCCACAATGTGAGCCGGGGGGATATCGCAGCGGCGGTTCAGGCCGGGGCGCATGCGTTGTCTGAACTGAAAAGCTGCACCAAGGCCGGGGCGCATGCGTTGTCTGAACTGAAAAGCTGCACCAAGGCCGGCACGGGCTGTGGCGGATGCAGTGCGCTGGTGAAATCTGTGCTGGATGAAGAATTGGCCGCTCTGGGCATGGCAGTGAATCATCACTTATGTGAGCACTTTGCCCACACCCGTCAGGAACTCTTTCACCTGATTCAGGTAGAAGAGATCAAAAGCTTTACGGATCTGATCAGCCGCCATGGCCGGGGACTTGGATGCGATGTCTGTAAACCCGCCGCGGCGTCGATCTTTGCCTCGCTGTGGAATGAGCACATTCTGGCCCCACAGCATCAGCCGTTGCAGGACACCAACGATGCCTTTCTGGCCAACATCCAGAAAGATGGCAGCTACTCGGTGGTTCCCCGGATTCCCGGCGGTGAAATTACGCCGGACAAACTGATTGTATTAGGGGAAGTGGCTAAACAATTCGATCTCTATACCAAGATCACCGGCGGTCAGCGGGTGGATTTGTTCGGGGCGCAACTGGAACAGCTGCCGGATATCTGGCAGGCCCTGATTGATGCCGGGTTTGAAACCGGTCATGCCTATGGGAAATCGCTGCGAACCGTAAAATCCTGCGTGGGGTCGACCTGGTGTCGTTATGGTGTCGACGATTCCATGGCGCTGGCGATTCTGCTGGAGAACCGATACAAAGGATTGCGTTCACCGCATAAGCTCAAGTTTGCTGTTTCCGGCTGTACACGGGAATGCGCCGAAGCGCAGAGCAAAGATATTGGCGTGATTGCGACCGAAAACGGCTGGAATCTTTATGTGTGCGGTAATGGCGGGATGCGTCCGCGTCATGCGGATCTGCTGGTGTCTGATCTCTCGACCGAGGCCCTGGTGACCATGATCGACCGGGTGCTGATGTTCTATGTCCGGACAGCCGACAAACTACAGCGCACTTCAGTGTGGTTACAGAATCTGGAAGGCGGACTGGACTATCTGCGCAGCGTGGTCGTGGCGGATAGTCTGGGCATCAATGCAGCCTTGGAACAGCAGATGCAGCATGTGGTGGACACGTATCAGTGCGAATGGAAAACCACCTTGTCGACGCCGGAAAAACTGGCGCGCTTTCGCCGATTTGTGAATGACAATCCGTCGGAGACGGAATCGGTAACGGTTCCGGTAACGGTTCCGATAACGGTTCCGATAACGGTGCGTGAACGCGGTCAGCGTATACCGGTCCAGTGGGTCGAAGCACAACCACAAAGGCTGCCGGAAACAGAGAAGGAGGGCTTATGAGTTGGCAAAAAATCTGTCATATCGACGATCTGGTCGCGCAATCCGGCATGGGCGCATGGGCGGGCAACCAGCAAATTGCCCTCTTTTACCTGACCGCTCTGACGCCGGAAGTGTTTGCGCTGGATAACTGGGACCCGGTCGGGAAGGCCTATGTGATGGCACGGGGAATTCTGGGAGATATTCAGGGCCAGCCTTGTGTGGCATCGCCGCTATATAAACAACATTTCAGTCTGCACTCGGGGCAGTGCCTGGAAATCCCTGAAGTCCGCCTGAAAGTCTGGCCGGTGAAAATTGAACAAGACATGGTGTGGGTTGAGGTTGCCACCTGATTTCCCCATGCCTCTGTAAAAGAATCGGCAGTACCTACACGCCCAAAGCAAGGTTTCGCAGAGAACCAACGCGACAAGCCGTTCAAGCGGTTTTACATGCCAGCTGTGTCGTCGAACAGCTGGCTTCTTTATGGCTATATCCGTCAATTTGTTGACATTTTCTACCTTGCAGCAGTTCTGAAAATTGCCAGATTTTCGGGGTATTTTATCCGATGATTTGTATAAATTTTGAACGCTCTCATAAATTCATGTTCGCTGAGTTTCATTCCCGCCATGCTCATCTATGCATAGATTGGATGAGATTCACAAAAAACGCCCGATGACTGGCAAATGACGCTGTTCAGCAAGCCCAAGAGTGACAGCAGCCTGTGTGGTGAGACAAGAACAATCTCATGTGTTTCTAAAGACTTCCCGGTCGTAAAAAGACGACAGTTATACCAATCAAAGTCAGTCAATGATCAGAAATAGCGCAGGGGAAATGTTTGAGAACAAGGCAGACTTTTTAGATCAGTCGTGTTTCTACCATCAAAAAATCTAACGCAGTTATCGAGCATTTGAACAAGCTAGGATGACCAGTGATTGACTGCGATTGGTTACACCCATAGGAGAAATAAAATGAAGACCTGGTTTTCTGGTTTCAGTATTGCTGCTCGGATATGGACGTTGCTGGCTTTATTTGCCGTCGGGCTCGTGGTGAATACGGTGCTAAATGCCAGCAAATCGCGTGAGTTCATGCGGGAAAATTATGAGCGGGGGGTGGTGAATCTGGTCGAGAGTGCTGTCGGCGTGATTGAACACTACCACGGACTCAGTCAGTCCGGTGTTCTGACCGAATCTCAGGCCAAATCAGACGCCATTGCGGCCATTGCTGCGATGCGCTTTGATCAGGGGAACTATATCTTTGTCAATGATCGAAACGGCATTCAGCTGGCAGGTGTGAAGACGCTGATTGGCACCAATACGATGGATCTGGAAGATGCGGAAGGCTTCCGGTTTGTGCGCCAGCTGTATGTTGAAGCGAGAAACGGCGGAGGCTTTGTCGATTATGCCTGGCACAGCGGCCAGAGTACCAGCACATCAGAGCCGAAAACCAGTTATGTTCTGGAGTTCGGCCCGTGGCAATGGCTGGTGGGCAGTGGCATGAATATGCAGGCGCTGCAGACGGATGTGCGGAAAGCCGAAATGATCTCACTGACAAATGCCGGGATCATGCTGGCTGTGCTGTCTGTCCTGATAGCGCTGATGATCCGGTCGATTACCTCACCCCTGAAACAAACCGTTGAAGCAATGAAAGCGCTATCCTGTGGTGAGGGGGATCTGACACAACGCCTGAATGAGTCTGGCCGGGATGAGCTGGCGGCGTTATCGAAGTATTTCAACCAGTTTGTCGCCTCAATCCAGTCGATATTGCAGCAGATCAATACTTCCGGGACTCAGGTGGCTGCGGCCGCGAATCAGGTTTCATCGTCGATTCATACCGTCGACCATAATCTGAATCAGCAGCAGAATGACGTTGAGCAACTGGCCGCAGCCATGACGGAAATGCTGGCGACGGTTGAAGAAGTCAGCCGTCGCACAGTGGAGGCCAACGACGCCAGTTTATCGGCGGCCAATGGCACAAAGAACGGAAAGCTGATTGTGGACCGGAATGTCGAAGAAGCGAATCTGCTGGCTGACAACATCGCGCAGGCCAGTCAGGTGGTCGAGCAATTGGCAACCGACAGCCGCAACGTGGATACCGTCCTGGAAGTCATCCGGGGCATCGCCGAACAGACCAACCTGCTGGCCCTGAACGCCGCGATTGAAGCCGCCCGTGCAGGAGAAGCAGGCCGCGGCTTTGCCGTGGTTGCCGATGAAGTCCGGACGCTGTCGCAGCGCACTCAGGAATCGACACTGGAAATCCAGAAAATTGTAGAGCAACTCCAGCACGGCGCCGGAAATGCGGTGAAAGTGATGGAAACGGGCACAGAAAAAGCCAGTAACGCGTCGAAAATCTCCATCGAAGCCGGTGAAGCCCTGAATATCATCAATGGCGAAGTCCAGACCATTCAGGCCATGAACCAGCATATCGCCACCGCCACAGAGCAACAGACCCTGACCCTGAACGACATCAACTGCAATGTGGTCAGCCTGAAGGACATGTCCCTGTCGGTCGCCACCGAATCCGGCCAGATGGCCCAAGCCAGCGATGAACTGCTGCATGTGTCGGCGGATCTGATGAAGATGATTCAGCGATTCAAGCTGGCTTAGATGCCAGCTTTGGATTGTGAGTCGTATGGAATCCGTTTTTTGCGGTGACTTTTTGATTAACGCATCGATATAAAGCTAGAAAATGTCATCCCGCCTCTCCCCGTCATCCCCCGCGAAGGCGGGGATCCAGTGACGGTGGAGAACATAAATGAGGGTTGGATGAATACATCCCCTCTTCGATTGCCTCAGCACCGAGCCACATGGATTCCCGCCTTCGCGGGAATGACGACTTAAGCATTTGATATTAAAATAAAAACACCTCCAGGATGGTCGAGGTGACGTCCCAGAATACAACCAGAAAAGTTAAAGTAAGTCATTGACTGGAGGGAATGTGTGACGGTTTTTTGCCCCTTTGCACGTTAGTGCTAAAGCTCATTCACAGTTTGTTAATGCTAATTTGCGATACATTTTCTCATCTCTGCTCCTTTAGCGAAACACAACAAACGGGTGTTAAGTTTAATGCAAAGCGTTGAGAGTCAACAGGTTATTGTTGAATGCTTTATATGCTATTAGACGTAATGCCTTTGAACGACTGAAATGAGCAATTTCCATCGGTTTTATACTCAAAGCCCGACCCTATCTTCAGGTTCACGTTTTATCGCAATACCGACTAGAGCAGATACTGAACTTGGACAACGCCCTTTTTTATCTTTATAAAACTTAGCCGTCTGTTCTAAAGCAATAACATCCGTAATTTCCTTTTGAACAGCCATCTTCTCCAGGGCGTCCGCATGAATGGTTAAGGTTTAGCCATTGACGTAAACCCAGCCACAAGGACTTGCTCCAAAAAGGCGGGTTTCATCATGCAACGTTTCTGTTTCATCGGCACGCTAATCTTGGTTGGCTCCGCTCTGAGCATGTTCAGTGCCATGTGCCTTAACCCCGCTAGGTTTTCAGCCGCGTTTTCTCGGTAAATCTGACAAGCATCTTCTCGCATACTCACATCTAATATCCAGTG
>NZ_JAUORR010000027.1:0-58858 GCF_030547945.1 Photobacterium sp. 1_MG-2023 | reverse complement strand
ATCAAACCTTTCAATGAACGACCATCCTTAAAAGTGGCCTTAATACTATCTTGCGTAAATCGAATAGAACTTGGGTCGGCTAATCCCTTTGTAACATCATCAGACAATCCCTTCGTGAAACGATTTCTCACCCAATCCCCAGCTCCACTGAGCTGATTCTTTACCCAACTCCCAGCACTGCTGACCTGATTTTTCAACCAGCTTCCACTCGCCTTTAAAATGCCAGGAGCAGCTTTAATGGTAATGCTCGTCCCAAGTCCCAGCCCCACAAAGTTAACTGGATGATATCCAAAAGCTGCAATTTGTGATTCCAAATCAATGGATTGGAATGTGCTGTACTCAGAAGGGGGCAAAGCAGCAGGGTAATCAAACCACTGCATATCATATGGATCTGGGAGCGTATCAAAATTCAAATATGCTGTTTCATCGCCCAGTTCATCCTTACCATTCTTATCACCAACATTCCCTTTGGGACCCACCAAGTCCTTAGATGTCGATGTCTCCTGGCTATTAGTCGTCGCCCCCTCAATGTGTCTGAACCCCGTCGGATCAATATACTTCAGCGGGTTATTCCACGTATAAGTATAGCGGTTGAAGCTCCCCGTCACATAAGGTGACTGGATCAACGGATCTGCACTCAGGAAACGGCCGAGTTCCTGATCATACACACGGCCGTTCATGTGGATCAAACCCACTTCTTCAATGTGCTCGTGGCCAGTGTAACCCTTGTTGGTCATCGCATCTTGCAAGACCGAGTGCTGATGGTGATTGTCACGCCACTGCACACTCCGCATCCGTCCCCACACATCGAAGCTCCGGCGTTCGACAATATAGCCATAGCCGTCGGTGATCATATCGACGGAATTCAGCGCATCGTAATGCAGGTAACGAATCTGTTTGTTTTCCAGTTTGTTTTCTGCATTTTTAAACTGAGTATTCAGTGCAATCAGTTTACCGTCAGCATAGATGTAGTGCTGATGCTGAACCTGGCCCGTGTTCGTGTCTGTGATTCGCTCGTAAACATTCCCAAAGTAAACCGTTTGTTTGCCATCACTGGTTTTTTTCAGATAACGGTTGTGATTGGCATCATAAACAAACTCAACTGTCTGCCCGTTACGGGTGATCGTCACCGGTTTATTAAATGCACTCCATTCAATCACGCGCTCTGGGGTGCTGGTACTGCCTGCCGCAGCACGAATCATATTTCCTGCGCTATCATACTGATAATTCAGGCCGTTCGCCTGAGTGACCGCATGAGGCCCAGCCCCCTGCTGACCATAGCTGTAGTTGCCCACGTCAGTTTTCGATTTGAGGTTGCCCAGCTTGTCGTAGCTGAAATCAAAAGGCCCTGCAAAGTCTGGATTATTCAGTCCGTGTTTATCGAGGGAATCCAGCACAACCCGGTTGCTCGTCACCCGATCCAGGCCATCGTAGACATAGCTGTCGGTAACGCCCAGCTCACTGTCCTGACGGTAAACCACATTATTATGGTTATCGTATTTGTAGTGCAGGAAGCGAACGTTTCTGCCTTTTTTCTGGGCACTTGGCAACGCCGCCTGAAACAGCTGGTCGCTCTGGTGTGTTGTCATGTAATCCGGACGGCCGGTTGCTGCATTGTGACTGTAGGTGTTCACCAGCCCGTTACCCAGAGTTTCTGCCAGCGTGTGATCAAATGCATCGGTATCACGTCGCTGCCAGTAATATACATAGGCAGTATTTGATGCTGACTTTGCCAGTTCGGCATTTGTCAGAATGGTATTGAGATGATCGGCCTGCCCGACCTGCTGCGTTTTTTCACATTGACTGCCTGAAACGTGCTGTATTTGATGCCCACCTAACTGATTGGCGTAATCGCAGTAGGCTCCGGTTAAATCGGCGACACGTTCAGCCAATGCAGTTAAGTCACTCGCCAGATCGGTGTAGAATTTATAACGCTGCCCTGAAATCCGCGCAGCTTCAGCCAGATCTTCTGCGGTAAAAAGCAGTTCTTCACGGGTTTCACCATCGGCATGTGCCGCGTAAATATCCCGATGGCTCATCAGATCTTTGTGACCATTACCGTCGTAATCCGCCAGAATCAGATCGTCGGAAGCAGTCAGTGGAAGTTTATCGAAATCCGCCTTGGTGAACTGATGAACCGTGGCATCATAATTCCGCTTTCCACCGCTGGTGCCCGCCAACGATGTCTCTAACTGGTACACCGCTTCACCTAAGGTGATATCCAGCGGCACGCTGACATCATCATGCAGCAATACCCAGGTCGCCGGACGCAAATAGCACTGCCCCTGACTGTCGCACCATTGCTTAAACCGATACCCATTGCCGAGCAGATCTGCTGATGCAGCGTCCAGACTCCGGATATTGACGGTTTTCCGCTGATATTCTGCTGCCTTTTTGTGAAAGAAAGCTTCACGGGTGGCATATTTCTCAGCCGTTGCCACATACTGCATGGCCTGAGCGGTCGCCTGATCGAGCAAGGCTTGGATATCTTCTCGGAAACTCGCGCTGGTAAAGACATCGTCAGCATAGGTTTTTGGACTACGCACTGCTGACATATAGCCCTGAGGGTTATAGATATATTCAACTGCAAAACGATCCAGCGTATTGTTTTTATCACTGAGTTGATTGACGAGACCCACGACAGAACTGTCGACGCCATTCGGACGCACTTCACGGCTGACACGCTCATAGCCATCGTATTCGTACCGTGTGCTGAATTTTTCCCCGCCCGTTTGTACCGTCACCTCTTCAGTGAGTCCGGCCGCGTTATAGTAATAGTCGGTCCGATTACCATAGCCTTCAAAGTAAGACAACGCCCCCGTGAGTCGTGTGTCATACACCCAACGCGAGGTGTGCCCACCTTCGGTTTGTGCCGTTTTTCGGCCAAGGGCATCGTAATCAATCGTCGTGATCACGCCATTGGCATCACGTTTTTCAATTAACTCACCCAGAGCATTGTAGGTATAGGTCCACTTCCCTAAGTCCGGGTCATCCAGTGAGCGACGGTGACCCAGATTGTCATACCGGACAGAAGTTGTATTTCCGGCTGAGTCGCTAGAAGAGCGAAGAAGGCCATCCGGATAATAGGTATAGGTTTGCGAAGCACCTTCCGGTTCGTGTTTCTGCAGTATATGGCCCAGCAGGTTTTGCACTGTGCTGTGCTGAAAGCCGCGTGCATCCGTGACTGTCGTTGTTAAGCCTTGATAAACCGTCGTGAATTCCGCCCGTCCGCCATGGCTGGCAGGTTCCGACTTTTTCACTTCACGGTCCAGAGCGTCATATTCAATCGTGACATAAGGCGCAGGCGCATGCTTTTTCACAAACTGCGGACGTGTCACTTTCACCTTACGACCTTGGCGGTCCCATACCGTATCCACGACCACAAACTGACCATTAAAGGCCTGATGCAGTCGACGAATTTCACGTCCCGCATAATCATACTGAGTCACGACTTCACCACCGGCAGCGGCTTTCGTCACCGAACATGACACCGTTTTCGGCGTCTTGTGCGGACAGGTCTCATTCAGGGTGTAGCCATAAGAGACTGTATGACCGTTCCCCGGCAAAGTTTCCTGTGTCAGACGATTGAAGCCATCATACCCGTAACGGGTTGTCCGGCCTTGCGGGTTGATGCTGGATGCCATGACGCCATCGGCGTTGTAACTGACCTGGGTCTCATGGCCCAACGCATTTTGAATCCGACTGGGAAATAATCCATCGTGATCGTAAATGGTGACGGTTTCACGTACAGGAACATCAGTGCCGGAAACAGATTCTGTCGTCAGATTACCCCAGCGATCATAATGAAATTGCTTGGTCAGCGTTTTACCGGCGACACCCACTGTCGCACCGGCTTCATAGTCTGACGCTGTGGTCCTTGATGCGCTGATCAGCCCGTTTGATGTGTAATCAAATTCATTCTTAACCGTCCGCGTCAGACCCGTTTTGATATCTTGCACGGTCGTTTGAGTCGATTTCAGCGCCCCCACCTGCCAGTATCTGTCGCCGGCTTCAGTCATCAATTGCGACACAGTTCGGGAACTGGAGGAAAGCTCATTGCCGCTGTCACTGTTGACATTTTTAAAGACAAAGCTACCGCCACAGGCTTTTGGCGATACGCGATTAAAATCTGCCCCTGAAATCGCGGTCAGATGACCGGTATAGGTCGTCACACCAACGGCATTCGTCGAAGCACCGCGACCATCGTAACGGTAGTAACTGTTGTATCTTTCCAGTACAAGCGGAGTTGAGACATCACCATGAATCAGAATGACAAAATCACTGGGCTTAAAATACGATTTTCCGTCTGAGCCACAGAACTTCTGCAGCCCGGCTTTGAACGTCGAGATTGTCTGCGAAGTCACGCCTTTGTATTGGGTAATATCGTAAATTTGATGGTGTTGAAGGGCACCGGGCGACAAGTATTCATGAGTCACCTTCTGGGTAAAATGGCCTGCATGCGCATCTGTCCCCGTGAGTGTCGTTTCTTCTTCTTCCACATTTCCGAAAGCGTCCACGACACGTTTGATCGTTTCTTTCTTGGTAATCAAAGACGCATTGTTCAGATCGTACTGAACAGATTCAGAAGTATTCGCGTAAACCTGGAAATAATCACCTTTTTTAACGGATGTATATTGATGACTGGTCGAGGAAACTTTTTTCCCATCTTTATAAACCGTAATACGGTTTACTTTTC
Source organism: Photobacterium sp. 1_MG-2023 (assembly GCF_030547945.1). NCBI lineage: Bacteria > Pseudomonadati > Pseudomonadota > Gammaproteobacteria > Vibrionales > Vibrionaceae > Photobacterium > Photobacterium sp. 1_MG-2023. The sequence continues at coordinate 54,162 of NZ_JAUORR010000027.1, read as the reverse complement.
CGGATTTAACCGGATCAATATTTTCAAATTCGGTGACCCGTACCGTTTGAACATCACCTTTTTCTGTTTCAGTCACCTTGGCAAAACCTAAAAAGCCATAACCTTCCCGATGAGATTTTGCCCCTTCATACAGATAACTGTAGCTCGTCGAACTGTAGCCACGGGGAGATTTCACAACATCTGACACCAGATAGCGACGAGGTGTACTGTTTTGCACCGGATACTGATGGTATCGGTGTTGCTTATGAACTGATGCGTCTGAAGCAGGCTTATACACAATGGTGTAATCAACACCGTACTCTTGAATTTTCTTAATTTTATCCTGAGCAAATGGCACGCTTTCTTTTAATAAGCGTCCATTAAAGTCATCTGGCCAACCATCTGAGTTAATATCAGAATAATCAACAAAAACGTTAGTGTTTCCCGAGGATTTACTTAGCTTTGTAACGAATGAATTATCAACATTAAACACACCACCACGATTAACGTAGACTTTATCATCATAATGAAAGTCCAAGTAGCCATCGCTATTAACATCTAATAATTTAATCTCGTAAGGTGTAAACTCAACCGTTGTACCTCTGCAGGTCTGAGGATGAATTGAGCTTACGCTACAATCATATTTAAAATCAACCAACTCACCTTTAACTTTAATATTAACAATTTGCGTGTCATTCTCGAAATCAACGCCATCAAAATACTTTATCGTTAGTTCATAACTGGCGTTTCCAACCTTCTTCGTCAATTCATTTGCTATCTGTCTTGACAGCAATACATCCAAATAACCATCACCATTAAAATCATTAACACTCTCTAGGCTATATCGTGAACTCGAGACTTTAACAACTTTATTATCAATAACTACTACGATGTCATTTTTATTAGTGAAAATAGCTTCATTGTTTTTACCGTCATGATCAAAATCATAATAAACACAATCACTACACCCTGTCTCTAATTTATATATACCATCGCCATTAGTATCTCTAGGAGATAGATTGTTCGTATTACTCCAGCTTTTATAGTCACTAACATATCCAGAAAAGAACTTAGAATATTTACCATTACCTGATGGGTAAGATATAAAATCCCCCAAAGAAGCACCTAGTGCTGAAAAAAGCCACTCTCCTGAATTCCAGGCGCATAAAGCCAAGTAGTATGGCTTATCATTTCCGTCCCAATCGTTAAAAGCAAAATCCTGACAAACTGGTCCATATTTATTCGTAAATTTATGACCGTCGATTTTGACTGAACTTTTATTCACCACAACATTTTTAAAATCTTCACTAAGAGAGAATAATTCAAAGATACCATCTCTTTCAATATCATAATATTTGACTTTCTTGGTATTAAAACCAAAACCTGACTTAGATGAAGAAAGACTGACACTTTTTTTTGACTGCCATTCAAAAGCCACCGGTGTGCTGCACGCACCGCCAACACATTGTTTAATTTCTTTCAAAAGAGAACGCTGGGTCCCAGCAGAGGATTGATAAGTCAGATGATAAGTGGCAAATTCACGACCTGAACCATTTCTGGAGACAATCGATTTGATCCGATGCTTCTGATTGAGCTTACTGCCTTTCAGATAAGAGAATGTTTGATCTGTCCGTGTATCATAATTGAGTACCACAGAACCGCCGACATAACTCACTTTGCTCAGCAGATGTGTCCCGGCAGCCTGGTTTTCTGAATAAGCATAGTGAATCGCGTTTTGTTTGGTTTTATCCGTTATTTTATTCAGCGACCATTTGTAGACATCTGACTTCCCGGGCAGTTCGACTCTTGCATCACCAGTGACACCATACTCAAACACCTGACCCGTTTTGGTCCAGACTTTGAAGTATTGTGGGCCATTCCCTTGCTGACCAAATGACATCACCTTACGATAGTCATCAATATGGGTCCGGTATTCTGTTTGTGCGCCACCAGCCTTACCGGAAATGGCGATTAAACGCTTTCCATCAATACAGAACTGATCTTCTGCATTAAAATGAACCCCACCCCAGACACCATCAATGGCACGGTTCTTCCCACAGCGGTAGATAGATGACAGCCCCTTCAGATGCCAGCCGACACCGAGCGGACCATTGCCACTGTTACTCCGGTATTCAAAACTGAGACTGGGCTGATGCCCCGCCCGGCCAGGCGCGACAGCAATGGGTAAAGAATAGGTCGCTTCACCGCCTGAGGTTTGATATTCACCGCTGAGGACAATATTCTTTCCATCACCAGCGGTCAAAGCAAAAGCTTTCACTGGCGAAAATCCAAGGAAGATTCCCAGAAAAATACATGATGCTATCGCCAGTTCATTGCCCGACAGACGATGGAAAATTCCGTTTTTCATTCTCGTTCCCTGCAACTGAATTTTTTATTCTTTATTTTGTTGTGATGAAAGCATCTGGTTCAGCGCTTCAAGTCGCTGTTTGAGTTCAACCAGCTCTCGTTCCCGGTTCTCATTCAAAACAACCGCTGTGGCATTGATATTATCCTGAGAAAATTGCGCCAGTTCTCCCCGGAGCAAAGGTAGGTCGGGGGCATCCTGATTCACCAGACCATAAGTCACGACCTGCTGTAATTGCTGAACTGGCGAGGGGTAGCTTGCATCATCACTGAGCACACTCTCTGTAGTTTCAATGCCTTCTTCTGTGCGGATTTCATCAATATTCACCGTTTCTTTTTGTGGTAACGATGTCAGTTGATAATACCCGGCACTGCATAGAGCCAGTACCAAAGCGAAGAACACCACTCCAGAGATGATCTTGGATTGAAGCACGACACTCCCCTCAAAAAGCCCATACATCGTCAAAATAATGACGAATTCAAAAGATGAATAGATTCACAGGTTGAGCATCATATATTTCTATAACGTTAAATCAACAGTTTCATACTTATTCTGTGCAGCCATCAAAAAGAAATATGACGGCTTCCGCTCTCAATCAGCCAATGAAATAAAATAAGTGATACATCTATTGCTTATAGGAATATCCAGATTAATTCCATATCACCGCAGTTCAATGATCTCCACATGTATCATCAAAATAATAACCCAATGAAAAGACAAGAATAAAAGACCACTGACCATTGAATAAATAAAATAATCACCCATTTCATTTGGCTATTTCTTGAAGGATAAAAACAAACGCGTGAACCCCTTCACTCTTACCAATCGACTGAAGGCAATCATTGCAGATGAATATCCCCCCATAAAAAAAGCCGGCTTCTGCCGGCTTTAAAAAATTACGATAATTCGTTGGAGGGATTCAATCGGGGCTGTGATTGCGTGAGGCGCTTGGCCAGATAATTCAGCAGGACACCATACATGGGGACGAACAGGCCCAGACTGATGATCAGCTTCACGCCATAATCCACCAGCGCGATCTCAACCCAGTGTTCGGCCATAAAGGCATCCGGGCTTTGGTAGAAAGCAATGGCGAAGAACGCCACAGTATCCATGGCATTGCCGAAAACGGTCGATGCAGCCGGGGCAATCCACCATTGCTTGCACTGACGCAGACGGTTAAACACCGACACGTCCAGGATCTGGCCCAGCAGATAAGCCATAAAGCTGGCAATCGCGATGCGGGCGACGAATAAATTGAATTCCCCGAGCTGTGCGAATCCCTGAAAATCGCCCTGATAGAAAATCACCGACAGCACATAAGAAACCGCCAGCGCTGGCAGCATCACCCGGGTAATGATCTGGCGGGCCATTGCCGCGCCATATATCCGCACGGTGAGATCTGTGGCCAGGAAGATGAAGGGAAAAGTAAAAGCACCCCAGGTGGTATGCACGCCGAACAGAGTAAAAGGAAGCTGTACCAGATAGTTACTGGAGGCAATGATCACCAGGTGAAAGGCCACCAGAATCCAGAGGGCCTGGCGTTGCTGCGCCGGAGAAAAAGCAGAAGTCGTCATTGATAGACCTTTTTGTCAATGGGGGCGAGGGAACCCATGAAGTTCACGCAGCACATTTTTTAGACAGTACTGCGACCAAGGGCGCCGATTATACCGTAACCAATCCGGCTGCCAACCCATCGGCGACACAGCAAACGTTTACTATAAAAAATTGATTACCGAGTCAACTTTTTAAGCCAGTCTGCCAAAAATTGCAACGTTTCATTGTCTTCCTGACTGAGGCTTTCCAGCCAGAGGCTGGCACTGTAGTGCTCGCCTTTCAGCAACAGGCGGCAGCCTTCAAAATCAATCAGCCAGACATGCAGATCGGCATTGGTTTCCTGCTCCACCACCACCGCATCCAGCACATGCACCAGCGATTGCGCCACAAGGGCAAAGCTGTCGTAATCAAAATCCGGAGCCGTCAGGTGCAGGCACCCGCGTTGCAGGTCCAGTTCTCGCACACCAAAACGGGTTTCTGAGAGAGTCATGGTTCACAATCCTTTTCTATCTTGTCGCGCTTGCAGGGCAATAGGCCGCTTTGGTGTAACCAAGTGTTTCTTAGCGTGTCAAAGCATAAGCAGCCTGTAGCAACCCAATCGCTTTCGTGGTTTGATCGCCCTGTTGTGCTGATGGCCAGGAGGCTGCAGCCCAACATGTGGTGAAGAATTGCATTCTCACCCCAATACGCAAGCTGTTTTGTAGTAAACAAAATCTCGGGTTTTGTTTCTGCTACACTCTCTGCCGGATAATCTGGGATTGTCCGGTATTTTTTTATCTGCCGCGGCTCAGTATTCCGCCGCAGCCAGCAGATGTTCCTCAATCACAGATAAAAACACCTTGCCGTATTTCTCCAGCTTCCGCTGACCGACACCGTTCACGGCCAGCATTTCCCCTTCCGAGGTCGGTAAGCGCTCTGCCATTTCCATCAGGCTCGCATCATTGAAGACGACATAAGGCGGCAGGGATTCTTCATCCGCAATCGCCTTGCGGACCAGACGCAGCTTGGAAAACAGCTTCTTGTCATATTGTCGTTTCAGACGGCTTTCGGTGCGTGAACTGCGCGCACTGCTGTCGATCCGCGGCACCGCCAGTTGTAACGGCACTTCACCACGCAGCACGGTGCGGGCTTTTTCGGTCAGTTGCAGAGTCGAATGATTCGCAATACTCTGCGCCAGATAGCCGCGGTGGATCAGCTGTCGCACAATACTGACCCAGAACTCATGGCTGTGTTCGCGACCAATCCCGTAGGTACTGAGCTTATCGTGCCCCTGCTCTCGGACTTTGGCATTCTGTAATCCGCGCAGCACATCCACCACATGGTGAATGCCGAAACGCTGATTGACCCGGTACACACAGGACAGCGCCTTCTGCGCCGTTTCCAGTGCTTCGAAATGGGTGGGCGGATCGATACAGATATCGCAGTTCCCACAGGCATGCTCGCTGTGCTCACCGAAATAATGCAGCAGCACCTGACGACGACAGGTCTGTGCTTCGGCAAACGCGCCCATGGCGTTGAGCTTATGGCTCTCTACCTGCTTTTGCGGGCCGTCATCTTTCTCATCCAGACAACGGCGCAGCCAGGCCAGATCCGCCGGGTCATAGAACATCACGGCTTCTGCCGCCAGTCCGTCCCGCCCGGCACGACCGGTTTCCTGATAGTAAGATTCAATATTCCGCGGGATATCGAAATGCACCACGAAGCGAACATTGGGTTTATTGATGCCCATGCCGAATGCCACAGTGGCGGCGACGACCTGAATATCATCCCGCTGAAACCCTTCCTGAACCCGGATCCGCTCCTCGTGTTCCATACCGGCATGATAGCCTGCTGCCCGAATCCCCTGCTCGGTCAGCTTTTCTGCCACCTGCTCGACTTTTTTACGGCTGTTGCAGTAAATGATGCCGCTCTGCCCGCGGACGGTCGACAGAAAGCGCACCAGTTGCGCCATGGGTTTGTATTTTTCCTGCAGGGTGTAGCGAATGTTGGGCCGGTCGAAACTGCCCAGATGGATAAAGGGATCGGTCAGCGACAGGCGGTTCATGATGTCCTGCCGTGTCGTGTCATCCGCCGTTGCGGTCAGGGCAATCACCGGCATGTCCGGGAAGTGCTGCTTGAGGCTGCCCAGCGCCGCGTATTCCGGCCGGAAATCATGACCCCACTGGGAAATACAGTGGGCTTCATCCACCGCCAGCAGGCTGACCGGTAACCCCATCAGCCGCTCGATAAAATCCCGGCTCAGGACGCGCTCGGGTGAAACATACACCAGCTTCAGACGGTTGTCGGCCATCCCCTGCCAGGTGGCCTGAATCGCTTCCGGAGACATGGTGGAGTTCAGACACCCAGCCGCCACACCGTTGGCCTGCAGCTGGTCGACCTGATCTTTCATCAGGGAAATCAAAGGAGAAATCACCAGCGTCAGCCCGTCACGCATCAGGGCCGGAATCTGGTAACAGAGTGACTTGCCGCCACCGGTTGGCAGGATGACCAGACAATCCCGGCCGGAAGCAACGGCGTCAATCACTGCCTGCTGGCCGGGCCGGAAAGACTGGTAACCGAACACCTGCTGCAGAATTTGCGCACTGGTGGCGGACGAAACGGCGCGGCTGAGATCTGGGGTTGAGGCAGACATGACATCACTCTTGAGGAACACAGCGGGCTATTCTATCTCAATCAGATCCCGGATGGGAGCCGTGCAAATCAACCGTCAGAAGTCACTGGTCATTTTTGGGGAGCTGGGATTATACTGCTCGTTCCGATACGCCTGGCGTATTTCCCAACCTTTCTGCTGATTTTTACCACAACATACTGGAATCGCATGGACGATCAAACAAAAATGACTCAGCGTGGTGTCATTCTGGCGCTGGCCGCCTACACCATGTGGGGGATTGCACCGATTTACTTTAAACAGCTGCAAAGTGTCAGCCCTTTTGAAATTCTCAGCCACCGCATTATCTGGTCTTTCTTTTTTCTGGCTGCACTCATTTTTCTGGGCCGGGGCTGGGGCAAAGTCCGGCAGTTGCTCAAACAGCCCAAGTCCATGCTGATGCTGCTGATCAGCTCACTGGTGATTGGCGGCAACTGGCTGATTTTTATCTGGGCGGTGAACAGTAACTATATGCTGGATGCCAGCCTGGGCTACTTTATCAATCCACTGCTGAATGTGTTGCTCGGGATGGTCTTTCTGGGCGAACGGCTGCGACCGCTGCAATGGCTGGCCGTGGCGCTGGCGGCTGGTGGCGTTGCGATTCAGCTGATCCACTTTGGCTCTCTGCCCTGGGTGGCACTGGTGCTGGCCGCAAGTTTCGGCGTCTATGGCCTGCTGCGCAAAAAGGTAAATCTGGATGCACAAACCGGCCTCTTTCTGGAAACCAGCATTCTGCTGCCGCTGGCGCTGGGCTATGTGTTTTTCTTCGCCGACAGCGCGACGTCTGACTGGACCCAAAATACGATGGGCACCAACCTGCTGCTGATGGCCGCCGGGGTCGTCACCACCCTGCCTCTGCTGTGCTTCACGGGGGCTGCAACCAAGCTGAAACTCTCAACACTGGGCTTTTTCCAGTATATCGGTCCGAGCCTGATGTTCCTGCTGGCCGTGATGGTATACGGCGAAGTCTTCAGCGCCGATAAGAGCCTGACTTTTGCCTGCATCTGGCTGGCGCTGGTGCTGTTCAGCTTCGATGGCATCAAAGGTCACCGCAGAAACCGCAAAAAAGCGCAGCCCGCCTGATCCCTGTCGCGTCTTCAGATCGCGTCATCCCACAGATTGCTCAACCTGACGGGCAATCTGTGGTAAAACCATCTATGCTCTATCCGTTTCTTATCCCTTGATTCACAACAATTTTAAGAAGGATCTGCCATGAAAAGGACTGCGCTTACCCTGGCACTGTCTGGCCTGCTGTTCTCCGCTTCCGCATTCAGCGAGCAAGCCGCCGATCAGGTTGCGCCTGAAGGGGCCACAGGCTTTCAACATAATGCTCAGGTCACCGGCAAAGACTGGATGATCGCCACCGCCAACCCCTATGCCAGCGATGCGGGCGCTGCCATGCTTGCCAAAGGCGGCAACGCGATCGATGCCATGATTGCCGCGCAGCTCGTGCTGGGACTGACTGAACCGCAGTCATCCGGACTGGGTGGCGGTGCTTTTCTGGTGTATTGGGACAGTGAAAAAGATGCACTGACCACTTTTGATGGCCGTGAGACAGCTCCTGCTGAAGTCACACCGCAGCTGTTTCAGGATGATCAGGGCCAGCCGCTCGCATTCTATGACGCGGTGGTGGGTGGCCGTTCCGTCGGCACACCGGGCACAGTCAAACTGCTGTGGCACACGCATCAGCGTCTGGGCAAACTGCCCTGGAAAGCGCTGTTCGAACCCGCGCTGACCCTGGCCCGTGACGGATTCACCGTGAGTCCGCGTCTGGCACAGCTGGTTCAGGAAGACAGCGAGCGCCTGCAACGATTCCCGGCGACCCAAGCCTATTTCTATCCGAACGGTCAGCCGCTGCAAGCCGGTGCAACCCTGAAAAACCCGGCTTATGCCGATACGTTGCAGCAAATTGCTGAACGGGGCGCGAGTGCCTTTTATCATGGTGATATTGCCAAAGATATCGTGAAAACCGTCCGGGAAGCGTCGGGCAATCCGGGTGTGCTCAACACCATGGATCTGGCGACTTACCGCGTGAAAGAGCGCCCGGCGGTGTGTGCCCCTTATCGTCAGTATGATGTCTGCGGCATGGGTCCGCCGAGTTCCGGCGCGCTGACGCTGGGTCAGATCCTGGGCATGCTCAGCCACTATCCGATGAAAGAACTCGGCCCGAATAAAGCCCTGAGCTGGCACCTGATTGGCGACGCCTCGCGACTGGCATTCGCCGATCGCGGCCGTTACATGGCTGACAGTGATTTTGTGCCGATGCCCACCGAAGGATTACTGGATAAAAATTATCTGCAGCAACGGGCCGGTCTGCTGAAAAGCAATCAGGCACTGAAGGAAGTCAGTGCCGGTCTGCCGCCCTGGTCACATGCGATGAACTATGGCAAAGACAACGCGATTGAGCTGCCGTCCACCAGTCATCTGGTGATCGTCGATAAAGACCGCAATATGATCTCCATGACCACCACCATTGAGAACGGCTTCGGCTCTCGTCTGATGGTGCGCGGATTCCTGCTCAATAACGAGCTGACCGATTTCTCTTTCAGCACCCATGACAACGGCATGCCCATTGCCAACCGGGTCGAACCGGGCAAACGCCCACGCTCGTCTATGGCACCGACCATTGTCCTGAAAGATGGCAAGCCGGTACTGGCGATTGGCTCTCCGGGCGGCAGCCAGATCATCGGCTATGTGGCGAAGACGCTGGTTGCCCATCTCGACTGGGGTCTGAGCCTGCAGCAAGCGGTGGATTTGCCGAACATGAACAACCGCTTTGGTCCGTTCGAGCTGGAACAGGGCACCGCCGCAGAACGCTGGGCACCTGAGCTGGAGAAACTCGGTTTTGACGTTCAGATCAAACCGCTGAACTCCGGGGTTCAGGCCATCGGGATTTTCCGCGGCCAGCTGAACGGGGCTGCCGACCCGCGCCGGGAAGGTAAAGTCGTCGCACAGTAATCGGCTGTCTCCCGCCCGGCAGGATCAAAAAACGCGCCGCCTCCTCAGGAGCACGGCGCGTTTTTTTAACAGCAATTGATGAGACGTTACACGGATTCCAGCTTCGCGTACTGAGTCACCAGCCACTTGATCCCTTCGCCATTGAAAGCGACCTGTACCCGGCTCTGGGCGCCGCTGCCTTCAAAGTTGATGATGGTCCCTTCACCGAATTTCGGGTGCTGAACCCGCTGACCCAGACTGAACCCGGTCTGATTGAAGTTTTCATTCACCTGCGTCTGACTGAATCGGCCGCCAGCGGTCGGGCGGGAAACCTGGGCTTTCATCCGCACTTCTTCCACATACTCATCCGGGATCTCCCGGACAAAACGCGACACCTTGTGGAAGTTGTCTTTGCCGTACAGACGACGCATTTCTGCATGAGTGATGTAGAGTTTTTCCATGGCCCGCGTCATCCCGACGTAGCACAGACGGCGCTCTTCTTCGAGGCGGCCCGGCTCTTCAGACGTGCGGAAACTCGGGAACATCCCCTCTTCCACGCCCACCATGAAGACCATCGGAAATTCCAGACCTTTGGCGCTGTGCAGCGTCATCAGCTGAACTGCGTCATCATATTCATCGGCCTGGCCTTCACCGGCTTCCAGGGCGGCATGGGACAGAAACGCAGCCAGCGGGCTCATCGCTTCCGCTTCTTCCGGCACTTCAAACTGACGGGTCGCCGTCACCAGCTCTTCCAGGTTTTCAATCCGGGCCTGCGCTTTCTCGCCTTTTTCCAGCTCGTACATCGCCCGCAAACCAGAAGCGCGAATCACTTCATCAGTTTGCTGATACAACGGCATGTCACGGGTGTCATCTTCCAGTGCGTTCACCAGCTCCACAAACCGGCGCAGCGAATTGGCCGCACGGCCCGCCAGCACCTGCTCATCCAGCAGCGCCACGCTGGCCTGCCACATGGTGGTTCCGCGATCCCGGGCCGCCATACGAATGGTGTCGAGGGTTCGCTCCCCCAAGCCACGCGTCGGGGTATTCACCACCCGCTCAAACGAAGCGTCATCGTTGCGGTTGGCGATCAGGCGAAGGTAAGACAGTGCATCTTTGATTTCCTGACGTTCGAAGAAACGCATCCCGCCATAAATCCGGTAAGGCATCCCCGATTGGATCAGGGCTTCTTCCAGCACCCGTGACTGGGCATTGCTGCGGTACAGCATGGCCGTGTCATTCAGAGCACCTCCGCTCTCCTGCCAGGCTTTGATCTTGCCGACCACAAACCGGGCTTCGTCCAGTTCATTGAACGCCGAATAAACGGAAATCTTTTCGCCTTCGCCGCCTTCAGTCCAGAGGTTTTTCCCCATCCGCTCGTTGTTGTTGGCGATCAGGGCGTTGGCTGCCTGCAGAATATTGCCGGTCGAACGGTAGTTCTGCTCCAGAAAAATACTGGATGCATTGGAAAATTCCCGCAGGAAGCGCTGAATATTCTCGACCTTGGCGCCCCGCCAGCCGTATATCGACTGATCATCGTCCCCGACAATCATCACATGGCAATCCGGACCCGCCATCAGACGCAGCCAGGCGAACTGAATGTTGTTGGTGTCCTGAAACTCATCCACCAGAATGTGCTTGAAACGGGCCTGATAATGCTCACGAATGTGCTTGTTATGCTTGAGTAACTCAAACGAGCGCAACAGCAACTCGGCAAAATCCACCAGACCGGCACGGTCACAGGCATCCTGATAAGCGGTATAAAGTTTCAGCCAGGTCTGCTCAACCGGATCGTTGAAGGTCTCGACATGCGACGGACGCAGACCTTCATCTTTCTTGCCGTTGATATACCAGGCAGCCTGACGGGCCGGCCAGTGCTTCTCATCCAGATTCTGGGCTTTGATCAGGCGGCGCAACAGGCGCATCTGATCATCCGAGTCGATGATATTGAAGTCTTCCGGTAATTTCGCATCGAGGTAGTGAGCGCGCAGCATGCGGTGGCTCAGGCCGTGAAAGGTCCCGTTCCACATGCCGGCACAGGTGCCCTGCATCAGCGCATTGATCCGGCCGCGCATCTCAGCGGCAGCTTTGTTGGTGAAGGTCACCGACATCAGAGAGAAAGGCGAGGCTTCTTCAACCCGCAGTAACCAGGCAATCCGGTGCACCAGCACCCGGGTTTTGCCGCTGCCGGCACCAGCCAGTACCAAATGGTTCCCCAGCGGTGCCGCCACCGCTTCGCGCTGTTTGTCATTCAGACCATCTAACAAGAGTGAAACGTCCATCGCCTTTCTACTGGTTATTTATACACTGGCGGTGATTATAACAGCTCGGTTAAAGATTTCCTGCCCTGTCTCACGGAAGTGACAGATCCGAAGTGCAGGCAGAAAACCGTGATTAATGCTGAAATTTATCTCAGCCTTATCCTTTCTACTGTGAGGAAGAGCGTCTACGATGCAAGAGAGCCTGAAGTCTGGCACATCTGATGCTCGTAAGTGACAACATCTCACTGATCTGACAAGAGGAATGATGATGAAAAAGAGTAACCTCGCCTTAGCCACCGCTGTCTCCGGCCTGCTGATTCTGGCAGGAACCGCTCCTGCCGTTGCCGCTGAAGGCGGCGCGAAAGAAAAATGCTACGGGGTCGCCAAAGCCGGTAAAAATGACTGTGCGACCAAAACAGGCTCCTGCGCCGGTACCGCCAAGCAAGACGGACAGAAAGATGCCTTTATCATGGTCCCCAAAGGTCTCTGTGATCGTCTGAATGGTGGCAGCACCCAAAGCAGCTAATCACCATGAATGATTACGCCTTTCAACAGGTTGGGGTTGGCCTGCGTGCCCCCCACCTGGATCTTTTTACCCAGTTCCCCCAGCCTCAGGTTGGCTGGCTGGAAATCCACAGTGAAAATTTTTTCCTCCCGGACAGCCCTGCACGCCAAACCTTAAATACTATCGCGACATCCTTTCCGATCAGTTGTCATGGCATTGGCCTGTCACTGGGTTCGGCCGATCCGATTAACGCTGAGCATCTGGCGCAACTGAAAGCGTTGGTGGATGATATTCAACCCATCGCCGTCTCCGATCACCTCAGCTGGAGTTCGGTCAACGGCCAATACTTCAATGATTTGCTGCCCGTGCCCTACACCGACGAAGCACTGGCGGTCGTCTGCAGAAAAATCCAGCAGGTTCAGGACACACTTGGTCGTCAGTTACTGCTGGAAAATCCATCCAGTTATCTGAGTTTCAGGCAATCCACCATGACGGAGTGGGATTTCCTGAGTGAGGTCCAGCGCACCACCGGCTGTGGGCTGCTGCTCGATCTGAACAATATTTATGTCAGCAGTTTTAACCATGATTTTGACTGCCAGACCTATCTGGACGCCATCGATCCCGCTGCGGTGAAAGAAATTCATCTGGCAGGTTTCATCGTCAGGCAACTGGAGGAAAACGAGATCTGGATTGATACGCACAGCCGACCGGTCAGCGAGCCGGTCTGGCAACTTTACCGGGACTGGGTCAGCCGTCATGGCCCGGTACCGACGTTGATTGAGTGGGATCTGGACATCCCGCCATTGCCCGAACTGCTGGCAGAAGCCGAAAAAGCCCGGCAGATTCTGCGCAGCATCCAGCCGGAGGCATCCCATCATGTCCGTCAGCAAGCGTGAAGCGCCCGAACTGGCCGAGCTGCAAACCCGGTTTGCTCAGGCTCTGCACTATCAGCCGAGTGAGATCGCCGGACACATCACCGAGGCAGGGCTCAGCGCGGAGCAACGGCTACAGATTTACCGCAATAACTTTATCATCAGCCTGACCGAGGTCCTGGAGGCCACGTATCCGGCCGTCAAAGCTGTGGTGGGTGAAACCTGCTTTACGGCACTGGCCCGCCAGCACATCCTGACCACCCCCTCGGAAACCGGCGATGTCAGTCAGTATGGGAAGGGGCTCGATCTCACCATTCAATCCCAGCCCGATTTGCACCAGGCTGTACCGTATCTGGCGGATCTGGCCCGGCTGGAATGGCTGGTCGACAGGGCCAGCCTGACGACAGATTCCGGACCGGATTTCCTCATGGCACAGTTACAGGGACTGACCGAAACCCGATTGGCCACGGCCCGGCTGATCCCTCGTGAACACTGCTGGCTGCTCGACAGTGACTTTTCGGTCGCTTCACTCTGGCTGGCCATCCGGGACAACGAATTCGAGCATTTAGACATGACCGCACCGGAATCCGCTGTGGTGTGTCCCGGCCCGGCTGTCTTCCCGACCTCGGGTGCAGGCACAGCGCTGGTGACCATGGCCCGACAACAGATCACACTGGATTATGCCAGCGATACCATGCTTGCCGCCTTGTCTGATTTCATCACCCGGCAAGTCTTTACCCGTATTTTTTCAGGTATCCAATATACGGATCCCACAGCACGCTGAGATGAGGGCTGGATATGTTTTATTACATCAAAGACATCGACAATCAGTGCAACCGAATACTGACTCCGCTCAAACCCTTGTTGCTGTTGCTGACCCGGCTTTGGGTCGCCTGGATTTTCTTCAACTCTGGCCTGATCAAATACCAGAGCTGGGACAGCACCCTATATCTGTTTGAGTACGAATATCAGGTTCCGCTGCTGCCCTGGCGCATCGCGGCCTATCTGGGCACAGCAGCCGAGCTGATCCTGCCGGTCTTTCTGGTGCTGGGATTACTGACGCGCCCCATGGCCCTGCTGCTGTTTGTGTTCAACATGATCGCGGTCGTTTCCTATCCGCTGTTGTGGGAGAAAGGCTTCTATGACCACCAGCTGTGGGGCATGATGCTGCTGGTCAATGTGTTCTGGGGCGCTGGGTTACTCTCACTGGACCATCTGTCCGGCCTGGCACGCCGACCCAGCCGTTTGCTGGAGTAGTGCGTTTCATACCAATCGCAGTAAATAACTGGTCATTCTAGCTTGCTAAAATATTCGATAACTTCGTTAGATTTTTTGATTGTAGAATAACTACTTATCTAAAAAATCCGCCTTGCTCTCAAACATTTTCCCGGCGCTATTTCTGATCATTTACTTACTTTGATTGGTATCAGACCAGTTGCAGCAACTGCGATAAGGTGTGAATTTCGACATCCGGCAGCCCTTTCAAACGGGCTTCCTGATGCAACTGACGTTGCTGATCATTGAGCCAGCACGCCTGAAAGCCACTGCGGCGTGCACCTTCAACGTCACTCACCAGATGATCGCCCACATGCAGAATGTCCTGAGGCGCGACGCCCAATAAGGCCTGGGCCTGGGCAAATAAGTCCGGTTCGGGCTTGGACAACCCATCCCGGCCAGCCACCAGCACTCTCGAAAAATACTGCCCCAACCCGATTTTATCGGCATCTACATTGCCGTTGGTAATCGCCAGCAAGGGCACACGACGGGCCAGTTCAGCCATCACTTCATGAGTTTGGGCCGGCACATCCACCTGATTGCGCACCGTCAGCACCCGTTCCAGCCCTTCTTCAGTCGCTTCTGCGGCCAGATCAGGCGTGTATCCCAGCGCCATCAGTCCGGTTCGGAGCATGACCCGGCGCCATTCCGTCACATCGTGACGCAGCATGGGATTCTCCCGGGCCAGACGATATTTAAGCTGCTGCCAGTCCCCGGGAGACATGGTCTTTGAAGCCGGATGAGACTGCGCCAGCCAGTCATGCATGGCCCGTTCCGTCCGCTGAATCACCGGATGGTTGTCGTACAAGGTGTCATCCAGATCAAAGGTCATGGCTTTAGGGGTACGAAAACTGCGGTAAAACTGCATGGTGCCAGCTCCTTCTGTTCGGCTTACTTACGTTTTTTAGCCCGCGGATGGGCCTGATCATAGACCTTCGCCAGATGCTGAAAGTCGAGATGGGTATAGATCTGTGTGGTACTGAGATTCGCATGCCCCAGCAGTTCCTGCACTGCGCGCAGATCACCGCTGGATTCGAGCATATGCGTCGCAAAACTGTGTCGCAGTTTGTGCGGATTGATATGGCTGGAAACCGCCTGTTTCTGACCCCACTCTGCCATCCGTTTCTGCACATTACGATTGGAGATCCGTTGGCCCAGTTTGGAAACAAACAGGGCCGGTTCACCGGGTGCAGCCAGATTCCCCCGAAGCTTCAGCCAGATGCCAACCCATTCCCGGGCCAGTCCGGCAAAAGGGACGATGCGCTCTTTATCGCCTTTACCAATCACCCGCAGATCGCCTTTACTCAGACTGATGTCTTTCACATTCAGCCCGACCAGCTCAGACAAACGCAGGCCCGCACCATACATCAGCTCCATCATGGCCCGGTCGCGCACCGACAGGGGATCGTTTTCATCCACACTGAGCAGTTGGTCCATTTCGTCTACATCCAGATTTTTCGGCAGCGGACGCGACTTGCGCGGTGCCGATACGCCCCGGGCCGGGTTCGCAGTCAGTTCCCCCTGATGAACCAGATAATCCAGAAAACTGCGCAGTGCAGATAATCGCATCGACAGGCTGCTGGCCTTCAGGCCATCACGCATCCCTTTACTGGCGAGCTGGCGCACCCAGCCCGCATCCAGAGTCTGCCAGTCGCTGACGCCCAGCTCCAGCAGTTGCTCCGCAATGGTTGTGAGCTGGCGTTTATAATTTTGCTGCGTATGCAGGCTCAGTTCCCGCTCACTGCGCAGATATTCATAAAAACGATCCAGAGATTTAGTCAGGCTGGCTGGCAGACTCACTCTATGACCTCCCGGCTGTATTCCCAGTGACGAATCAACCGCGCCAGTACACTGGCCAGTTGCTCAACAAACAGGGTGTCCATCTCCGGCTGAAAATGACCGCCATCCCGGCTGGCAAAACTCAGAATACCATCCGGCCGTTCCGGGTCGCCCAACGGCAGCACCACAAAGGAACCCAGTTGCGGCGGCTGGTGGAACAGCAGCTCGCTCTCCACTTTTCGCAGTCGCCCCAGATAGACATGCTGAGCATTCAGACGGGCCCGGCGAAAGCCTTCAAAAGCCTGACGGCTCAGATAAAGGTCATTATCCAGACTATCGAACAGGCGCACGCTGATGCTCAGTTCCAGCTCCGTGGCCAGCGTGGTCAGCACACTGAGTGCCTGATAGATATTATGGGTCTGAAATAACTGCTGTTGCGCCCTTGCGAAGGTGTGAAACAGGGCACTGTTCGACGCGGCGACCGACATCATGGTATCAATCTGCTTTTCCAGTGTGGTGACCTTATCGCGCAGTCGTGCCATTTGCCGTTCCACCAGCGACACAGTGCCGCGCTCGGCATGGGGCAGACGCAACTGCTCAAGCAGTTCAGGCTGATGCAAGAAGAAATCCGGATGTTGTGCTAAAAAGGCCACGACCGACTCAGGGTTGAGTGGTGCGGCCTCTTCATCATCAACCGGGCGTTTGTCCAGTTGGGTCATTTCAGTCATAACGATCGTTTACTTGATTGGGTAAAGTACAGCGGGGTTATCCCCCGCTGACCATTGGCTTGTCTATACATCGGCACTGACGGGTTCACAGCGTAATCTGACCATCATAGACATGCGCGACCGGTCCGGTCATATACAGCGGTTTCCCTTCTCCGGCCCAGCGGATATGCAAATCGCCGCCCGGCAGGCTGACTTTCACCTGGCTGTCCAGCAGTCCCTGACGCTGGCCAATGGCCACAGCCGCACAGGCACCACTGCCACAGGCCTGGGTTTCCCCGGCGCCGCGCTCATACACCCGAAGCCGGACAGCATCACGCGACAGCACTTGCATAAAGCCGACATTGACCCGCTCAGGAAAGCGCTCGTGACTCTCCAGCAACGGGCCCAGTGTCTCGACGTCCGCCGTCTCGACATCGTCGACCACAGTGACGCAGTGCGGGTTCCCCATGCTGGCAGTGCCACACATCACGGTGTGATTGTCTGCACGCAGAATATAGGTTTTCTCTTCCTGCTTGGCCGTGAACGGAATTTTCTCCGGCGCAAACGCAGGCTCCCCCATATTCACGGTCACCTGATTGTCATTTTCCAGCTGTAGGATCATCTTGCCCGCTTTGGTGCTGACGGCAATCCGATACTTGTTGGTCAGGCCTTTCATGGACACAAACCGGGCAAAGCAACGGGCACCGTTGCCGCACTGAGACACTTCACTGCCGTCGGCATTGAAGATCCGGTAGTGAAAGTCCGTTTCGGGATCATAAGGCGGTTCGACAACCAACAGTTGATCAAACCCCACCCCGCGATGCCGATCTGCCAGACGCCGGATGGCGTCCGGGGAAAAGAAGATGTTCTGGGTTACACAGTCGACGACCATAAAGTCGTTTCCCAAACCATGCATCTTAGAAAATTGAAACTGCATCGGCGTACTCTCGTGTCGGGTTAAGGCAGCAAGTGCTCAGATTGCCATAGTTGACTCAGCGTCTCACGCTCACGCACCACATGCGCCTGATCGCCATCCACCATGATTTCTGCCACACGCGGACGGGTGTTGTAGTTCGAAGACATCACAAATCCGTAAGCGCCCGCGGAACGCACCGCGACCAGATCGCCCTGCTCCAGTTTCAGCAGACGCTCTTTACCCAGGTAATCCCCGGTTTCGCAAATCGGACCGACAAAGTCATATTCTTTCGGTTCCCCTTCCCGTGGCACCACAGGCACAATCGCCTGCCACGCCTGATACAGGGTCGGACGGATCAGGTCATTCATGGCCGCATCCAGAATGGCAAAATTCTTATGTTCCGTATGTTTCAGATATTCCACACGGCTGACCAGCACCCCGGCATTGGCCGCAATGGCACGGCCCGGTTCGAAAATCAGTTCCAGGTCGCGGTGATTTTCCAGCCGATCCAGCAACGCTTTGGCATAATCCGACGGCAATGGCGGCTGCTCGTCGTTGTAGGTCACACCCAGGCCACCGCCGACATCCAGATGGCGAATCACAATACCTTCCGCTTTGAGGGTATCAATCAGGGCCAGCAGACGATCCGTGGCATCAATGAAAGGCGCGAGCTCCGTCAGCTGCGAGCCGATGTGGCAGTCAATGCCGACCACATTCAGGTTGGGCAGGCTGTGTGCCAGGCGGTATACCTCCGGCGCGCGTTCAAAATCAATGCCGAATTTGTTATCGCGCAGACCGGTAGAAATGTAAGGGTGGGTTTTGGCATCCACATCCGGGTTGATCCGAAGCGACACAGTTGCCACTTTGCCCATTTCGCCTGCGACCTGATTCAGGCGTTCCAGCTCTGGCTCAGATTCCACATTGAAACATTTGATGTTCAGCGACAGCGCACGACGCATTTCAGAAGCTGTTTTGCCAACGCCGGAAAACACGACTTTCGCCGCATCGCCGCCCGCAGCCATCACACGTTCCAGTTCACCGACCGAGACAATATCAAATCCGGAACCCAAACGGGCCAGCACGTTCAGCACGCCCAGATTCGAGTTGGCTTTTACGGCATAGCAAATCAGGTGCGGGTGATCCGCCACAGCACTGTCAAACGCACGCCAGTGGCGCTCCAGCGTGGCGCGGGAATACACATAAAGCGGGGTTCCGAATCGCTCGGCCAGATCGGCCAGTGCCATGTCTTCTGCGTATAACTGGCCGTCTTGCTGATAATTAAAATAGTCCAATGTCGTCTCTTCCCTGTTGTGGCAGCGATTATTCGGTTTGTTCGTTATTCTGCTGATCCGCGGGCATGTACAGCGGGCCGCTCTGGCCGCAGCCAGTCAGCGTCAGTATGGTCAGGATAATTGTTGCGATGAAACCTTTACGCATTTTGAAAGCCAGTGATAATGATTGCAATGCCCTCTATAATCGCACCCACACTCGGAAAAGCAATAGGACGAACAGGATGAACGATACTGAATTTCATAAACTGGCCGATCAGGTACTGATGCACATCGAAGAAGGCATCGACCAGTCTGGTGCCGATATTGAATATGAAACGACAGGCAATGTGTTGACGCTGGAGTTTGAAAACCGCAGCCAGATCGTCATCAACCGCCAGGAGCCGCTGCACGAAATCTGGGTGGCTTCAAAATCAGGTGGTTATCACTTTAAGTATCAGGAAGGGATCTGGCACTGCACCCGGAGTGGTGAAGAGCTGATTTCTCTGATCAAACGTGAGTGCTCCCTGCACGCTGAAGAGAAAGTCGACTGGTAAAGACTGGCGGCGCGTCCAGTCAGAGACGCGCCGGTTTGAGGCTGCGGGACTGCCTCAGGATAAACTCAGATGGCCGCCGTTACCGGAGCCGGATTCAGACATCGAGCTGTCGTTGTCTGCCGCCATCCGCCGTTCGGCCTGATAGCCACTCTTGTAAGGCAGCACCTGACATTCGCCTTCCACGCTGTACACAATATGGTAAAACTGCGGCAGGTTGAAGTTGATAAAGTTCGAGCTGTAGCTGAATCTGTCCTGTGCCGACGTATAAAAGCGGTTCACGCCATGGACCATTTCGTCCATATTGCCGCTGCACTGACGGTAGACTTCAATCCGGTTGGTTTCATCGAGAATATAGATATTGAATCCATCGTTCTCGCAGTCTTCAAAGAAAAACTGAATTAACCCTTCGCTGGCATAAGCATCGACAATCGACGGCGGATGCGGCTCATCGGTTTTGCCCACCACCACGCTGGCACTGCCCAGCAGTTTATTACTGGAAATACAGCGATAGAAGTCGACAGAGTTTTCCAGCTTCTGTACCGAGACACCGCGACGCTCAAAGAACAGGCCATGAGTCTGGCTGCCGATACGAATGGCTTTGAAGCGACGTTGCTTCTCCTGCAGCTCGACCGGCATCAGGCGCATTTCGATACATTCGGCCACCAGCTGATATACCAGGTTCCGGATCATCCCGCGCATATGTTTGCTGTAACAGAACACGTCCACAGACTCCGGCGGAATGGCATCCTGATGCATCTTGCTGAGAATCGTCTTCAGGGCATCCATCATGGCATTCTCGCCCTTGAAGTTCAGCGTCCGCACTTCGTTCCACGAGTTCCGGTACACCAGATCCACACTGCCCACCAGGCAAGCCTGCTCCGGACCGAAACTGAAAATATCGGTATTTTTAAAGTCGAACTTCACCGCACGGCTCTTCAACTCTTCCGTCGGATCCTGCTCAAGGTTGATGAAAATTCCCAGCTGGCGGATTTCACACGGGCTGGATAACGCATCCAGACTCGGCTTCGGACGGCGAATCGAAAAGGTATTGCGAATATCACTGACCAGCTGATACAGCTTGTCGATATCCATCGACGAATCCCGGACCACCGCATGCAGGTTGGTGGTTTCGGTCAGCAGGCCGTTGAAATACGCCCAGGCCACTAATTTGCTGAGATAGCGGTTATGTTCCAGCGACGGCTGGCCGAGAATCGCAAACGGATCCAGCGGCTGCTTATACAGATACCAGCCTGCGGTATTGGTCCGGCCGGCCGGCACCTGAATCAACGTCAGATCAGACTCATGCAAGTCCGGCGAAATCTGCGGGTTCAGCAAAGTCACTTTGCCCGGCAGGACCTCAAAAGCGGCATAGAGTTTCCGGGCCAGAATACTGATGTCTTCCGGACTGATAGACGAGGTAATATCGTTACGGCGGGCAAACAGGATCAGATTCCGGTAACTGAGCATCAGGGCATCAAGCAGCTCATTGTGCGCCCGTTTCACCTGCTCGACTTTCCAGTTCCGGCGATTATCCAGTTCTGCAATAACTTCCGGCGACCACTGCCACTCTGCTGTCAGTTCAGTCAGCACTTCCCGACGCCATACCACGGAACCCACGCCGGGTTCACGGGTCAGTTTCTCATGAGTTTTGAGATAAAAGCAGCGACGCACCAGATCCAGACGACGATGGTCATGAATCCGCTCCAGATAGCGGGTCACCTTCTCCAGCATCAGGTAGTAGGCATCCATCGCATAATGGGTCGACTGTTCCGAGAAGAAGCGGCGTTTGCCGTCCACACTCAACAGCTGCGTATGCGGGTACTCACAGGAATAGGCCTCAAGCAGGATCGCTTTCAGAACCGATTTGTAAGGTGAATCGATGCTTTTATACAGATGCCACAAGCTGGAGCCGAAATACTCTTCCGCCGGAATGCGGCACAGGCCGCCGAAATCAATCCACTCATCCCGGTTGATATAGCCATCTTCCGCCAGATAAGCCACGTATTCGTCGTAGCATTCTTCCATTTCCGGCGGCACCAGATACCACAGGAAACGTTGCCCGGCGAGATGCACCGCCGAACGGTAAAATTCGTCTAACAGCAACAGATGCTGACTGGAGCCGCAGTTATCGCCGCTCAGAGCCTCTGAGCGATTGTGGCGGAAGCGGTTGTCATCGATCAGAAAAAAGTTGGCTTCGACACCATAGGACATGGCCCAGGCCGAAACGGCCTTACACTTGTTGAGCAGCGCTTCACGCTCTTCAAGCGGCATCCGGGTGCGGATACAAACCCAGATATCCAGATCACTGGTCAGGCTCTGACCCAGCGACGAGGTACTGCCCATGGCATACAGGCCCAGGATATCACCGACAGTCTTTTCGTCATCACCCGCCAGTGCGGTGCGATCAAGATTAAAGTATTCACAGGCCAGAGACATCTGGCGATCGGAAGGGAGATAAGCAGAAATGCCTTGAGGTACCTCGGCATTCTGGTAGCCAGGTAAATCCGGATGATTCACATGCAATAGCACAGGCAACAGGCTGAACACCTGTTCGGACTGTGCATTCATGGCAAGCCGGGCACGCTCGACCCGACGCTGGTTATGTTTATCCAGCCTGCCAATTAACGAATTAATATAATTTTGCAAATTACTCTTCCAAGAGCTACCAGCATCCAGCGCGGCCCGAATCTTGTCATTCTTCGAGCAATCGGCGCGCCATTCGTGAGCAAAAACGTGATCAATCTAACAGTTTTAAGGCTATCCGTAAAGTCTGTATGGTTTATGCAAACTGCGCAGGCGGCACTGGATGGACAAGTCCGTTCAATATGACCTCAAAATAGTACAATGAGAAAAAATCGCCAGCACCCCAGACTTTGGAAGCCAGATCACACACATTAATGTGATCTAGATCGCGATTGTGATGTCACAGAACAGGACAAAAGCGCTTCACCGCACTAGGCACAACATCGACATTACCTTCCCTGTGCCGGAGTGGTACGATTAGTGGAAATAAACCATATTTAAAGCAATTAGATGGACTCCTATTTATGACTGAGAAGCCTATCCGGATCGCCACCCGTAAAAGCCCGCTCGCACTGTGGCAGGCCGAGTATGTTAAAGCGGCACTGGAATCAGCGCACCCGGGAATCGTGGTGGAACTGGTTCCTATGGTCACCAAAGGTGACATCATTCTGGACACCCCACTGGCTAAAGTGGGCGGCAAAGGCTTGTTCGTCAAAGAACTGGAGCAGGCCATGCTGGAAAACCGGGCTGATATCGCGGTGCATTCCATGAAAGATGTGCCCGTCGAGTTCCCGGAAGGTTTAGGCCTGGTCACCATCTGTGAGCGTGAAGATCCACGGGACGCTTTTGTCTCCAACCACTATGCCCATGTCGATGAATTACCCCAGGGTGCAATCGTCGGCACCTCCAGCCTGCGCCGTCAGTGCCAATTGCTGGCCCGCCGCCCGGATTTACAGATCAAAACACTGCGCGGCAACGTTGCCACCCGTCTGCGTAAGCTCGATGACGGCGAGTATGACGCTATCGTTCTGGCCTGCGCGGGTCTGAAACGTCTGAAAATGGACGATCGCATTCGCTGCGCGCTCGAACCTGAAGTCAGTCTGCCTGCCGTCGGCCAGGGTGCCGTGGGCATCGAATGCCGTCTGGACGATACCCGCATTCGTGCCCTGCTGGATGTCCTCAGCGATGAGACCACCACCACCCGCGTTCTGTGTGAACGAGCAATGAACAATCGTCTGGAAGGTGGCTGTCAGGTGCCGATTGGCAGCTATGCAGAACTGGAAGGCGATCAGGTCTGGTTGCGTGCTCTGGTTGGCGAACCGGATGGCACCCAGATTGTTGCCGGTGAAATTCGCGGCCCGATTGCCGATGCCGAAGCGCTGGGCACGCAGCTGGCAGAAGAACTGCTGGCCCGCGGCGCCCGTGACATTCTGACCCGACTGTACGACGAAGCCGAATGACGGTTCTGATCACCCGGCCAGCCCCTAAAGGTGATGCGCTGGCGTCCGCACTGGCCGAACAGGGCATTGCATCGCTGGTGCAACCCCTGCTGACCATCGCACCGGGCAGCGGCCTGCCGCAACTGGGTGATCAACTTGCTGCGTTGCAAGAAGGAGACTGTGTGATTGCTGTCAGCACTCATGCGGTAAAAATGGCGCATACTTATCTGACAGAACAACACATTCCTTGGCCAACAGGCGTGCATTATCTTGCCGTGGGCCAGCAGACGGCCGACGTCTTTGCCCAAGCCTGCGGCCAGTCAGTGTCAGCACCACAGCGGGAAGACAGCGAAGGTTTGCTAGCCCTGCCAGAACTGGCACAGCCTGCACAGCACAACGTGTTGATTCTGCGCGGCAACGGCGGCCGTGAACTGATTTTCGAGACGCTGGTCGAACGACAGGCCAGCGTCTCCTATTGTGAAACCTATGCACGACACTGGCTGGCACTCAAGGGTGACACACTGTACCCCGAATGGCAGCAACAAGGCGTCGACACACTGGTTGTCACCAGCGGCCAGCAACTGGCGTATCTGGTCCGGCTCATGCCGGTTCAGGCCCGTGACTGGCTCTATGGTTGTCGGTTGCTGGTGCCCAGTGAGCGTATTGAAACAGAAGCCAGGGACATCGGCTTTCGCCACGTAACCATGGTAGGCAGTGCCAGTAATGCTGCATTGCTTACTGCCCTAAGTACAACAGGCATAACGGGATAAACGGATGACTGAGAAGAAGACCAATAACGATCACCCTAAGGCAGGCAACCAGTCTGATGCCGCTGAGAAGGCAAAGGACACGCCGAAAACTGCCGACAACCAGCCGAAATCAACTGGCCGTACTGCCCAAGAGCCGGCCAAGCAGACGCCTGCCAAATCTGGCGGCAGCAAAACCGGCATCGTCGCGATTGCACTGGTGATTCTGCTGGGCGCGGGATTGTACTATCACGGCCACCAGCAAAATCAGGCGCAACAGGCCCAGCTCGCCACCCTGCAACAGCAACTGAGCGACATGAAAACGGCGCTGGCCCAAAGCGAAGCGTCCGTCAAAACCAGCGTGACAGAACAACTGGCCACCACGTCGACCGCGCTGGAACAGCAGGCTAACGATGTGGATGCCCTGCAAACGGCGTTGTCTGAACTCAAAGGCCGTCGTCCGAACGACTGGCTGCTGGCGGAAGCGGACTATCTGACCCGCATGGCCGAACGCAAACTCTCGCTGGAACATGATCTGACCAGTGCCACCCTGCTGCTGCAATCCGCGGACAGCCGTATCGCCCAGCTCGGAGACCCGAGCCTGACCGATCTGCGCAGCGCCCTGAGCAATGACATTACAATGCTGAAGTCGATTGCCCGGATTGATCGTGACGGTCTGGCTTTGCGTCTGACCAGCCTGCAGGCTCAGGTGGATGCCCTGCCACTGGCCAATGCCATCGTGCCGGAATCACTTGATGAACCGCAACAGGCGCAAGTCAGCGAGTCGATTTCCGACTGGAAATCCAACCTGATGACCTCGCTCAAACAGTTCAGCGGCCATTTCGTCACCTATCGCAAGCGCGACGGCAATGTGATTCCACTGCTCTCGCCGGATCAGAACTTCTACCTGCAGGAAAACATCAAGTCGAAGCTGGAAACTGCCATTCGTGCCGTCTTCCGTGAACAGGGCGAGCTTTACACCCAATCTCTCGCCAAGGCGAAAGACTGGGCCGGCCAGTTCTACAAAACGGACGATCCGAAAACCCAGAACTTCATTAAGACCTTAGATGAACTTGGACAGCAGCAAATTGAAGTCAGCTATCCAAAATCGCTGGAATCGCCGTCCATGCTGTCGGAACTCATCAACCAGCGCGTGCGCCAGCAAGTGGCACCCATCAAGGGTGAGGAGGATCCGGCATGATTAAACTTTTGTTGCTGGTCGCAGCCCTGATTGCTGGGATCATCGTGGGTCCGATGCTGGCCGGAAATCAGGGATACGTACTGATTTCCGCTGCGAATCAGACCCTGGAAATGAGCCTGACGACCCTGCTGCTGCTGGTTGTGGTCCTGTTCGGGCTGTTTTTCTTGCTGGAAAATCTGATCAAGTGGCTGCTGTCGCTGAGCAGTGTCACCCGTGGCTTTTTCTCCGGCCGGAAAACCCGCAAAGCCCGCCAGCTGACCTCCAACGGTCTGGTTAAAGTGCTGGAAGGCGACTGGAAACAGGCAGAAAAGCTTGTCGTTAAATCGGCGACTCACAGTGAAACACCGCTGCTGAACTATCTGGCTGCCGCAGAAGCAGCGCAGGGACAAGGCCAGTTCCACCAGCGGGATGAATATCTGCGTCTGGCTGCTGAGCTGGACAGCGAAAGCCTGGCCGTCGCCCTCACCCGCGCCCGTCTTCAGTGCCGCCATCACCAATATGAAGAAGCGGTGGCGACGCTGCAAGATGTCAAAGGCGCCCATCCGCGTAACCCGCTGCTGCTGGAACTGCTGAAACAATGCTATGTCGCGCTGGAAGACTGGCCAGCACTGCTGGGTCTGCTGCCCGCGCTGAAAAAATATGGCAGCCTGACCGAAGAACAGACGGATGCCCTGACTGTGAAAGCCGAATGCGGCCTGATGGCTCAGATCAGCCAGCACAGTGGCAGCGACGGTCTGATGGGCCACTGGAACAGCCTGAATCGCAAGGCTAAGCAAAACCCGGTGCTGGTCACCTGTTTCGTCCATGAAATGTGTGCCCGGAATGCCGACAGTGAAGCCTACACCGTACTGCGCGAAGCGCTGCGTAAGAAAATTGACCCGGATCTGGTACGACTGATGCCCACGCTGAAGCTGACCGACAACCATCCGGCCATCGTGACTCTGACAGATTTACTGCGTTACGACAGCAGCAACGCGACGACACACAGTGCGCTGGGGCAGCTCTACCTGCGGGACGGGAAATATAAAGAAGCCCGGACTCATCTGGAAAAAGCAATTGAGCTGCACCCGTCGGTGGCAGACTACAGCTATCTGGTCGAGGTGCTGGAGAAGCTGAACGATAAGGCCGCCGCAAACCGCCTCTCCCGGGAAGGCCTGGCGCTGGCATTACCGCCGAAAATCTAAGCTTTCAGAAACATCTGTTACCAAATGTAAAAAGCACCATTATTGGTGCTTTTTTATTCTATTTAACAAAGCATTAACGAGATTTAATTCGCTTTTGTTTCCATCTGTTAATAGCCATTTCAGCTTATATATTTCCTATTGATGGAAGTATTTAAAAAATATTCAATGTGGCCTCTTTTAGCTCGAATAGATGGAAGTAAGGCTATGCTCCCTTGGTTAATTGTTTCTGGCATTGTTGTTGCGGTAATCACTTGCCTGCTGACTGCTGTGCTGATCAAAGAATCCTGAGAATCATTTGATCCCCTGTAAAAAAGCCTCCATACGGAGGCTTTCTTGTTTTCAGGCAGACTGAACGAATGTCAGGCACTGGCCTGATAGATCAGCTTGTCGAACCGCTGATGTGCCTTGTCAGCTTTCTTCTGATATTTCGCCGCCTTTTTCTGGTACTTGCCGGACTTCTTCTGATACTTCTCGATTTTCTTCTCGTATTGACGCTTTTTCTTCGAGAGCTTTCTCAGTTTCTTATCCAGCTTGCGAACTTTGACAGACATGCTCAGCCATCCGGAGGACAGACGCACCGCGCCGCTCTCCAGGCTTTCACCCACCTCAGGCACTGCCGGAGATGCAAGATTTGATGGTACCGTGACGCCCGGCAACCCCATCGGCTTACACAAAGCCCCTTTGGTATTGGAAACGCGAGCACAACTGCGGCACAGGAAGCGGGGCTGGCTGACCAGCGCTCCGATCGCAGCCGCTTTGTCACTGATCTCTGCACGGCGGTATTTACATAATGATTTTGACATCACTCCCTCTCCCTCAAGGCAGCCGATTGCTCGACAGGCGACCTTATTTCATCGCCGCTTTGACATACACATCAAACCGGTTTTTCTTGGTTTCAATAACCGTGGACGGTTGCTGGCCATCCAGCCAGGGCGCGTAGTCCGGCCGTTTCACCACCACACGTTTGGTCGCCAGTGCCAGCGCTGGCGTCAAGAGTAGATCAGCATCGGTATCCGCACCAACCAGACTCTGAAAAACCCGCATTTCTTTTTTGACCAGCGCCGACTTCTTTTTGTGTGGAAACATCGGGTCCAGATAGACCACGTCTGGCGCGAGATAATCCGGATCATCCGCCAGCTGTGTCAACGCATCCTGACTGGTGGCATGCAACAGCGTCATCCGCTCACTGACCCAATGGCCAATCTCGGCATCGGTCTTTGCACGGCGTAATCCGTCTTCCAGCAACGCAGCAACCACAGGATGCCGCTCCACCATTTGCACGCTACACCCCAGTGAGGCCAGCACAAAAGCATCACGGCCCAAACCGGCTGTTGCATCCAGCACCCGGGGCATGGCGCCGCTTTTCAAACCGACAGCTTTCGCAATCGCCTGCCCGCGTCCACCGCCAAACTTACGGCGATGGGACGCAGCGCCCCCGGCCAGATCGACATACACCGCCCCTAACTTCGGCTCATCTCGTTTGAGCAGCGCCAGCCGTTCGTGTGTTAGTTGCAGCGCAAACAGAGCGTCCGGATCGGGTACCAGCCCCCAGCGTGCAGCCAGTGCATCCAGTTCAGGCTGACGTTCGGGTTGATCGCAAATGAAGGTGATTCGCACAGCTTTCTCCGCAAGAGGACTTCCGCCCGGCCACTGCCGGACAGAGAAGATTCAAACACAGCGGCGGATTATAGCAATCGGCATCATGAAATGGATGACTTTTTGAGAAGCGCACTCAGCCCGCCGATCACCGAAAGGGGCGATACCCGCTTACCAGATGTCAGCAGTCGTCTGATTCAGATGCGCCACCAATGCGGGTAAAGGCATCGGTTTGCCAAACCGGTAACCCTGCGCATAATCAACCCCTAACTGCTCCAACCGGCTGAGAATGGCATCGTTTTCAACAAACTCGGCGACCGTTTGTTTCCCCATCTTCTTCGCCAGATCATTGATAGCCGTCACCATCGCCATATCAACCTCATCATCGGCGATATCACGCACAAACATGCCGTCAATTTTAATCAGATCGACCGGTAATCGCTTCAGATAACCAAACGATGACAATCCGGCACCGAAATCATCCAGCGAAATCATGCATCCGAGGGATTTTAACTGGGTGAACAGCTCAATGGCTTCACTCATATTTCCGATGGCCGCCGTTTCAGTAATTTCCAGACACAGCTTACTGGCCGGGATACTGGAGCGACCAATCCGGGTGAGCAGGAAATCTACAAAGTCGGGATTGCCCATCGACTGACCGGAAAGATTGACCGAGCAAAGCTGAAGCGGAGCAACGGCTTCGGGATGCACTTCAAGCCAGTCGAGCACCGCATTGACCACGTAGCGGTCAATCAGGTGTGCCAGATTATAACGCTCTGCCGCAGGCATAAAGAGCCCCGGTGGGATCATCGCACCGTCACTGCTGCGCATGCGCAGCAGTACTTCATAGTGATGGCCCTTCGCCCGGGAAGCCAGCGGGGCAATCGTCTGGGCATACAGCTCGAATCGCTGCTCATCCAGTGCCCGGCGGATATGACTGACATAAGCCATTTCCCGCTCCCGCCGTTGCAGTTCTTCATCATCCGGACGGTAGAGATGCAGCCGGTTCCGGCCTTCATCTTTGGCGGCATAACAGGCCGTATCCGCCTGAGCATGGACCTGCTGGGGCGAACCTGCCGTATCATCAATCAACCGGATCCCAATGGAAGCACTGAGACTGAAGCGCGTGTTTTGCCAGTAGAATTCGCTTTCTTCCAGCAAGTGCAGAATTTCGGCCCCCAGACGCAAGGCACCTTCCACTTCGCAGTGATTCAGAATAATGGCAAATTCATCTCCGCCTAAGCGGGCCAGCGTTGCTTTGTGCGGCATGATCCCCCGCAGTAACCAGGCCACCTGCTTCAGTGCCTCGTCTCCGGCTTCATGCCCGGCGGTATCGTTGATGACTTTGAACTGATCCAGATCCAGATACAACATTGCATGGCGGGCACTTTTCTCCCGCGCTTCATTGAGCGAAGTATCCAGCTGGCGTTCAAAATAGCTGCGGTTAAACAGATTGGTCAGATAATCATGATTCGCCTGATATTCCAGCTTAGCTTCCAGTTCCCGGGTACTGGTGATGTCTTCCCCCACCAGCAACAACTGATGCTGGGATAACGACGAACGAATGGTTTCCCGGATCCAGACAGCCTTGCCACTGGCGCAGGTATAACGCAGCTGACGCCGCCAGACGCTTTGCTCTTCTTTGCCCTGATGGGTCGAAATGAAATGCTGCGGAATTTCCACATCGTCCAGATAGAAGTCTGTCACTTTATGGCCCAGCATTTCACGTTTGCTGTAGCCCAGAAGCTCTGTGGCAAACTGATTGACTGACTGGATCCGGCCATGCTGGTTAATTGCCAGTAATATCACGGGCTGCTGTTCGTACAGCAATCGGTAGCTGATTTCCCGTTCCCGGAGTTTTTCTTCCATATGATGACGGGCCGTCACATCCCGGGCTTCCAGCAGCAGCTGGCATTCTTCCCCTTCGGTCTGTGGCAGGGGTTTAATCGAGATATCCAGAATCCGGACACCGTCTTCACTGCTGTTGATCCCGGTTTCGAACCGGACCAGTTGTGTATGACTGGCGGAAAGGAAAGACTGTCTGAGCTGCTGCGTACTGGCTCGCTCCCAGCATCCCCACTCCCAAAACGGGCAATCATATTTAATCACCGAGCGGCCCAGCAGATCCTGCATCGCCAGGTTGGCCGATTTCAGTTGCCCGCCCTGATTCAGAATGGCAATAAACTGAAAGCTCTGATCAAACACGCCTTCAAATAGGGTCCGGCTTTGCGTCAGTTTGCGTTCACTGCGTCGCAACCGGCGAATGATCACGATCAGCAGCATGATAACGACCAGCATTGCTGCCAGCACCATGCTGATCAGCCGCACATGCCCAGAATACCGTTCAAGCCAGCTCACCGGCTGATTCACCAGGAGCACCTGCGACTGATCCACCTGAACTTTCCAGCGCTTGAGCGCCGGATAATTGAACATCACCTGACGCGGGCTGGTCAGAAATGCGGGAAACTCCGATACGGCACCGTTCAGCACCTGTTTGAGTAACTGTCCCAGCATCAGCCCCTGATCATAGCCCCGGCTCACCACGCCCCCCAGCGCACCGCTGTCGAGCAGAAAACGATAAGAGGCATACACCGGCGCATTGGCACGGTTGCTCAGGTGTTTCATCACTTCACGGCTGGATAAATACGTGCCGTTCCCATCCATAAAATAGCTCAGAAAAACAATGGCTGACTTCGGTGGTAACTGACTGACACTGTCGAACAACTCCGTAAAAGTCTGCGGACTCAGTAAAGTGTACGGCAGCTCCGGGTGCTGACTGAGATAATCCTGCGTATCCTGCCAGATTTCCCGGCCCGTGGTGGTATGGTCTGAAATGAAGTAGAAATGCTGAACATCCGGTTGTATGGTCTGAACCAGATTAATATTTGCTGAGACGTCATTGGCTTCGAAAATGCCGCCCACCCGCGACAGATTTGAATGCTTCTCGGGTCGGTATTGGTTCACCCCGGACATCAGTACCGGTGTCTCTCCAATATAGGCGGCCAGTTGATTCACCAGCCAGAGCGCATTGTCATCGGTTACGACAATGGCATCGAAGTTTTCATTCCCCAGTTTGGCTTTATAGAGATCCACCAGTTGGTGCAGATACCAGGGCGACTGGTAACGCTTGCTGTCCATGTAGTCTATCTGCAGATGGATCTGACTGGCACGCACGGCATCACTCAGGCCTGCCTGCTGGGCATCCGTCCAGCGCATGCCCTGATGATAGGAATGAATCACCAGCACATTCGCCTCGGCCAGCGCCAGCCTGGGCATTAGAAGTACCAGCAGCAAGAGTACTAAACGCATGAAGTGACAGTGATATCCTTGATTCTGTGGTCCGGTGATTCGCTCATCCTAAACCGTGCGTCAGACGCCAAGCCAGTATAAGATGCAGGAGTTGCGAACTACCACGGAAAGAAGCCATGACCCCGCTCCCCCGACTGGATGATTTAGACCGGGATATCTTAAATGCCCTGATGCATGATGCCCGGATCCCCTATGCCGAAATGGCAAAGCGCTTCAATGTCAGCCCGGCCACAGTGCATGTCCGTGTTGAAAAAATGCGCGCTGCAAACATCATTACTGGAACTGAGGTGATTATCAACCCTAAGCTGCTGGGTTATGACGTCTGTTGCTTTATTGGCATTAATTTAAATGCCGCGCGGGACTATCACTCGGCGCTGGCCAAACTGAACGAACTGGATGAAGTGGTTGAAGCGTATTACACCACAGGGGCGTATAACATATTCGTCAAACTCATGTGTCGGTCTATCGAAGAACTGCAGTATGTACTGATCGACAAGCTACAGGCCATTGATGAAGTACAGTCCACCGAGACCCTGATTTCGCTGCAGAACCCCATCAACCGCAACGTGAAACCCTGAATGACAGCCCATAAAAAAAGCGAGCCCACGCTCGCTTTTTTTATGGGCTGTCCGATGCTTATTTTTGCTCGGACAATGTCGCCTGACGCTCTGCCGCTTCTTCTGCCAGCCACTCGGCAACAGATTTCGCAAAATACGTCAGGATGCCGTCGGCACCGGCGCGCTTAAAGCACAACAGGGATTCCATGACGGTTTCTTTCTCTTTCAGCCAACCGTTCTGAATCGCAGCCATGTGCATCGCATATTCTCCGGAGACCTGATACGCAAACGTCGGCACCTGCAGCTCGGTTTTCACCCGGCGGACCACGTCCAGATAAGGCATGCCAGGCTTCACCATCACCATGTCTGCACCTTCCTGAATATCCATTGCGACTTCGTGCAGCGCTTCATCGCTGTTGGCCGGATCCATCTGATAAGTTTTCTTGTCACCGCCTTTGAGGTTTCCGGCAGAGCCGACTGCATCGCGGAACGGACCATAATAATTCGACGCATACTTGGCTGAATACGCCATGATTTGCGTGTGAATGTAACCCGCTTCTTCCAGTGCGGTACGAATCGCACCAATCCGGCCGTCCATCATATCGGAGGGGGCCACGATATCCGCCCCGGCTTCCGCATGGGACAGCGCCTGTTTCACCAGCACTTCGGTAGTTTCATCATTCAGAACATAACCATGCTCATCAATAATGCCGTCCTGACCGTGCGTGGTGAACGGGTCCAATGCGATATCGGTGATCACACCCATCTGAGGCACATGCTCTTTCAGCAGGCGCACCGCGCGCTGCACAATGCCTTCAGGATTATAGGCTTCCGCTGCACACACACTTTTGAAGTCCTGCGTGACCACTGGGAACAATGCAATCGCCGGAACACCCAGCTTCGACAGGTACTCCGCTTCCAGCAGCATCAGATCAATCGACAGGCGTTCCACGCCAGGCATCGACTCGACCGGCTCACGACGGTTCTTGCCCAGCAGAATAAACATCGGATAAATCAGGTCGTTCACTGACACCAGATGCTCAGCTGTCAGACGGCGGGAAAAGTCTTGCTTGCGCGCACGACGCATACGACGGGCCGGAAATGCCCCCTGAATAGATACAGACACTGCTCACTCCTTGTTGGTTGTGCGGGATCCGAAGATTAACGCCGCAATCAGTCACAGTTGCGGCTCATCTTACCACCGAACAGCAGTTTACGCTGGTTCGATCTGAAAAAATGCCCGGGTTGCAGAGAAAACCGCCGCCGACAGTGCGTCGACAGGCTGCTGACGGCAAGCGGCCACAGCGCTAACGATATGCGGCAGATAAGCCGGCTCGTTGCGGCTGGACTTTGGCTTGGGCCGCAGATCCCGGGGCAGCAGATACGGGCAATCCGTTTCCAGCATCAGGCGCTGATCCGGGATCAGATGCACGATGTCCCGCAACTCGGTGCCCCGGCGTTCGTCACACACCCAGCCGGTAATACCGATGTGCAGATCCAACGCCAGACAGTCTCTCAGCTCCTGTTCGGTGCCGGTAAAACAGTGCAGTACGGCTGCAGGCAGTTTGTCGCGCCAGGGTTTGAGAATCGCCATGAATCGATCATGCGCTTCCCGGCAATGCATGAACACCGGTTTTTGCAGTTCGGCTGCCAGCGCCAGTTGCGCTTCAAACACGGCTTCCTGCTGCGGACGCGGTGAAAAGTCCCGGTTA
The DNA here is from genome assembly GCF_030547945.1 of Photobacterium sp. 1_MG-2023. Lineage (NCBI taxonomy): Bacteria > Pseudomonadati > Pseudomonadota > Gammaproteobacteria > Vibrionales > Vibrionaceae > Photobacterium > Photobacterium sp. 1_MG-2023. The sequence goes on along the minus strand of NZ_JAUORR010000027.1, from coordinate 20,276 downwards.
AAATCGAGGCCGCATTCCCCGATCGCGACAACGGCAGGATCGGCCGCCAGATCACGAATCTGCGGCAGCGTCAGGTCAGTCACCGATTTGGCATCGTGCGGATGCACGCCAGCGGTACTGTAACAATAACCCGGCCACTGATGGGCCATTGCCAGCGCCTCACGGCTTTCCTGTTCGCTGGTGCCGGTCAGAATCAGCGCCTGTACACCTGCCGCGCGGGCCCGGTCAATCACGGCGTCCCGATCTTTATCAAACCGGCTGTTGGTCAGGTTTACCCCAATATCGATCATTGACTTCATTCCCCCGAATGTTTCGCCATTGTACACAGCACGGCTCCTTGGATAAAAACCAATACATTATCTGCGCATATAAAAACAGCCGCACTGGGCGGCTGTTGGTCGGTTCAAACCGGTTTAATCGTCGTGCTGTTCGCCTGTCTCCCCCCGGATATAGAAACGGGTAAAGAACAAACCGACTTCAAACAACAAACACATGGGCACAGCCAGCAAGGTCTGCGAAATAATATCCGGCGGCGTCAGTAACATCCCGGCCACAAAGGCGGCCACGATAATATAAGGCCGTTTCCGGCGCAGGCTTTGCGGATCGGTCGCACCGGTCCAGCACAGCAGAATAATCGCGACCGGGATTTCAAAAGCAATCCCGAAGGCCAGAAACAGCGCCAGCACAAAATCGAGATAACTGGCGATGTCCGTCGCAACCTGAACGCCTTCCGGGGCTATGTTCGTAAAGAAGCCGAAAACCAGCGGAAACACCACGAAATAGGCAAATGCCACACCGCAGTAAAACAGCAACGAACTGGAAAACAGCAGCGGCATGACCAAACGACGTTCATGCTTGTACAAACCCGGAGCAACAAAGGCCCAGATTTGATACAGGATCAACGGCACCGCCAAAAACACCGAAGTGACCAGCGTTAGCTTAATGGGTGTAAAAAAGGGCGACGCCACATCTGTGGCTATCATGCTGGTGCCTTCAGGCATCCGCTCCACCAGTGGTGCAGCCAGCAGACTGTAAATGTCGTTGGCAAACCACACCAGACAGAGAAACACCACCAGCACACTCAATACAGAACGAAGCAGTCGGTTTCGCAGTTCCAGCAAATGACTGAATAAAGGCTGGGTATCTTCCACACTCGACATGAAGCGTTATTTATCCTGTTGTTGCGATGAGGAGGCCGGCTTAGATTCCGTTGCCGCATCCTTCAAAGGAGAGTCCGCTTGCTGCGATTCGATATCCGCCGCATGTTCAGGCTCAATGGCAGGCTCAGATTTCGCGTAAGGCCGCTGTACCGAGGCCGCTGCTTCCCTGAGTTCTTCCACCGATTTTTGTAAATCCGGTGCCAGATCCTGCATCCCCGCCTGCTCGGCCTTTTTCAGATCCTGATGCAGCTCGTGAATTTTCAGCTCCTGAGACAGTTCAGTCTTTACCGCCGTCGCCATATTTCGGGCCGCATTGACCCAGCGAGACAACGAACGGATGGCCACGGGCAAGCGTTCTGGCCCAAGGACAATCAAGCCGACAACCCCGATCAGAATCAGTTCCCAGAACCCGATATCAAACACGTGTTAAACCTGCTCTTTATCTTTTGGGCCTTTCTGCGGTTCAGCCGCGTCTTTCTTATCAGCCAGTGACTTCTGTTCGAAGTCGGCATCGGCCTGATTTTTCTTCTCGTCGTCGTCATTCAGTGCTTTTTTGAAGCCTTTCACGGCAGAGCCCAAATCACCGCCCATAGAGCGCAGCTTCTTGGTTCCGAACAACAACACAATGATCAGAGCAACAATTAGCAGTTGCCAGATACTGATTCCACCCATGTTTACCTATCCTTTTATTCCTGAGAAAGCCATGTTGCCTAAGGCAGCATCGCCGTTATTTCGTATAAGCCCGCCAGCCCATCAACCAGAATAAAGCGCCAGCTGAAGCCGATAAGGCCGGATAAAGATCAACCTGACTACCCAAAAGTATGGCAGAACATATGATCAGGGTCGCGCCGACACCAAAACAAAACTTTGCCTGGCCCTGCTGGCGGCGGCTGGACATGTAATTGTCGTACAGCTTATCAATCCGCTGATTCATTACCTTGCCCTGGCGCAAACTGTCATAAAGAAGTTCAGGCAGTTCAGGTAATTTTTCAGCCCAGAACGGCGCTTTCTCCCGGACGGCACCGATGATGGCCTGCGGCCCCACCTGACGTGACATCCAGTCCTCTAAAAACGGCTTGGCCGTATCCCAGAGATCCAGTTGCGGGTAAAGCTGACGTCCCAAACCTTCCACATAGAGCAGGGTTTTCTGCAACAGCACCAGCTGCGGCTGGACTTCCATGTTGAAACGACGAGCGGTATTGAACAGATTCAGCAGCACATGGCCAAACGAAATATCTGCCAGTGGCTTTTCGAAGATCGGTTCACACACGGTGCGGATGGCAAATTCAAACTCATCCACATTGGTATCGTGCGGTACCCAGCCCGAGTCCACATGCAGTTCGGCGACCTTGCGGTAATCGCGATGGAAAAATGCCAGCAGGTTTTCAGCCAGATAGCGTTTATCTTCCCGGTTCAGCGTCCCGACAATGCCAAAATCCAGTGCAATCCACTGCGGATCTGCCGGATTTTTGTGCGACACAAAAATGTTTCCCGGATGCATGTCGGCATGGAAAAAGCTGTCGCGGAAGACCTGGGTAAAAAAGACATTCACCGCTTTTTCCGACAGCAACTTCATGTCCGTGCCGTTGGCTTTTAAGGCCTCAACATCAGAAACCTGGATACCATAAATGCGTTCCATGACAAGAAGATTACTGTGCGAATAATCCGTAAACACTTCAGGCACATAAAGCGAGTCGCTGCCATCGAAGTTGCGTCGAAGCTGAATCGCATTGGCCGCTTCACGCATCAGATCCAGCTCATCGAGCAGGGTCTTTTCGTATTCGCGGATCACTTCGACCGGACGCAGGCGACGGGCCTCAGGCACAAAACGAGCCACCAGACGGGCCATGCGGTACATGAGTTTAATGTCGGCCTGAATCACCGGCAGAATATCCGGACGAATGACTTTAATAACGACTTCACGGCCATTGGCTTTCAGGGTCGCCGTGTGAACCTGCGCAATGGAGGCTGAAGCAAGCGGTGTCTGATCGAAATCGCTGAACCACTGTTCCAGCGGCCCCCCAAGGGATTTCTCAATTTGCTGACGTGCTAAGGCACCATCAAACGGAGCCACGCGATCTTGCAACAGTGCCAGTTGATCTGCGATATGTGGCGGGAACAGATCACGCCGGGTCGACATCATCTGGCCAAATTTGATCCACACCGGACCCAGAGACTGAAGCGCCAGACGCAGCCGCTCACCCAGACATTTATCCGGATGCTGATTCTGCACCCAGAACAGGCTTTTACGCATGAGTTTGGGCAGCCGGGTACGCGGGTCATCCGGCAGTAAATCATCCAGTCCGTACCGCAGCTGCACGGCAGTGATCTGATACAGGCGCTTAATTTCGGAAAAACGACTCATGATGCTCAGGCTGTAGTTGGTTGAGCCAGCCGATCTGCCAGCTGATTGATTCGGGCTTCAAGGCGCGCCAGTTGTGAGGCCGCGTCGTCGACCTGATCGGCAAAGTGGGCGATTTCCAGCGCCGGCGGTGCAAGTCGCCATTCTTCCGTCATCACTTCGCCTAAATCGCGACGGCGTGCCTGGGCATGCTCACGCAGACCCGCCAGCTTTTGCTTCGCACCGCTCACCACCGTATGTGCAACCACATCGCCGGTATAGCGGGATAACCGTTCTGCCACATCCGGCTTCAGGCCACTAAGCAGCGCTGAAAATTGCTGGGCGAGCTGGATATCCCCTTCCAGAGCCAGTTTGTCCGCCTTAATCAGCTGAGTCAGGTTCGCCTGCTCCCGCAGTTCCGGCAATGCGGCCAGACTGAGCGACAAACGACACTGGGTTTCCCCTTCATACACCGTCAGCACATCAATTTGCTGACTGAAGATGAAATAGAATTGTTTGCCCAGCTCGTGAACCCGGACACTGATCACTTTGCCTCGCAGACGAGTCAGCCGACGCTGGCTGACTTCGTCGTCTTTGAGCAGCGTATTCAGGGCAGTTTCCACCACACCGGTGAGAAGCGCATCAACTGGCATCAGGACCTCAGAACTTGTAACCACGATGCAGCGCGACAATACCGCCTGTCATGTTATGGTAGCTGGTTTGCTCGAATCCCGCGTCCTGCATCATGCCTTCCAGCGTCGGCTGATCCGGATGCATCCGGATGGACTCCGCCAGATAACGGTAGCTTTCTGCATCGCCGACCACCATTTCGCCGACGCGCGGCAGAATATGGAACGAATAGGCATCGTAGAGCTTGGAAAGCGGATCAATCACGGGTTTAGAAAACTCCAGCACCAGCAAACGACCACCTGGCTTCAGTACCCGGAACATGGAGCGCAGCGCTTTGTCTTTGTCTGTGACGTTACGCAGACAGAAACTGATGGTGATGCAGTCAAAGTAATCATCCGGGAACGGCAGTTCTTCGGCATTGGCCTGCACATAGGCAACGTTGCCGACAATTCCGCGATCCCGCAACTTGCTGCGACCAACTTTCAGCATCGAATTGTTGATGTCTGCCAGCACAACCTGACCTTCTTCACCGACCATGCGGGAGAATTTCGCGGCCAGATCCCCGGTACCACCGCCCAGATCCAGCACTCGATGGCCACGACGGACACCACTGCAATCAATGGTGAAACGCTTCCACAGACGATGAATGCCCATCGACATCAGGTCGTTCATCAGATCGTATTTGTCTGCTACCGAGTGAAACACTTCCGCAACCAGCTGCGCTTTCTCATCTTTGCCCACCTTGCGGTAACCAAAATCAGTCGTTTGTGTAGGTTCAGTCATGCTCGTTCCATCAAATTCGTTTTATGGGCCGTAGTTTACTTGAAGCGTCATGGTGTGTCATTCACCGTCTCGGTGATGCCGTGCACAGCCTCACTGTCTTGCAGGGCACGTTCCGTCACCGACGGCGGCAGATCCCGTTTCACTTCCACGCCCAGTTCCTTAAAGCTTTCGGCCTGGCGAATAATATTGCCCCGGCCAGACGCCAGCTTATTCATCGCCCCCTGATAACTCAGGCTGGCTTTGTCCAGCGCACCGCCCACCTGCTCCATATCCGAGACAAACAACCGCAGCTTGTCGTACAGTTTTCCGGCCCGCTCGGCAATCTGCCGTGCATTCTGGTTCTGGCGTTCGTTGCGCCACAGGTTATTGATGGTTCGCAACGCCACCAGCAGTGTGGTCGGGCTGACCAGCATAATATTGCTGTCCATGGCATCACGGATCAGCGCCGGATCGGCTTCAACCGCCGCCTGAAACGCAGGTTCGACCGGAATAAACATCAGCACATAATCCAGACTGCGCACACCATGCAACTGATGATAATCCTTACGACTCAGGCCTCGGATATGACCGCGCAGCGAGGTCAGGTGCTCACTCAGTGCCTTGTCCCGCTCCACCTGAGTCTCGGCATGAAAATAACGTTCATACGCCACCAGCGACATCTTGGCGTCAATCACCACATCTTTGTCCTGCGGCAGGTGCACCACCACGTCCGGCTGATAACGCTTGCCATGACTGTCTTCCAGATTCACCTGCGTGCGGTATTCATGGCCTTCGCGCAGGCCGGATTCCGTCAGCACCCGCGACAGCACCACTTCTCCCCAGTTCCCCTGCGCTTTATTGTCTCCCTTCAGCGCCTGCGTCAGATTCACCGCTTCCCGGGCCATCTGCTCGTTCAGCAACTTGAGGCTGTTAATTTCATGCACCAGCGTATGCCGCTCACGGGCTTCATGGCTGAAACTGTCGTTGATCTGCTTGCGAAACCCTTCCAACTGCTCTTTCAGCGGGCTGAGTAACCCGTCCAGACTGAGCTTATTCTGCGCATCCACGCTCCGGCTTTTCTGTTCGAACAGGCGGTTGGCCAGGCTTTCAAACTGCTGTTGCAGCCGGGTTTCAGCGTTTTCCAGCAGCTGAATTTTTTCATGCGATGCTTTCTGCTCCTCCCGGTAACGGGTCTGCAGTTCACGCAGATCCGCTGCCAGGCCGTATTCAGACTGGCGGGATGCCTCCAGCCGTTCAGTCAGCGCCTGATGCTCCTGACGCAGGGTTTCGAGATAACGCAGCTTTTCAACCGCCGCCGCCAGCCGGGCATGCATCTGGCGCAGTTCATTGCTGAGCCTATCCCGCTCCACATCCAGCGTGTCCAGCTCTTGCTGTTGCTCAGCCAGTTCCTGACGCAGTTGCTGCTCTCGCTGCTGGGCCAGCCGGGTTTCCGCCTCCAGCTGACGCTGCCAGATCTCGGCCTGCTGGCGCAATCGCCCCTGAAACCAGGCCGCTGTTGCCCCGCCCGCTGCAACGGCCGCGGTGATCGCCGCCGCCAGCCACTGGCCATTCTCACTGAGCCATTCACCCATCATCAATCTGTTTCCTGCATGCTTTTGTATTGATGCAATAAGGCTAAAAAGATACTGGATAAATGTCCAGATGTTGTCTGCATCAAACTGAGATCGCAGCAGCATCCCAGTGCTGGCTGACTAAGCACAAATGGCATAAACTGACGGTTTTTACGGCAGGAGATCGGCAACGCTCCTGCCGCCCCACCGCCAGCAGCAGGAAGCCGCAGTATGCAGGAAAAGAAAGCGCTTGGATTCGGCCTCGCCGCCGTCCTTTTATGGTCCACCGTCGCTACCGCCTTCAAAATCACCCTCAATTATTTTTCACCCGTTCAGATGGTGGCTGCGGCCAGCGTCGTCTCTGCGATTGCCCTGCTGGTGATTGCCGGTTTTCAGGGCAAGCTCAGCCTACTGCTGCCGACGCTGCGTGCCCGGCCGTTTTATTACCTGATGCTCGGCCTGATCAATCCTTGCATCTATTATCTGGTGCTGTTTCAGGCCTATGAATTACTGCCAGCCTCGCAGGCTCAGCCGCTGAATTACAGCTGGGCGATCACCCTGACTCTGATGGCTGCGGTTTTTCTCGGTCAGAAAATCCGGCCGCAGGACTGGGTGGCCTGTCTGTTCGGATATCTGGGCGTGGTGGTGATCGCCACCAAAGGGGATCTGATGGCGTTGCAGTTCGACAGTCCGCTCGGCGTCACGCTGGCCCTGCTGTCCACCCTGCTCTGGGCACTGTTCTGGATTCTGAATACCAAGAATCAGGCCGATCCCGTTGTGGGTGTCCTGCTGGGTTTTCTGCTGTCGCTGCCGTGCTCAGTCGGCCTGAGTCTCGTGATGGGCGGCTGGCAGCCCATTCCCTGGCAGGGCTGGCTGGCTGTGACTTATGTCGGCCTGTTTGAAATGGGGATCACCTTTGTGCTTTGGCTCAACGCCATGAAACTGACGCGCAATACCGCCAAACTGAGTAACCTGATCTTCCTGTCGCCTTTCATTTCTCTGATGCTGCTGGCCACCATCATTGGCGAGACGATTCATCCGGCGACCTTAGTGGGTCTGGTGATGATTATCATCGGCCTGCTGATCCAGCAATGGCGCAGTAAAGCCAAGTCTGAAGATGCCAACGCTTCCTGCTGATTGAGCGGGACAAACACCTGAAAAAAAGGCCTGTCACCAAGTGACAGGCCAAGCGAGAGTTGAAGGGTTGTCGAGACCCAGCGCCTTTTTCGGGCGTCTAGTTATATGCCAAAAATTGTTATTCCTGCACCGGGGCCGGATGCCACTGGCGACCGCGACGGGACAGCAAAATCAGCAGGCCCGGCAACAGCATCAGCATCTGGAACGTCAGCAGCAGCGGCGGTGTCAGATCCAGTCGCTGAGTCAGGCTGACCATCAGGCCCGCACCGCTCATCTGGAACAGACCCAGCATGGCCGCAGCGGTTCCGGCACGGTCGCCAAAAGGCGCCAGCGCTTTTCCGGCCGCCGAACCCAGCACAAAAGCAAAGCCGAACGAGCTCATGAAGATCGGCAGCATAAAGGCCCAGGCTGCTGAGATATCTTTCAGAATCAGCATCATCCCGCCAGACACCGTCAGCATCGCCAGGCCAGACATCAGCGTACGGCGGGAACCCACCTTATCCATACATTTCGGCGCGACCATGCAGGCAATAATATTGAGCACGGCATTGATACCGAACCACAAGGTGAACTGACCCATGTCCAGCCCCAGGTGCACCATCAGCCACATCGGCGCTGAGGTCACATAAGCCAGAATCACCGCCATCGCCAACATGGCCATGGAAGCATGAAAAACAAACACCGGCTCACGCAGCACAGACACATAGCGGGACGGACTGAACATTGCACCGCTGACAAAGGTCTCTGCCGGACGGGTTTCCTTGAAGAAAGTCGTCAGCAGTGCTCCGGCCACTATCGCAAACCCCGCCATAAAGCTGAAGTTAGCGCGCCAGCCAAATTCATGAGTCAGCCAGGAGCCCAGCAGAGGCGCCAGCGCCGGGATAAAACAAATTGCACCGTTCAGATAACTGATCATCCGGCCGCTCCGCTCCGGACCAAAACTGTCCCGCACGGCGGCAAACGCAGCCACCGACGTTGCACAGGCACCGAAGCCCTGCAGGAAACGGGCAAGCAGCATGATATCCAGCGACTGCGCCACATAAGCCAGCGTGGAACTCATGGCATACACAGCCACCCCGATCAGGGCGATGGGACGACGACCAAAACGGTCCGCCAGCGGGCCGGCAAAGACCTGTCCAAGACCCAGGCTGAACATAAACCAGGTCACCGTATCCTGAACCAGCGTTGCATCCACGGCAAAACTATCGGCCATGGCCGGTAACGCAGGCAGGTAAATATCGATAGCCAGCGGGCTAAACAGCACCAGCAGGACCATCAGTGCCACGATGCGGCGGTTTGATGCAGACGATTCAGGCTTCATTCACAGGTTCCTCTCCAAAGACCGCGCCAGTGTAAGGACTTCGTGATATGAATTAAAATGGTTTATATTCACTGTGAAGTTTCCATTTTGGAATATCTTAATCGAATCACGGATCTTACGATGACTGTAGATAAACTCGCCCGGATCGACCTGAACTTGCTGGTCTGCCTGCATGTCCTGCTGCAGGAGTGCAGCGTCACTCGTGCGGCACAACGCCTTTGCCTGAGCCAGTCGGCTGTCAGCAAAAGTCTGGCGCGGCTGCGCGAGCAGTTTCATGATGCCCTGTTCGTCCGCAGCGCCCATGGGTTGCTACCGACCCCCCGGGCCAAAAGCCTGCAACCTGTGCTGGAAAAACTGTTGCAGGATATTGAAAACCTGACCGAACCGGCGGAGTTCGTACCGCAAAACAGCGACCGCCATTTCAAAATGTCACTGGTTGAAAGTGCCTACCCACTGCTGATGCCACGCTTTCTGGGAGAAATTTTCAGTCAGGGTCCGAACATCCTGCTGGATACCCATGCCTGGGAGCCGGACACGTTCGATAAAATGCTGCGCGGCGAAATCGACTTTGGCATCACCGGCAAAGATCTCAATCCGCTGGATGCTCAGCTCACCCTGATGCCGCCCAAGGGGATTCTGTTTCAGGAACTGCACCGCGATACCCAGCGCTGTATCGTGCGGCCCGGCCATCCGGTTCTGGCGCTGCATGCGGATGGGCAGTGGAATCAAAGCAATTACCTGCGTCAGCGACATATTCAGGTCCGCTGCGGCCGGGATGACCGCTGGCTGCTGGACTACAAACTGGCAGAGCAGGGCCTGCAACGCGATATCGCCATGTATGTGCCAGACTTTAATAGTGCCGCCAGCCTATGTACCCATACTGACCTAATTTTTACGGCCCCCAGCCATTTTGCCGATTATGTCGCGGCTCAGCTCAATTTGGTCGTGTTGCCATTGCCCACAGCACTTCCTGCTATGGCGTACACGCTTTTCTGGCCAAAACATCAGGAAAATGACTCTGGCCATAGATGGTTAAGGCAAATCATCGTTAACGGATGCCGCGAATTGTCTAGTCGATAATTGCAGGCGCCAGCCAAAAGCGCTACCGTAACCGGATCATCTTGCTGCCGTCGTCAGGGTGATTAAGGCACAGGCTTGGCGCATCCCCCTGGGATGACCTCAACAAAAAGGAATAGAGACAGATGCAATCAGTGATTTCTCAACGCGTGGCACAGATCCGCGAGTGGCTGGCCGCAGAACAGCTTGACGCTCTGGTGATCCCGCATGAAGACGAATTTCTGGGTGAATACATCCCGGAACACAATGAACGCCTGCTGTGGGCAACCGGGTTTACCGGCTCTGCCGGTGCAGCCGTCATTGCCCGTGATAAGGCTGCCGTCTTCGTGGATGGCCGCTATGTGGTTCAGGTTCGTAAACAAGTGCCGGGCGACGTGTTTGAGTACCGTCATCTGATCGAAGAACCACCGATGTACTGGGTGGAAACACAACTCGCTTCGGGCAGCAAAATTGCCGTCGACCCGCGCCTGCACAGCGGTGCCTGGCTGCAGCGTACTCAGCAAACCCTGAACAGCGATCTGACGCTGGTGCTGCTGGAAGCCAATCCGATTGATACGCTGTGGGAAGATCGCCCGGCCCCTACCCTGTCGGATGCCCGCCTGATGGGGCTGGATTTCGTCGGCCAAAGCAGCAGCGACAAACGCGCTAAAATAGCTGCCAGCCTGCAAAAACAAAAGGCTGATGCCGTTCTGCTGACTCAGCTCGACAGTATTGCCTGGCTGCTGAACGTGCGCGGCAGTGATGTTGCCTGCTTGCCTGTGCTGCTCTGTGCAGCCATTCTGCATAACGATGGCAGCGTCGATTTCTTCATTGATCAGGCCCGTCTGCCGGCTGAGTTTGCGGCACACGTCGGCGAAGGTGTCCGCGTTCAGGCTCCGGAAACCCTGAAAATCAGCTTAAATGCCCTGCAAGGAAAACGCGTCCTGCTCGACCCGGCCACCAGCAATGCCTGGGCCGGACAAACCCTGCGTGACGCTGGCGCCATTATCCTTGAAGGCGCAGATCCCTGCATGCTGCCAAAAGCGGCGAAAAATGCCACTGAAGTTGCCGGCATGAAGGCCAGCCATATCCGTGATGGCGTCGCGGTTTCTAAGTTCCTGGCCTGGGTGGATCGTCAGGTCGCAGACGGTAAATTGCTGGATGAAGCGACACTGGCCGATCAGCTGTGGCAATTCCGCACTGAAGACCCAAGCTGTACGGATGTCAGCTTCGACACCATTTCTGCAGCAGGCGGCAATGCAGCCATGTGTCACTACAATCACAATAATCAGCCTAAGCCAGGTGTGCTGGAAATGAACAATGTCTATCTGGTGGACTCCGGCGGTCAGTACCCGGACGGCACCACAGACATCACCCGGACCATCGCTATCGGCACGCCGGGCGAGGAAGTGAAGCAAACCTTCACGCTGGTACTGAAAGGCCATATCGCGCTGGCCAGTGCCCGTTTCCCGCGCGGCACCACAGGTTCGCAGCTTGATGCTCTGGCCCGTCAGCATCTGTGGGCTTATGGCTTTGATTTCGACCATGGCACCGGCCATGGCGTCGGCCACTTCCTGAATGTGCATGAAGGTCCGCAGCGGATCTCCAAAGCACCGAACCCAACCGCGCTGCTGCCGGGTATGGTGCTGTCGAATGAGCCGGGCTACTACCGTGCCGATGCATTCGGCATCCGGATCGAAAACCTGGAACTGGTGGTGGAAGTGGCAACCGAAGGCGACATGACAGTGCTGGGCTTTGAATCCCTGACCCGTGCGCCAATTGACCGTCGTCTGGTGGATCTCAGTTTACTGAACGATGTCGAGCTGGATTGGCTCAACACCTATCATCAGAAGGTCTTTGATGTGATCAGCCCATCTCTGGAAGGTGCCGATCTGGACTGGCTGAAACAGGCAACGGCACCGCTTCAACGCTAAGCGCTCGTTTCGAGGATGCTTCTGAAAGTCCGGCCATCGTGCCGGGCTTTTTTTATGGATCGCCGTTCATGCGGCGTCGCGCAATAAACAGCCACTATTAAGTCTTTTCACACCAAACATTCACCCGTTAGCATGCCTGACTGAAACGATAATTAATTAAATTCATAAGGTTATGTCATGAAAAAACCACTCTTACTCGTCCTGCCTTTCTTATCGCTGAGCGCGTTTGCCAACACCAATCCTCATCTGGATATTTACAATAAATCGATCAGCCAGACCATTTACAAAGGTCAGCGGGTCAACATACCGGTCAAATTCAATCTGCCGACTGACCGCCGCCATCTGGTAACGCTGGGGTTTGACAACAATGAACCCCGGGCGGTGGACTGTAAGATCGAAATTTATAATGCAGCAAACCAGCGCGTCCATAATCTGGATTGTCGCCCTGGCCGCGGCGAGCATGCTTTCGAGACGCCTATCGCCTACTGGCAGGATAATTACCGCGCGATCATTTCGTTGTATAACGCAGATTTCACGCAGGGCAGCCAGCGCTTTGAAGGTAACTTCCGGTTCAACTACGGCGAAAGCACATCCATTGACAACGACCACCTGCCCACCTGGTGGAAAAAGACATATGACGTGGTGGGTCTGGATGCCAACACAGATCACGATGGTGACAATTTTACCCTGCTGCAGGAATATTACGGGAACAGCAAACCGAATGACGCCACCAGCTTTCCGGATCACGACCCGGTGATCGATTTCGATGAGACACTTTCAGCCGGGACATCAATCTATGCCCGCTTCGGCACTCCGGTCACGAAGACCGTTGAAATCACACCTTACAACAACAAAAAAGTAAAATCGCTGGAGCTGATCGTCGAGACCACTGCCAACGCTCGCAACCAGTCGGTAGTCGCATTCTTCTATAATGAAAATAACGAACAGATTTACCCGAGCTACCTGAAATACCCATCCGGTAACCTCTCGGTGTTCTTTGATCAGCCTGTCGAAGTTCAGAAACTGAAAATTAAACTGACCGCCAAACATTTCTCATCCAACATTCATGCGCGTTACGACACCAAGATTAACGCCGTCTTTACGGAATAATCCGATTGAATCCATAAAAAAAACAGGCTGAAGTTATGCTTCAGCCTGCTGTTTCAGAGTTTCTGTGCCAGGGTTCATCAGGTCATGATGACCGAACCCCGGAATACGCGGGATGCCAGTCCTTCCAAACCACCTCAAATCCGTGCTGCTTCACCGAATGTGCAACATCGGCGACAGCTCTTTCATCACTGATCGCAAATTGCTCCAGCTCCGGTTCGTCATCGGCGTAGCCGCCCGGTTGGGTTTTCGACCCCGCAGACATACTGGTGATCCCAAGCGGCAGTACATTGTCGCGAAAATGCGGAGATTCCCGGGTCGACATCGACAATTCTACTTCCGGATTCAACAGCCGGTAAGCGCAAATCAGTTGCACCAGCTGGCGATCGTTCATCACAGATTTCGGCTCTAAACCACCGGTACATGGCCGCAGACGCGGGAACGAAATCGAATAACGACTCTGCCAGTACGTGCGTTCCAGATAATCCAGATGGCTGGCGACAAAAAAGCAATCCGTGCGCCATTCCTCCAAACCAATCAGCGCACCAATGCCGATTTTATCGATCCCTGCCCGGGCCAACCTGTCCGGGGTTTCCAGCCGGTATTCAAAGTCCATCTTATTGCCGCGTAAATGATGCTGGGCATAGGTCGGAGCGCTGTAAGTTTCCTGATACACCATCACCGCATCCAAACCCAGAATTTTCAGTTCGGCATAATCGTCCTGATCCAGCGGCTGAACTTCCATTGATAAATAGCTGAAATGGCGCTTAATCGCCGGAACACATTGCCGGAAATAGGCCATCCCAACCTTACGCTCATGCTCTCCCGTCACCAGCAGCACATTGTCAAAATTCATGGCCTTGATCGCGTCGCATTCCCGCTCAATCTCTGCCAGATTCAGGGTACGGCGCTTGATTTTGTTCTCCATGGTAAAACCACAGTAAGTACAGCTGTTGGCACAGAGGTTCGACAGATACAAAGGCACATAAAACCCGATAGTCCGGCCAAACCGCTGCCGGGTCAGGGCTGCCGACTGCTGGGCCATCTGCTCCAGATACGGCTCTGCCGCCGGGGAAATCAGCGCCTTGAAATCTTCCAGATCCCGCTTGCGGCGGCTGAGCGCTCGCTCCACATCGGTGGCCGTCTTGCTGTAAATCGACATCCGGACATCATCCCAGTCCAGTTGCCGCCATACATCGACATAACTCATGGGACCTCCTTAGCTGCCGGCATCCAGAAATGCGGTCAGCGGACTGGAAGCCACCGCCTGATTGACGGTACCCGCAAGCCCCGCCTCAAACGCCATCCGACCGCTTTCCACCGCCAGTTTAAAAGCCCGGCCCATGGCAATCGGATCGGCAGATGCCGCGATGGCCGTATTCACCAGTACCGCATCCGCACCGCGTTCCATCGCCTCAGCCGCATGAGACGGCGCACCAATCCCGGCATCCACAATCACAGGAACGCGCGCCTGATCGATAATGATGTCGAGAAAGTCCCGCGAAGCCAGTCCCTTGTTCGAGCCAATCGGCGCCCCCAGCGGCATGACCGCAGCGCAGCCCACCTCTTCCAGGCGCTTGCACAACACAGGATCGGCATGGCAATAAGGCAATACAATAAAGCCTTGCTGTACCAAAGTTTCTGCTGCGGCAAGGGTTTCAACCGGGTCTGGCATCAGGTACTTGGGATCCGGGTGAATTTCCAGCTTCAGCCAGTTGGTGCCCAGCGCCTCCCGGGCCAGTTGCGCGGCAAAAATCGCCTCTTTGGCATTTTTGGCCCCCGAAGTATTGGGCAACAGATTGACCCCAGCCTCCCGCAGCGGGGCAAGAATATCGTCATCCAGGTTTTCAATGTCGACGCGCTTGAGTGCCATGGTCACCAGCTCAGAGCCGGACGCCAGAATTGACTGTGCCATCGCGTCCCGGCCGGCATACTTACCGGTACCGGTGAAAAGACGGGAAGAAAATGTTTTATCAGCAATGGTCAGCATCTTAACCTCCGGCAATGGCTTGAAACAGTGCAATGGTATCGCCGTCACTGAGCCGGGTATCTGCCCAGCTGTCGCGGCTGACAATGTCTTGATTGAGTGCAACCGCCGTCGCATCCAAAGGCAGCGCGAGTTGTTCCAGCAATTGCAGCAGCGATGTTTCGGCTGTCAGTTGCAGGGCTTTGTCGTTCACTTGAACGGTCATCGTGGTCATAAAGATTCCTTACTGCATACAGGACATTGCGGGTTCACCGGCAGTCCAAATTGCTGCCATTGCAGGGTCAATGCATCAAACTGGCGAAACTGACCGACACCGGGCTCACCGCTGCCCGTAATGGCTTTGATCGCCTGCAGGGCCTGAAATGTCCCCATAATGCCGACCACAGGTCCGGCAATCCCGGAATCACTGCAGTTCTGCGGGGCTTTCATCTCGCCGTTCGGAAACAGGCAGTGGTAACAGGGCCCCTGCTGCGCGCGAAAGTCAAAACTCATCAGTTGCCCCTGCCAGCGGATTGCTGCGGCAGAAATCAGCACTTTCTGATGGGCAAAACAGGCCTGATTGATCGCATGACGGCTGTCGAAATTGTCGGTACAGTCCAGCACGACATCAGCCAGACTGATTTCCATCGCCAGTTGCAGTTTGGCCAGATTTGCCGTGACGGCACGGGCACGGATATGCGGGTTCAGCGCTTTGACCTGCGTGACTGCCGCCTGCGCTTTGCTTTCTCCCTGATGCTGATCGCGGTAGATAATCTGACGCTGCAGATTCGAGCGCTCGACCCGATCGCCATCCGCAATCACCAGACTGCCCACACCTGCGCCAGCAAGATAGAGCGCAGCCGGTGCGCCCAGACCACCCGCACCGATAATCAGGACCTTCGCCTGCTCAAGGGCCTGCTGACCCGATTCACCAATCTCGGGCAACTGCACCTGACGGTGATAGCGCATAAATGATTCATCAGACAACACGGTTCACCTCACCAGTTTGTCTGCGAAGGCTGACAACGCCTGCGCTGTATCCGGGGCGGCAGTCACGG
This sequence comes from Photobacterium sp. 1_MG-2023, assembly GCF_030547945.1. Classification (NCBI taxonomy): domain Bacteria; kingdom Pseudomonadati; phylum Pseudomonadota; class Gammaproteobacteria; order Vibrionales; family Vibrionaceae; genus Photobacterium; species Photobacterium sp. 1_MG-2023. The sequence goes on along the minus strand of NZ_JAUORR010000027.1, from coordinate 4,233 downwards.
CACGCACCACAGCGATACTGGAGACGCCGGTCTGCCAGACTGCATCGACATTGGTCAGGTCAATGCCGCCAATCGCAACGGTCGGGAATCGGCCCCCAACGGTCGCCAGATGTTCTGATAACTGCGCAACGCCTTGCGGCGGGGTCGGCATCTCTTTGGTCGGGGTCGGGAAAATATGGCCAATCGCCACATAACTGGGTGCGATCGCCATACCACGCTGAAGCTCTGTTGCGGTGCGGGTTGAAACGCCCAGACGGATCCCGGCAGCCCGCAATGCATCCAAATCAGCAATATCCAGATCATCCTGTCCCAGATGCACACCATACGCACCGTGCCTCAGAGCAAGCTGCCAGTAATCATTGATAAACACCTGCGCCTGATACGCCCGTCCCAGACGGATGGCCTCAACGATTTGTGCTTCCAGTTCAGGATGCGCCGGCTCCTTGATGCGTAGCTGAACGGTTTTCACCCCTAACGGCAACAACTGAGCAATCCAGCGAACATCATCCACCACGGGATAGAGCGGCCCGATGCCGCCCTCCATCGCAGGAAATCCCTGTTTTACATCACCACTCATGCCTGTTCCGCCTCATGGTTTTTTGCCTGATGATACAGCTCGCTGCCTTTCTCACGGAATTCCTCAGCCTTCTGACGCATCCCTTCCAGCGGATCCTCAAGCATCTGAATCACCAGCGCTTCTTCATTCGCTTTGGCGTACTCGCGCACTTCCTGAGAGATTTTCATCGAACAGAATTTCGGACCGCACATCGAGCAAAAATGCGCGACTTTGCCGGATTCCTGCGGCAGCGTTTCATCGTGATAAGCACGGGCAGTATCCGGGTCGAGGCCCAGATTGAACTGATCTTCCCAGCGGAACTCGAACCGCGCCTTAGACAGCGCATTGTCACGTACCTGTGCCCCCGGATGGCCTTTCGCCAGATCCGCAGCATGCGCACAGAGTTTGTAGGTGATCAGGCCGGTTTTGACGTCATCCTTATTGGGCAGACCTAAGTGCTCCTTCGGCGTGACGTAGCACAACATGGCACAGCCATACCAGCCAATCATGGCCGCGCCGATCCCCGAAGTGATGTGGTCATAACCCGGTGCAATATCCGTGGTCAGCGGGCCCAGAGTGTAGAAAGGCGCTTCATCGCAGTGTTTGAGCTGCTCTTCCATGTTCTCTTTGATCAGATGCATCGGGACATGCCCCGGCCCTTCAATCATCACCTGAACATCGTATTCCCACGCAATTTTGGTCAGCTCACCCAAAGTTCGAAGTTCACTGAACTGCGCTTCATCGTTCGCATCGGCCACCGAGCCCGGACGCAGACCATCGCCGAGTGACAGGGAAATATCGTACTGGGCACAGATCTCGCAAATCTCGCGGAAATGCTCATACAGGAAGCTTTCTTTGTGATGGGCCAGGCACCATTTCGCCATGATGGAGCCCCCACGGGATACGATGCCCGTGACACGTTTCGCTGTCATCGGTACAAACCGCAGCAAGACACCGGCATGAATGGTGAAATAGTCGACGCCCTGTTCTGCTTGCTCCAGCAAAGTATCGCGGAACACTTCCCAGGTCAGGTTCTCGGCAATACCGTTCACTTTCTCCAGCGCCTGATACATGGGCACCGTGCCGATAGGCACCGGACTGTTGCGAATGATCCACTCTCGCGTTTCGTGGATATTACGTCCGGTCGACAGATCCATCACGGTATCGCCGCCCCAACGGGTCGACCAGACCAGCTTCTCTACTTCTTCTTCAATGGAAGACGTCACCGCAGAGTTACCGATGTTGGCATTCACTTTCACCAGAAAGTTCCGGCCGATAATCATCGGCTCAGACTCCGGGTGGTTGATGTTCGATGGAATAATCGCCCGACCTTCGGCAACTTCTTTACGTACAAATTCAGGGGTAATGTCTTTAGGCAGGTTGGCCCCGAAGCTTTGTCCCGGGTGCTGCTGATTGAGGACCTCATCCCGGTAACGGGCGCGACCCATATTTTCGCGAATTGCGATATATTCCATTTCCGGTGTGATGATCCCCTGGCGGGCATAATGCATCTGTGTCACACACTGACCTGTCTGAGCGCGACGGACGCGGGCACGATGCGAAAAACGAAGCTCATCCAACGTGTCATCCGCCAGACGTTCTTTGGTGTACGCTGAACTCAGCTCATCCAGCAGTTCGGTATCGCTTCGTTCTTCAATCCAGGATTCACGAAGTTTCGGCAAGCCCTGATAGATATCAATGGCCTGTGCAGGGTCGGTATAAAAGCCGGAGGTGTCGTAGACACGAATCGGCTCATTCGGTTCAAAGATGGGGTTATTTTTATCACCACCGACTAATGAATCAGCCTGAGAAATTTCCCGCATGCCGACACGGATATCGTCCCGGCTGCCGATTACATAGATTTTTCGTGAATTGGGATAGGCTTGGGTGGTGAGAGAATCAATGAATTGTTTCGCTTCCAGTCTCGCTTGTTTGCGACTCGACATAGCAATTTCCTTTTATCCATTTCAGGGAAGTTGCTTGGCGGATGGGCGCGTAAACAAGAGGCAGACACAAGTAGGGCGTGTCGCATCGTCTGATACAGCTGCTATCACGAAAAGATAGCAAGGCAGAAGATTTTTCTCTTGTTCCCTTCGCAGATACTAATCTGATCAGGTTCAACGGATCCCGCGATGCGGTCTCAGCCAGTTGGCACTCCGACAAGTTGAGCAACGAGTATATGCAAGACAGCGGCTTCCAGCAAGCAGCAGCTGATGTTTTATCCACTCAGCGGATCACCAGCAGATCGCAGTCGAGCTTCTGAGCCAGATGATGATGAAGATCGTTCAACCAGAGTATCTCGTGCCGGGTACGGCCAATAATCACCAGTTCAGCCTTCACCTGATGGGCCAGCTTTGTGATTTGTGCTGCGATATCACCATCTGCCAGATGAATCGCCCGAACAGGTTGCGGTGAATGCTGCGCCAGCCCAGACAGTTGTTTCATCCGTTTTTGCTGCTGTGCGTTGTGTGCTTCTTCCAGTTGTAATTCTATATCCAGAAAACTGACCTCCCCGACACCTGGTTCGACATAGCCCAGAAAGTAATCCGCCTGATGATGTGAGGCAATCACACCGGCTTTCACCACCTGCTGTTTCGCCTGCGGATGATCCGGATTCACCGCCAGCAATACGCTCTTATACAGCCTCATCAGATCTCCTTCACCATCATTCTTTTTTACCTGCTTTCAGGCATTCAACATGGGCTCCATTTCATGCTATTAGTATGGCTGAACATTTTATTGTCAGAGAAAACCTATGAATCAATTGATGACGCTGAGTTTCATTGCCGCAGGCGGTGCTTTCGGTGCCTGCAGCCGTTACCTCATTGCTGAGCTCTGCGTAGTCCTGTTCGGACGGGGATTTCCTTACGGCACACTGGCGGTCAATGTGATCGGCTCCCTGATCATGGGTGCTCTGATGTCTGCGCTGAACCAAGGCTGGATTGCTGCAACCCCGTGGCGGCCGCTGATCGGTCTGGGCTTTCTGGGTGCACTCACGACCTTTTCCACCTTTTCAATGGACAACCTGATTCTGCTTCAACAAGGCGCTCTGATGAAAGCTGGACTGAATATACTGCTCAATGTCGCCCTGAGCCTGCTTGCCTGTTTTCTGGGGTATCAGTTGCTCCAGCGTGGATAATGCTGCTGATTGCCTTGTAACGCCGAGGACACACGACATCGACCTCGTTCAGAAACGGGCTTCACTTCGCAGGGGATGACGGACGATCGGACTGGCGTTCCAGCGGGCTGGCGCTCCAGCCGCCGACATCAGCGCAACGCGCTGAATATCAGAAACGACAAAGCCCCGTCCGGAGACGAGGCTTTTAAATTTGGCAGGGGATGACGGATTCGAACCGCCGACATTCGGTTTTGGAGACCGACGTTCTACCGGACTGAACTAATCCCCTAGAAGTGATGAGTATTGTATACAGCTTGACGAGAATTACCAGCCCTAGATCCTGAAAATGATTCATTGCTTTATCAAGCGCTTATAAAAACAGCAGCTTGACGTCGCTTTCAATCCAGCATTCCGGTCCGCAGTACTTTTCGGAAGTCCTGATACAAAAAAGCCCCAGTCTTTCGACGGGGACGCCTAGTCAAGGGCTTCTAAGAAGTGGCGGAGCGGACGGGACTCGAACCCGCGACCCCCGGCGTGACAGGCCGGTATTCTAACCAAC
>NZ_JAUORR010000026.1:0-64873 GCF_030547945.1 Photobacterium sp. 1_MG-2023 | reverse complement strand
AGATGGTATCCGCTCAAATCAGGACAATCAACAAGCCACTGCGCTGGAGTCCGTACACCAGATTTGACTATAGCTCTATTTAAATTGCTTCTTGCAGGACGTCAGACAGACTCGTTTCAAAGAGAAAAAAATTCAGGCGAACCAAAATTTATCAAAAAACTAGTGAAGACAGAGAAAACAAAAACGGCCCTGAGCGAAACTCAGGGCCGTTTTTCAGAAAAGAAAAAGATGTTCAATCAGGCATGCAGCAGTGCCATGGATTCTCTGGCGATCACCCATTCTTCATTGGTTGGAATCACCATGGCCATCGGAGTATTGGGTTTGGTAATCACGCCTTTCTCGCCGAAGCGGGCTTTTTCATTCGCTGCTGTATCTTCACGGTAACCGAAGATCTTGAGGTGCTTCAGCACTGCGCTGCGAACCGGCAGGGAATTCTCACCGATACCGCCGGTGAATACGATGGCATCCAGCTCGTCCAGTGAGACCATGTAAGATGCGATGTATTTCGCGACGCGGTAGGTAAAGATTTCGAACGCCAGTTTCGCGCCTTCATGACCCTGCTCCATGGCTTCAACAATGCCACGGCAATCGCTGGTCAGGCCGGAGACCCCCAGGAAACCCGCATCTTTGTTCAGTGCCTGCTGCAGATCCGCCTGATTCCAACCTTTGCTCATCAGAAAGTCAATGATACCCGGGTCCAGATCGCCACAGCGTGTGCCCATCATCAGGCCAGCCGTTGGGGTGAAACCCATGCTGGTATCCGCGCTTTTGCCTTCGCGTACGGCACAGATGGATGCGCCATTGCCCAGGTGCACGGTGATCACGTTGGTTGCATCGGCAGATTTACCCAGCTGTTTTGCTGCTTCCTGGCTCACAAAGTAATGGCTGGTGCCATGGAAACCGTAGCGACGGATGCCGTAGTTCTGATACAGCTTTTGTGGCAGCGCATAATGGTAGGCTTTGGCGGGCATGGTCTGGTGGAAAGCAGTATCGAATACCGCGTATTGTGGCAGGTAAGGGAAGGCTTGCATAGCCGCCCGAATACCAATCACATGCGCCGGATTATGCAGCGGTGCGAGTTCACTCAGTGCATCAATTTCATTCAGAACGTGTTCATCAATTTTTACCGTTTGGCTGAAACGCTCACCACCATGAACCACCCGGTGGCCGATCGCGATGATGTCCTGTTTCAGTCCTAACTCTTCCAGCAGGGTGACCAAACGTTCAATGGCCTGCTGATGATGGTTACCTGTTGCGTCCAGTGCACAGCTTGCTTTTTCGCCTTCGTATTTCCAGCTGACAGATGCCTCGCTCAGTCCGAAGCACTCACCCAGCCCGGTCAGTCGGGCATCGCCGCTCACGGCATCGATCAGGGCAAATTTTAGCGAGGAGCTTCCGGAATTGATCACTAGTACTAAAGAATGACTCATGGGTTTCCACCAGATGATTGTCGGCTGATTTGGCACTGCGTGCCCCCTGACAACAGGCGTTGTCGAGCACAGATGCTAAGAAATGATGTGGAGCAACAGGTTCAAAGCATCTTGTGCTTCGCCCATATTACTCAATTTTTTTTGAATAATTCAACTCAACACTCAATTTAAATGTAAAAATTTCAAACTTGATTGCAATACATCAAAAAATATTGAGCAAAGCATCAACAAAGTGCTGAGATGGACGCCAGTCAGAAACCGGCAGCGGATGTGCCGGCAGAAGAGAAATCAGTCAGAAAACTTGAGGTAACGCTCATACAGCGCATCGATGTCCTGGCTGCACATCAGATCCATGTTGTCCTTCAGCGTGGATAACGACCAGTCCCACCATTTTATCTCCAGCAGTTTGGCAACCTGCGCCTCACTGAACCGAGTTTTCACCACCCGTCCCGGATTTCCTACCACAATGCTGTACGGTGGGACATCTTTGGTGACGACCGCTCTGGCGCCAATGACAGCACCGTCAGCAATGTGTACTCCCGGCATGATGACACACTCACTGCCCAGCCAGACATCATTGCCAATCACTGTATCCCCGACCCGCTCAAACCCCGGTTTCACTTTGTTGCCAAATTCGCTGACATCAAACGGATAAGAAGAGATCCAGTCATGCCGGTGGCCCTGATTGCCCGCGAGCATAAACACCGCACCTGAAGCAATGGAACAAAATTTTCCGATGACGAGTTTATCGACCTCACCAAAAATCCCGGATTCCCAGACGGCTTTGGTTGAATGATCGCCCAGCAGATATCTGACGCAACAATCTTCAAAATCTTTATCGTGGTAGTAACCGGAATAGTAGGTAAAGTCCCCGACAATAATATTCGGATTGGAGACTTTTTTATTGAGCTCGTAACCGCCCAACCAGGAGGGGAAAATCGTCGACATTCATACCTCTTACAAACAGCCTGCTGCACACTGTCAGTTTATTGATAAGTATAATGTAACAAAAAGCAAACAGCCGTGCTTTGGTGTCCATCTCCTAAGACAACACCTTGGCACGGCTGCTCAAAGTTGAAAACATCAGGAGGACATGGGTTCTGCAGTCACCATGCCGGTACTCCAGTCCTGGCTTGAATGGGTCGCAGGTGTTTCATGGTTCGCCTCCTCAGAAGGCACGACCTGATATTCACTGTCATCAATATCTTCATGAACCTGCCCCAGTGCTGAATCCATCTCTGCATCTGACGGACGGTATTTCTGGCGATCGTACACTTTATCCAGTAAATCCATAATCGCATGTGTCGGGACAGGCGGATTATGCACCAGCTTATAAATCTGCTTCGCCACTTTCTGCACATTCAGAATCGATTCAATCCCGACATGCTGAACCGCCATATCCCGCTCTTTTTTCGCATCCAGATAACCCGAAGCAAAAGCCACCGAGAACCAGATATAAGCGACTGCGGCATCCGTCACGTTGGCAATGGGCTGATCCTGATTCAGGTGCATCTTACCTGCCAGATACTGCGCTTCAACATTGCCCAGTTCTGTTGCTTTTTCCAGCCAGTAAATGGCACGGCGGCGATCTTTTGCCACACCAATGCCGGTCTGATAACAATAGGCAACTTTAATACAGCCCAACGGATCCTGATTCACGGCAGATTTTAAACGCCAGAAAAATGCCCGGCGCGGAGAAGGCGACGGGTTAGACTCCACCACATACCAGTCCCCCAGAAAAATCTGAGCCGGAACATATTCCATCTCTGCCGCTTGGATGAGATGACCCACACCAGATGCAGTATTGATTGCAGTGCCAAAACCACGAATTTCATAACGACCGATTTCAAATAAAGCTTCCGGATCGTTGTGATTCGCTTTGACTTTACACTCCCAGTAACGAGATTTTGCCTCACCATGCGGATCATCAACATCCTGACGAGACAATCGGGCCAGCGCGTTCTGACCAATTTCATTCCCGAGCTGAGCGGCTTTCTGGTACCAGCTTAATGCTTCACGGAGATTGCCAATTTCATTTTCCTTCGCGAGTGACAGAATGCTGGGAATATGACCTGACTGAGCCTTTCTGACTTTTTCTTCGTGCTCAACAGCTTTTGCCTGCTCTAATACCTGACGGTACTTTTCATCCCTGCGCGCCTGCTCTCTGGCAGCCTCGCGGAGTTCTTTCATCAGAGCAAAATACCGGGAAACCGCCACAATCAGCAGTACAATGCCAAGGCTAATACCTAAACCGAGTTGTGACATAACCCCTCTTAAAACAAATTTTTCTTCCTTTTAATAACGGCATTTTGAGCAAAATCTAAAGTGAAATTTCTTATGAATTTGAAGCTGGTCAGATCAGCATGCAAAAATCAGGCAACAATCCCGGTTTCCGCAAGGGTTTTGCGACAACCGGGACAGAGAAATTCCTTTCCGTGCAACTTAGTCTAGCTGAATGCCATTCACACTCAGGCTGACGACCACATTCCCCCGGACGGCATTGGAGTATGGGCAAACCTGGTGCGCAGCCTTCACCAATTCAATGGCAGCGTCATTGTCCATCGCCAGTTCAACCGACAGCTCAGCCGCTAATGCAAAGCCACCGTCTTCTTTTGCCAGCAACCGCACCTGCGCTTGTGTCGGTGCTTCACGTAAGCCCAGCTTCTGAAGGCCAGCAATATGCAGCACGGCATTGGAGAAACAGGCGGAGTACCCCGCTGCGAACAACTGCTCAGGATTCGTAGCCTTCCCACTACCGCCCAGTGCTTTCGGGTAGCTCAGAGAAACATCCAGCAAACCATCATCACTTTTTACCTGACCATTGCGACCAGCGCTTGCTTTCGCGGAAGTTGTATAAATTGTTTTCATCAGATTCACCTCGAACAACTAGATTGCACACAATTAAATTTCACGCAATCTTAGATCGATTTTCAGTTCCAACGCAAGTATATTGTGCACAATTTAATTGAACCCAACTCATACCGGAGATGAGCCATGGCCAATGCCACGCAAATCCCTGCCCAAGTGACCCTGGATGATATGGTCTGTTTTTCCTTATACAGCGCGTCCAATGCGATGATCCGGGCTTACCGGCCGTTGCTCGATGCGCTGAATCTGACTTATTCGCAGTATCTGGTCATGCTGGTGATGTGGGAAAAAGAATGCCTCAGCGTGAAAGCACTGGGCGAAAAAGTGCACCTTGATTCTGGGACACTGACACCGCTGCTGAAGCGATTGGAAAGTAAAGGGCTGGTCAGACGGCGACGCAGTGAAACGGATGAGAGAATCCGGGAGATCAGCCTGACGGATGCAGGGAAAGCACTTCAGGTGCAAGCAGCTCAGGTGCCTGCCTCGCTGTTGTGTCAGGTTGATATGCCTCTGGCATCCCTGAAGGCCCTGAAAGCCAGCTGCGATGCGTTATATGCGCAACTGACCGCCATTGAATCCAAGGCATAAAAAATGCGCAGCCAGAGCTGCGCATCCTATTCTTCATTGTGTTATCCGATATTTTAATCGAATGCTTTCAGATTCTTCTCAAACGTATCGAATTGCGTGTGCAGGACGGCAGGCGCACCACCGGTCGCTTTGCTGACCCCCACAATGGCAATCGTTGCAAAGATAAATCCAGGAACGATTTCATACATATCGAAGATACCGCCAGTCAGCTGTTTCCAGATCACAACGGTCAGGGCACCCACAACAATGCCCGCCAGAGCACCATGACGGTTCATGTCACGCCAGTACAGGCTCAGCAGCAGTGCCGGACCAAATGCCGCACCAAAACCAGCCCAGGCATAAGACACCAGACCCAGAACCGTGCTGTCCGGGTTCATCGCCAGCATCAGTGCAATCAGAGACAGCACAATAACCGCGACACGACCGACCATCACGATTTCTTCCGTGGATGCATCTTTACGGATGACTTGCTTATAGAAGTCTTCCGCCAGTGCTGAAGAAGAAACCAGTAACTGAGAATCCGCAGTACTCATAATCGCAGCCAGAATTGCCGCCAGCAGGATCCCCGCTATAACCGGGTGGAAAATCGCATTCACCAGCAACATGAAGATTCTCTCCCCATCCGCCAGCTCACCCGCCAGTTGGTTATCGGCATACAGAATACCGACCAGACCGACCATAATCGCACCAAACATAGACAGCGCAGACCAGACAACAGCGATACGGCGTGCGGTGCCAATATCTTTATTGGAGCGGGTTGCATTGAAACGTGCCAGAATGTGCGGCTGACCAAAGTAACCCAGCCCCCAAGCGGCCAGAGAAACAATGCTGATAAAGGTCAGAGGCTGGCCTTTCACATCATTGAAAATGGTCATCAGTTCCGGGTTTTTCGCTTCCAGAGAAGCCGCCAGATCACCGAATCCACCCTGCATGGCTGCAATCGGCACAACCAGCAGCGCAGCCGCCATCAGCAGCCCCTGAACCAAATCTGTCCAGGACACTGCAAGGAAACCACCAAACAGCGTGTAAGAAACGACACAAAGCGTACCAATCACAACAGCAAGTTGATAATCCAGACCAAAGACAGTTTCGAACAACTTACCGCCAGCTACCAGACCAGAACTGGTATAGAAAAGGAAGAACAGCAGAATGAAAAATGCTGAGATGGTCTGGATCAGCTTCGACTTATCCTGGAAACGGTTAGACAGATATTCAGGAATCGTAATCGCGTTATCTGCGGTAATGGTGTAAGTCCGCAGACGTTTGGCACAAATCAGCCAGTTCAGCCAGGTCCCTAACAGCAGACCGCCAGCCAGCCAGATAGATTCCATCCCGGCTGCATAAGCGTAACCCGGCAGACCCAGCAGCAGCCAGCCACTCATATCGGAAGCGCCGGCAGACAGTGCCGCAGGCCACGGACCTAATGAACGCCCGCCCAGAAAGTAATCGGATGAGTTTGCAGTTCGCTTATAGGCATAGTAGCCGATTGCGAGCATCGCAATCAGATACACGATAAACGTACCTGTGATAGCAAAGCTATTTTCTATCATGATTGAGTTCCCTCGTTTTTTGTCGCTCTTGTCACTGCAAGAACTTATTGAATGGTGCTGATCCTGAACAGCATCTGCTGCAGCATGACGGCTCCACCACGGACAACGTACCTGTAGGGGATGTTCGATCCCACTTATCCTTTTTGAAAAAAACCGCCGATCAGAGACCGACGGTTCAGGTCACGAGTCACTGGTAACAGTCGAATGCAGCATTAATGTGCTTCTTCGCCGCTCCCCAATTCCAGCAGAGAGGCATTGCCACCTACCGCAGTAATATTGATCGTTCGCGTTCTTTCCGTTACGAAGCGCAGCGAATAAGTCGGGCTCCCAATCACAGGGTAAGACACGAAGTCAGTCTCTGCAATCAATTGCCCAAGCAGCCCGTCACGGGCCGCCAAGTCGCGAGACAGCTTCAATGCTGCCTCACGGTTTCCGGCATACACCACACCCGCAACTGCGGCGTGACGTACGATGTCCTCAAAATCTTTCGCATCAACCGCCAGCACGACGCCCTTTGGCAGTTCCGCCTGTTCCAGCTCCGTCACGATTTGCTGTGCCGATTTTGCAAAGCCTTCTGGCAGGCACAACAGCACCGTATTTCCGGTCACTAACGCGGCCGTCAGCTGACCGGCCATAGCCACCAGAGGGGCATCCGCATCTGCCGACACCACAAACAGACCGCGACCCGCGCAATAAAGTTCGTTGGTTTCACCCGTTGGGCCCGGCATCAACTCGGCTTCAGCCACATGTTCATTTGCATTGCGGCACTGAAACGCCACCATCGCAGCGACATCAGCATCCTGCTTGCTGCTCCACTGAGTCAGCTGGGTGATCCGCTTTTCATAACCCAGACCATTCCAGTGTTCCCAGGCTGCATTACTTTGATCGACGATTGCTTGAATACGTGTTGTCATCTTTTAATCCTTTCCAATTCCTGCAGCCATTACGCAGAGAAAACATCTTTCGTGAAACGATACAGATAGTGTGGACCACCCGCTTTCGGGCCGGTACCGGACAGGCCTTGGCCGCCAAACGGCTGAACCCCAACCACAGCACCCACCTGATCACGGTTGATATAGCAGTTCCCTACCCGGGCACGACGCTCAATGTGGCTGTAAGTCCGCTCGTTACGGCTGTGCACACCCATGGTCAGACCGAATCCTGTCTGGTTAATCTGATCAATCACCTGATCCAGCTCATTCGCTTTAAAGCGAACGATATGCAGAATCGGACCGAAGTTCTCATTTTGCAGGATATTGATACCGCGAATTTCAAACGCCGTTGGCAGCACAAAATCACCGTGCGTACAATCCGGACTCAGGGCAGCCTGCGCCACCATCTTGGCCTGATTTTTCAGGGCACCGATGTGCGTCAGCAGTTTTTGTTTCGCCGTTTTGTCAATCACAGGGCCTACATCGGTACTGTGCAGCTCCGGACGGCCGACAGACAGCTCTGCCATCGCCCCTTTAATCAGCGTGATAATGCGATCCGCTACGTCTTCCTGAACAAACAGCACCCGCAGCGCAGAACAACGCTGGCCGGCAGAAGCAAATGCAGAACGCACCACATCACGCACCACTTGTTCTGGCAATGCCGTGCTGTCGACGATCATGGCATTCTGGCCACCAGTTTCTGCAATGAAAGGCACGGGATCACAGTCGCGCTCTGCCAAGGTACGGTTGATGCGCTGTGCCGTCTCGGTCGAACCGGTAAAGGCCACGCCAGCAATCCGGACATCAGAAGTCAGGACAGAACCCACCTCTGCACCACGGCCCGGCACAAACTGAATCACACCGGCAGGAACGCCCGCTTCCAGCATCATTTCGATAGCACGGAATGCAATCACAGACGTTTGTTCAGCCGGTTTACACACCACGGTGTTCCCTGCTGCCAGCGCGGCAGAAACCTGACCTAAGAATATCGCCAGCGGGAAGTTCCACGGACTGATACAGGCGAACACGCCACGCCCCTGATAAGACAGCAGACGCTCTTTGCCATCGAAACCCACGACAGGGGTCTCTCCGGCAAACTCAGTGGCTGCCTGGTGCGAATAGAAGCGCAGGAAGTCCACAGCTTCGCGGATTTCATCAATGCCGTCCTGAATCGTTTTACCCGCTTCACGATGACACAATGCAACCAGCTCACCAGTATTGTCTTCCAGCAAGTCGGCCAGACGCTGCAGACAAGCACCACGCTCCGCAGCAGGTGTCGCCGACCATGCCGGATAAGCTTCTGCCGCAACATCAATGGCGGTTGCCACCAGTTCACGATTCGCAAATGCCACTTCACCGACGGTCTCACGGCGGTCATACGGTGCTGTGACCTGATAGATTTCACCGTCATGGATTTTGCCATTCACAATCGGACCCGCTTTCCAGTGATGCTCACTGAAGGCAGAAACCGACGCATGGAAAGGTTGCCATGCCGACTCGATCTCAATGTTAATGCCTGCAGAGTTTTTCCGATCGGCTCCAAAAATATCTTTTGGCAGCGGGATCAGATGGTTATGCAGGGTCGGACGGGAACGCAGCACATCAACCGGATGCTGGATCAGATCAGAGATCGGACAACGAGCATCCACCAGACGGTGAACGAAAGAGCTGTTGGCACCGTTTTCAAGCAGACGGCGAACCAGATACGGCAGCAGATCTTTATGGCTGCCGACCGGTGCGTAAATGCGCACGTTCACGCCATAGATGTCCATCACGTGGTTATACAGCGCATCACCCATGCCGTGCAGGCGCTGGAATTCGAAATCACGATGCTTGGCCATGGCCAGGATCGCGGTCACCGTGTGGGCGTTGTGGCTCGCAAACTGCGGGAAAATCAAACCGCGAACATGGGAAGACAACAGGAATCGGGCACAGGCCAGATAAGAAGTATCGGTCGCTTCTTTACGGGTATAAACCGGATAACCTTCATAACCGCTTTGCTGGCAGAGTTTCAGTTCGGTATCCCAGTATGCCCCTTTCACCAGACGCAACGGGATCACATCGCCCTGCTCTTTACTCAGAGCCGCCAGCCAGGTCAGCACCGGTAGCGCACGCTTGGAGTATGCCTGAACAACCAGACCAAAACGGCCCCAGCCTTTCACCGCATCAGAGCGATAGAGTTTTTCAAACAGTTTCAGCGACAGTTCCAGACGATCGGCTTCTTCCGCATCAATGGTGATGCCGACATTCAGCGCGCGGGCACGCTTGAGCAGTGCCAGTACGGTTTCGTACATTTCGCTCATCACCCGGCTTTCGTTGGACACGTCATAACGCGGATGCAAGGCAGAAAGCTTAATCGAGACCGTCGGGCAAGGTGATTTGGAATGTTTTTGATTATCCAGTCCGACCGCTTCGATCGCTTCAATGTAATCATTGAAGTATTTCTTTGCATCGTCCTGTGTCAGTGCGGCTTCACCCAGCATGTCAAACGAGTAAGTGAAACCCTTATCGCGTTTAGCCTGGCCATTTTTCATGGCTTCGCCAATGGTTCGTCCCAGAACAAACTGGTGGCCCATAATTTTCATTGCCTGATGCATCGCTTTACGAATGACTGGCTCAGACATTTTGTTGGTCAGGCGGTTAATGGCACGTGCAGGGCTGCCATCTTCCTTCTCGTCCATGCTGATCACTTTACCGGTCAGCATCAGTCCCCAGGTCGAGGCGTTTACAAACAGAGAATCGGAGTTTTTAAGATGAGATTTCCAGTCCGCCACACTCAGTTTGTCGCGGATCAGTGCATCCGCTGTGGCTGTATCCGGAATACGCATCAGCGCTTCAGCCAGACACATCAGGAGAATGCCTTCTTTGGTATCCAGACTGTATTCCAGCAACAGGGCGTCAATCATCTGGATAGCACTGCGGTCAGCTCGCACTTGCTCAATCAGGCTGGTGGCTTTTTCCTTCGTGTACTGGCGCTCTTGCTCAGAAGGCTCAGCCAAAGGCAACAGCTGTTCCAGCCAGGCAGATTCATCAACCGAATAAAGCGGTGAAATCTGCTGCCAAAGTGCATCTAAAGGTTGCTCAATCAAAGATGGCTGAAGAGCATCTGCCGCATTGAACATAGTCATTCCCTCAATATAGTGGACCTAAATAACCATCAACACCGTTTGTCGTGGGATTCAGGTAAATGTTACACCAGTGTTACTTTAGCGGGGGATTTTATTTCGAACATTTCGCTGCGTCTTACCAAAAACTCCGATCATTTATCGAAAAAGTCCGCTTTATAACAAAATTAGACAGAAGTAATTAGCAAAAAATACTGATTTCGCTCTTAATTGCTGTAAGAAACAGCAACTGAAAGTCCCAAAGGGATACCTTGCTTAACAAATCGAAAAAAATAAGAAAAGGATTTTCACAAATATGGCGATTGCCAGGGGGAGGACGAACTCACAATTAAAAATGGCCGGGTGACAGAACCTCTCCCGAGACCACTAAAGCCACTGACGGCGGAATTTGGCGGGGGAAACCCCGAAATGACGTGTGAAAGCCTGCGTGAAGTTGCTCTGGTTCGCAAACCCGGCAGATTGCGCAATCTGCGCCAGGCTCAACTTAGGCTCTTCCATCAGCTGCCGGGCGAACTCCAAGCGCTTTTGTAGCACATACTGATGCGGCGTAACCCCGGTTTGCTCTTTGAAGACCACATGAAACTGGCTTTCCCCAAGAAAAACCAGTCCAGCCAATTGAGCCACGGCGATCTTCCGTGAAAGATGCTGCTGAATGTAATGATCAATGACATCCATATTCAGTCTTGGCAGATACCGTTCAGAGGCCAGCGGTTTAAAATGCCGTTGAAGAACGCACATCAGCGTATCGGTACAGGCTTTACTCAGCAGCCAGTCATCCGGATGTGCCTGCATTTCTGCGGATAAAGCCCGGATCAGGGTCTGCGCCTGATTATCGAGATGAAAATAAGCAGAACGATCAAATAATTGGTGCATCCGATCAAGCGCATAATCCTGGAGCGTGTCACAGACCGTCGGGACATTCAGCACCAGAATTTCATTTTGTCCGATGCCGGAAAAGCCATGGTCTGAATCTGCCGTCACCAGACAGCCCTGACCAGGGCAAACCAGACTGCCGTAGCCTTCAATCTCGAATTCAGTCTGGCCGGACAACGCAATCACCACCTGGTTATAACCATGGTTATGGTGATCCATATGTTCCGGTAATTTCATAATCTCCGCAGGTCTGAATCCTGACAGAGGGGTCCTATCCTTCATCCGTTCTTCCTGCGTTGACGGCATCCTGGCTTCGCTGCCAGATCTCAATCCAGCCCGCATCATAATCGATCCACGCCAGCAATGAAAAGGACTGCGCAGAGCATGCCAGCCACCTTGATCATCTTTCCTGATACAGCCGCAAAATTGAGATCACTAAACAACGGAAGCGTGATCAAGCCTAAACTTTTTACGGCCACTGTCATTTCAATTTTAAGCCGATGAATTTTCAGGCAGAACATCTGTGCGAATTTCTGTTGTTTCAACCGCCAGCTGACCTTGAGTCTCTCAATACGGTTCGCATCATTGATCGAATAAAATCAGTCAGTTAAAAAAGATCACTTGATCATTCTTCCATCAGCAACCTTGTTGATCACATGCGGTCGCGGGGATCCAACCCGATGTTGTCCCGCTTGGCCTTGATCATGCTTCTGTTCCGATCCAACCCGGCCAAAGCACTTATCCCGGATCTTTCTATCGGATCTTACTTGATCATCTTTCCAGTCCAAATGACACTCGCCGTTATTTATTCAAGCTTGATCATCTTTCCGTTGATAAAACAAGGCGATAGTGCAAAAACCGGCCTCACCGAGTGGTCTTCAGCAGCTTCGATATGTAAATAATGAAAAAAAATACCATCTCAATCGGTTCGTTACTGTTGATCAACAAACTTTGTGGTAAAACAAAACCTTCCGGTATTGCAGGTTTCTTCCCTGCTTCTCTCCCCTATTGATAAAGGATGCACAATGGGTGAATTTCTGACGCAGCTTGCTTTCTCATTTACCGTCACCGGGCCAATATTCATCATGCTGGCTCTGGGTATCGCATTGAAAAAATGGGGAATTATTAATGATGCCTTTACCCAGTCTGGCTCCAGGCTGGTGTTTACGGTCACCCTGCCCACATTGCTGTTCCTGAATCTGGTGGATGCGGACATCCATCAACTCGGCAGTGGTGAACTTTTCATCTTTGCTGCCATTGCTAACATTGCCGTGTTTCTTCTGTTTGAGTGTCTTGCGGGAAGAATGATCAAGGTTCCATCAGAACGTGGCGTGGTTGTGCAAGGCGCATTTCGGGCCAATACAGGGATTATTGGTCTGGCTTATGTCGCCAATGCCTACGGCAATGCGGGAATCGTTGTTGGTGCACTTTATGTCGCCGTCATTACGGTCCTCTACAACATCCTGGCTGTCATTACACTCAGTCGTTCAAATGCAGCATCCGCATCCCTTGATCATCGTTACGTACTGAAAGCCATTTTAACCAATCCTTTGATCCTCAGTATCTGTAGCGCACTCCCGTTCACTTTTCTTGAGATCAGACTGCCAGATGTCCTGATGCAATCCGGCCGTTACTTTGCAGACATGACTTTACCACTGGCCCTGCTGTGTACGGGGGCCAGCCTGGATTTCCGGCAGTTACGACAGGAATCTTCGCATGCAAATCTGTCCACTTGCGCGCGCTTGATCATCGCTCCGGTTTTGATCACGATCGCAGGCTACCTATACGGTTTCCGCGATCACACGCTTGGGATCATTTTTCTGATGAGTGCAGCTCCCACCGCAGCGGCCAGTTATGTTATGGCACGCGCCATGGGCGCAAACGCGAGTTTGGCGGCCAATATCATTGCGATGACAACCCTGGGATCCATGCTGACCTGTAGTTTGGGTTTAACCCTACTAAAAACGCTGAAAATCATCTGATTTGTCACTCAAATCCAAAAAATTGAATTGATAATCACTCTCAACTTGGATTAAATAGGAATAGTTCTTATTTACGATGAGTTGAGCCCCGTTATGGTCACACTGATTCGATCGCTGCCCATCCAACAACTCGGAAAGCGCTGGCGACTCGCCAATAAGCGTTTTCTGTTTCCGGTGCTGCTGCTGGTATTGCTCGCAACACCTTTCTCCCGGGAAATCACCATCAACGTTCTGGCGGACGCATTCTGGCAGGTTGCCGCTTATGTCGCAGCGACGCTTACAATCTATCATGTCATTTCAGCCCGAATGAACCAGCACGGCCTGCTCCGAACTCAGCTTCAGCACAGCCGTCGCTTTCAGGTTGTTTTTTCTGCTGCCATGGGAGCTTTACCTGGTTGTGGCGGAGCCATCATTGTGATGACTCAGTTTGTCCGCAGCCAACTCAGTTTCGGTTCTGTGGTGGCTGTCCTCACCGCGACCATGGGAGATGCCGCTTTTCTCTTGCTGGCAGCCAAACCGGCAACCGGTTTACTGATTGTATCGGTTGGCTTTTTTGTCGGATTAATTTCCGGCTGGCTGGTCGATACCATTCATGGCGCCGATTTTATGCGACCCGCTGTGACTCAGGAGACTGAATCATCTTGCTGTCAGCAGACAAGCAGCCAGTACAATAAAACCGTACGGTGGCAAGGGATGTTCTGGCAATGGCTGTTGATTCCCAGTGTGGTGTTCGCTGTGCTCGGCTCTTTACAAGTTGATACTGATGTATTTTTTCATCTGCCGGAACACACCACGGCTATTCTGGGCGCAGGACTGGCACTCCTGGCCATGACTTTATGGTCATTCAGTCGCGACGTTCAGGGCTATCAGGATGTCGTTTCTGAAGATCCGAAACCCGAAACCACAACGTTGTTTCAGCGTGTCGCGCAAGACACTAACTTTGTGACCACCTGGGTGATTGGTGCTTTTCTTTGTTTCGAATTATTCATGACACTCACGCAATGGGATCTTCAGCATATCTTCGCTGGCTGGGGAATTCTGATGCCCTTACTTGGCGTGCTGGTCGGGCTCATCCCGGGCTGTGGTCCGCAAATTCTGGTCACGTCTTTGTTCCTGCAAGGCGCGATTCCACTGTCAGCACAACTGGGAAATGCAATCAGCAATGATGGCGATGCGCTCTTTCCGGCCATTGCGCTTGCGCCCAAAGCTGCATTAGTCGCAACCTTCTATTCAAGCCTTCCGGCCATTCTGGCTGGCTATGCTTATTACTGGATGTTTGAGTAATCACCTTTCTCCAGATTAAACCATTTAAAAAATACATAAAAAAATCGACCTCAGGTCGATTTTTTATTATCTTAGACGCGGCTATCTCACAGTTTAATAGCACGTCAGCGCATATAAACCACTGCACCCACGCCCGATCATACCTCAATGGAATTGTCAATAGGTGATTTCCCCCCTTATACGAAAGAGTCTCCTTCACTATAGTTAGTCCTGTAGGCAGTTGAAGAAAACCCTCTCTTCAATTGTTTGCAGTATCCAGATTTGGATACATGCCAATGAGGTTCTTTGATATATACCCTCATATCAAAGTCATGAACTTGATTGGATACCTCTTCTACACGTCGTACAGGATTGCACTCTTAGGAGTCAAACTCTTGTCTTTGCCGGCCTGTTAGGCCGGCTTTTTTTCTATTTTATTTCTATCTCGTCTAAGTTTTCGGCACCCTTGTATTGTAACATTCGATGCATCCATTAAACTCAGTATTATCCCGCCCATCAAAATAATAAAAGCTGGCTAAAGCGTGAAAGATACACTTGATCCCAATTTATTGCATATGTTCAATCAACTTCCTGGATGTTGGGGTTGTAAAGATACGGACTCAGTTTTTGTCTATGCCAATGCGGAATATGGAAAAATCATTGGTGTCGAACATCACTTAGATTGTGTTGGCCGTACTGATTTTGAGATGCCCAGCCCAACGATTGAATGTGCTGAAACCTTCAGAGATCAAGACCATCAGGTCATGAATAGTGAAAAACGCATGCGAGTTTTGGATATCCATCCCTATTCGGATGGTAACTGGCGTGCACATTTATTCACGAAGATGCCGTGGCGAAGTGAAGAAAATGAAGTGGTTGGCACCATTTTTTCGGGCATTGAATTGAAAGATACCGCCATACTCGAAGTTGGACATTGGATTTGTCGTGCAGCCGGTTTGAACAACCAGCAACAGACATCCTTCAGTCTGGATTTGCATCGACAGAAGGTTCAGCTTAATACCAGAGAATCTGAAGTTCTGTTTTTATTGCTGTATGGAAAAAAACCGCAATACATTGCCAAAGTGCTTAATGTTTCTGTGAAAACGATTGAAAACTATGTCATCCGGCTGCGTGAAAAATTTAATGCAAACTCCAAGAATGAGTTAATCGATTTAGCCCTCGATCTGGGTTTTGGTTCGCACATTCCGGAAAGTATGCTCACGCATCAACTTTCAATCATCTTGAAAGAGTAAGCACAGACGGAAATCTCATAAACAACAGGCCACCCTTAGGTGGCCTGTTGTTTTCAAGAACACAAAATTAAGGTGCAAGACGATCTATCTGCCAGCTGTCGCCATCCCGCTCATACAAAAAACGATCATGCAGGCGATGCTCTCCGCCCTGCCAGAATTCCACAGACTTCACCCTGACACGATAGCCACCCCAAAACGTTGGGAATGGCACTTCGCCTGCAGAGAACTTCTGTTTCAGCTCCATGAACTTTCCTTCCAGCGCCTGGCGGGCCGTCAGTCTGGAACTTTGCTTACTTGCCCAAGCTGCAATCTGACTTTCCTTCGGACGAGATGAGAAGTATTTCATGACTTCAAGTGTGGATAGCTTTTCCGCAATACCGGTAATGTGTACCTGGCGCTCAAGCGGATGCCATGGAAAATGTAAGCTAATTTTCCCATTCTCAGCTAGTTGAGCCGCCTTACGACTACTCAGGTTGGTGTAAAACACAAACCCCTGCTGATCAAAGTGCTTCAATAAAACAATACGCTGAAATGGTTGCCCGGTAGCGTCAACCGTCGCGACCGTCATTGCTGTCGGATCAGTCAGTCCAGCTTCAATCGCTTGCTGTAACCAGTGATTAAACAACTCGATTGGTTCCTGAGGCAAATCTTTGCGGCGTAAACCACCCCGGGTATATTCGCGACGAATATCAGACAACTCCATTGTATTCTCCGTTTACTGTTACGACAGCTTACCGACCCGGTATCGCCATCGAATCAATGATAAGTGACGGCTGAATTGTCCATCTAAGCGCTTACAAAAACAAGCAAATCCTCACAACAACTCAGCGAGGCGGTGACTCGTTTTTTAATGTCGGGACAAAAGAGCACGCGTCCTGTGACCTCTCTTCTCTCCTTGGCTGCGGTAACTGACTGACACACACTCATTTAGCCACGCCATTGAAAAAATGATAATTTGATTCAACCCCTATCTGTATGCAGAACATCCACTGTGCTCAAAAGAAATAAACTTGCTTTGATTGTCGGACTGGGAATATTCCTGTCTATTTTAATTGCTTTTCTGACCCGACATCATTTTACGATCGCGCTGTCGAATCAAATCAAAGATGACATCACCAGCCTGGGAGAAAAATTAGATCAGCGCCTCAGACGCTACCAACAGTTACCACAGCTGCTGGCCCACGATCCCAGACTATTAGATTCACTGAATGCAGCCTTCGCGCCATCAAACGAACGCAATGCCAAGCTGTTACAAACCAATCTCTTGCTGACTTACTGGGCAAAAACGCTCAGCGCAGATACGATCTACCTCTTAGATAAAAACGGGGAGACACTGGCTGCCAGCAACTGGCATCAGCAAGACAGCTTTGTCGGATTTAATTACGCTTATCGTCCTTATTTTAAAGTTGCCATGAAAGGCGGATTGGGGCAGTTTTTTGCGCTGGGGATCAGCTCAGGGAAACGGGGCTACTTTTTTTCTGCGCCGGTATTTGATCAGCAGAATCAAGTGAGCGGTGTCATCGTCATCAAAATTGATTTGAATCTTGTCGATGAAATCTGGCAGTACCAGGAGTTTGAATATGTGATCAGCGACCCGCGCGGGGTGATTTTCTACAGTTCAATCAACAGCTGGATCTATCACAGTCTGGTGCCTTTAACGGAAGCACAGCGAACCCAGGTGATTGAAAGCCGGCAATACGGCACCCCAACACTAACGCCCTTAACCGAATTACCCAGCCTTGAAGCGCTCAATCACCAGACGCAAGCTGATATTCTGATCCCGGCGGAGCAACGCATTCACACTTTCCTCCATGCCCATCATGAGATGAACACTGCGGGGTGGGTCATTTACGGCTTCACACCAACGCATCAGATTCTGAGCCCGGTCTTCGAAAGTGTTTTACTATTTATCGCCTTTTACATTCTGCTGATTCTGGTGATGAATTACTGGTGGCAAACCGTGAGTGCGAAGGCAGCCTTAGCCGATCTGAACAGTACGCTGGAGCAGCAAGTCGCGGAACGGACGGACCATCTTCATCAGGCAAACAAGCAACTCTGGCATGCCATTGAACAATATGAGCTGACGCAGGCTGAACTGAAAGAGACCCGAACCGAATTGATTCAAACGGCGAAACTCGCCATGCTTGGAGAATTATCTGCAAGTATCAATCATGAAATTAATCAGCCCCTGGCGGCCATGCGCACCTACAGCGAAAACAGTATCAAGCTTCTGGCAAGAGAGAACTACCCGGCTGTTGCCGACAACCTGGCGCAGCTCATTCAGCTCAACCAGCGAGTCTCCGATATCATCGCCCGATTCAAAGTGTTTGCCCGGAAGGGCCTTCAGCAAAACAGCCAAATCCATGCTGCCCAATCCATCCGAAACGCGCTTGAACTGATGCACGCGCCACTGACCAAACATCGCATCGAGTTACATCTGGATCTGGATGAATCCATCTACATCAAAATCGATGCAGTGCAGTTTGAGCAGGTTGTCATTAACTTATTACAGAATGCGATTCAGGCTCAGGACTCGGTCAGCCAGAAACAAATTGGTATCATTCTGAAAGCAGGTCGTCAGCGGTGTATTCTGACCCTTTGGGATCGTGGCCCCGGATTGGATAACACGCAGAAACAACGTATCTTTACCCCATTTTTTAGCACCAAACATGACGGACTGGGATTAGGGCTGACGATCTGCCGCCGGATACTGGATTTATTTTCTGGCAGTTTGACCGTTCACGACCACGCTGACGGTGGCGCCGAATTTCAAATCAGCTTACCCCTTGCCGAAGAGGACCCCCAATGAAACAACCAGTCATCTTTATCGATGATGATAAAGCCATCCGCGACTCTTTAGGGCAAACCCTGATGCTTGAAGACTATCAGGTTCAATTGTTTCATAGTGCACGCCAAGCACTGGATGCATTTGATCCCCAATTTCCGGGGGTGATGATTACCGACATCAATATGCCGGGTATGGATGGGATGACGTTCCTCAAACAAGCCCTTCAGATTGATCATGAACTGCCCGTTATCATGCTGACCGGACACGGTGATATTTCAACCGCAGTTGATGCCATGCGATTAGGGGCCTACGATTTTCTGGAGAAACCGTTCTCTACTGAACATTTACTGGATGTCGTCAAACGCGCTTGCGATAAACGGGATCTGATTCTAGAAAACAGAGAGCTCAAGCGGGAACTGGCATCCCAGAGTCATCCGGGACCGCGGATACTCGGCAATACACTGGCAGTGAAGCAATTACGCCATCGCCTCTACCATCTGAAGGAATTACCTCAGGCTGTGTTTCTTCAGGGTGAAGCGGGCTCTGGAAAACGCATGATGGCAACATTTCTCCACGAACATAGTCAACGCCAGCACCAAGCCATGATGACAATTCAAGCTCAGGAACTGAATGATCAGCAAGCTGAATTGCTGCTTCAGGGTCCAGAAGGAAAATGGCATGCTGCACAGGGCAGCAGTCTCTACATTGAAAATATTGAGTTGCTACCGCATCAATCCCAACAGGTGCTCGTGACGCTGTTGCAATCGCAATCTGAGAACACTGAACCGAGCCATCACGTCCGACTGATTGCCAGTAGTCAGCACCCACTGCACCATCTTCTGGCATCTCAGCAACTTTTACCTGAGCTGATGTCTATGTTCGAAGGAGCCGTGCTTGAGATGCCTCCGCTTCGCGAGCGCCAAGACGACATCCCCCTCCTGTTTCAGAATTTTATCCGAACCGCTGCCTCGCGATATAACCTCGAAGCGCCGGTGCTCAGTGTTGAACAGGAACAGCGACTCATCGAACACCGCTGGCCGGGGAACGTCAGAGAACTCCGGAACCTGGCAGAACGGATCGTCCTGCTGGGGAATCATTTTGATGAAAGTCAGACGCTTGAAATCGACAGCCCACCGTTGACTCTGGTCGATAAGGTCACGCAGTTTGAACTCACCCTCCTCAGCGATGCTTTACGTCGCCACAATGGGCGACTCAAGGAAGTACAATCCGAACTGGGCATTGCGAGAAAAACACTATACGACAAGATGAAAAAACACGGTTTAGATAAAGAAGACTTTAAAGAATCACATTAACTTCACCAAAACTTTGAAATTTACAGTGTAAATAACGCCTTGATTCAAACCTGCGGTCGATTGCAGTAAAATTTACACTGTAAATCCAATCCAGACTTTTAGCTGTGTTTCGTGTGTATCGGTTGGCAAACGAACTGATGGTCTCTCAAACAAATCACGCTGGATCTGATTTCTTGTTCGATCACAAATTCTTTTTCTTCAATTCGAACATGTACACCAGGGTGAATCAAGCCACTCACTTCAACACGGGCATTTTCCATTTGTTGCTGATATTGCGCTTGCAGCATCTGCTGAAGTGCTTTCATCTCAGCGAGGGTTGCCATCAATTGCGCTTTACCATTTTCCAGCTTGGTCATGTATTCCGGTGAACGCTTCTCCTTCGGCAGTTTTGACATCTTCATCTGCAAAACAACCAGCTGATGCAAGCGTTCTTCCTGCGCTCTTATCTCAATTCGAGTTTCATCAATCTGAGCTTTTAAAGCCTGGAACTGTCCCATTAAATGAATTTGGGTTTCAACACCAGCCTCTGCACCCAGTACGCATGCACGCACGCCACCATCCGCTTCAATGCGTCCGCCCGTAATACTGCCATGCCGTTGTGCAATATCAATCACGCGAACTTCACCTTTTGCCTGCACCCAACTATGCGCGAGATGAAGATGTAACTCGGTATCCCCCCCTGAACTGATGTGAGCATACTGAGCAAATCTTGCTGCCACTTTGCCTTCTGCGGTTAACGTGCAGTAAACAGGCTTTCCATCCTGCATCCGACCAATCACGCCGCTCGCGACTGTGATATCCCCGCCCGCACTCAGTTCAGCAAGCTCAACAACCCCGGTGATTGTAATATTTCCGGCAGCCTGAATTTTCATCCCGGGGCTGACATCACCGTACACCAACACGGCGCCGTTGAAATCAATATGGCCTGTTGTGACGTCGACACCATTCAGCGTCATCACTTCATCAACCGCCATACCGGCTGTACCATGTCGGGGCATGCCGTCACGGGTTGCAATCAAGAGGTTTTCGTCCTCCTCTGCCACACGCACCCCGATTCCGACATCGAAAGCAATGGTTTTTCCTGCCACCGGAAGAACCGCCTTGCCATGAACATCATAACCTGGCTGACCAAGTGTGGGCGGCGTTCGGCGCATCAGCGGTTGTCCCGCAGACACCGTAATCTGTTTGCCCAAATCACGCATATCCACCTTGCCGTGATCGCTGTCTTGTGGCGCGAGAATGCGTGTTGAAGCGTCTGGCACGAGGGCTTCAAACTGTGTATCAGAACCATGGATTGCTGGCCGTCCGGCTGCAATTTTCAATGAGAATCTTTCACCAGGGGCAAGTTCCCAGCTTTTTTGCAGTAAGAATTGCAAGCGTTTTTTACTGACGCCACGGACAATCGCATGGGATTTCAGAATTGAGACCAAATTCTGGGCCGACAGTTTCTCGCCACCAAATGCTCCGGTCAGCGTTACAAAAGCAAACATGTGGTCTTCTGAAATCTCGATTTCAACGGCCACATCTTTCCGCTCAGCAATCCTGAATGCGGATTCACCGGACATTTCTGGCTGGCTGAGAAACAAGATCACCTGCTCAACCGCATCGTCATCGATCTGAAAATCATGATAGGGAGACTGGGCTAATAAATCCTGTATGAGTGTCTGATCCAGCTCGGGGAAATCCCCCGTCTCAGGTTTTCTCACAATTAAGCTAAGGCCAGCACCTTCAGGTTCGAGCGTCAGCAATGAATCCAGCATGAAGGGCTCCTTCTTCCTTATCAATAACCGTTATCGGGCGAAATCATACAGAAGTTTCAATCCCGTAGACATAGAAGGAAGTCACACTTCACACAAACCCAGAAAAGACAAAGACAAAGAAGCGAGCAAGGTCAACCTTACTCGCTTGTCGGTAGGTGTAGTGCCTAAAATTAATCGACAATTAACCAGTTTAAGTCATCATCCGTTAACCAATCATCCGGATGAAACTGGTAAACACAAGGTAAATGAACGTCATTATCCCCAGAGGATTCAGCTGTCAGATAACCCTCCAACAGTCTCAGGCCCTGGACCTGGAGTTGATATGATGCCGCCAGGTCCAACGGGACCATCGCGGAAAAATAGATACAATTTTTGCTGAGTTTATTGAGCCGGACTTTTAACCCCAAACGATAACTTTCAGATGGATTCAACTCATGACGCGCATGTCCCTTCTTCAATAAACGAGCCGCATGTCCTCCCGACACAAGGCTAAATGTCATATTCGGTTTTGCAATCCGCAGCCCGGATTCAGACCAGGCTCGCATCGCTTTACTTTCTAGCTTAACGAAACTCATATCCCACCCCTTAGCGCTTCATCGGGTCTGCCGACCATCATTATTATTCTGTGCTTGCAGGTGAATCACCAAGACAGACAAGCTTCAGTATGTTTCTCGTGCTCAGGTAAAATAACTCTAGTCTAATTTTGCTGTTTCTGTGGTTGTACCTTGTATTTTTTTTCCACTCAATACCGCGCTATGTAAGTGAATACTTACCCGAAATCACCTGATTAATCACGGTTCATTGGATCTACCAATACTGAGCAGAAGTTTGAAAATCATGAAAGGTACTGATTTACAGTGTAAATCATGCTTGCGTCAGATTTACACTGTAAATAGAGGTTAATCGGTCAAAAATGGAAAAGAATTGGCGACAAAATTTCTTAAAAATAACTCAGCTTGTTTCCGTCCGGTAAAACCAAATTGCACAGAAATGTCTGCCCAACTTCGACGTTGGAGCACTTTAGCAACAAGCACATCCATCCCTTGATCTGAAAAAAACTGCCCGGCTTTGATTCTGTGTTGCAACCACAACGTTAGCTGGCCGACAATCAAATCGTATCCAAGCCCGCCATGTGAAAAACGCTGAAGCTGTGCCTCAGTTGAAGCTGGTATCTGAGGTAAAGAAACGTCATTGAGCGCCTGACGATAAAGCGGCAGAAAGACATCAACATCCAATTGTTGAAATTGCTCGCATGCTTGCGCCATAAAATTAATGGCAAAAGATAACTGTGCCTCGTGAAACCATCTGTTTGCCACAGTCGACAGCGGTAATACCATCAGCAAAGAGTGGCACCCACTGGCGGCATCTTTCATCACACCCAAGCGGATGGGCGTATATCCGGCCTTCTCCCAAAATGGCAGTAACTCACCACTCGCAGCAAAGCTGGTTCCCAGGTAATCCAGCGAATGGTGCTGAGCCCATTTCAGGATGCATTGCAGCAAGCCAGCGCCAACCCCAGATCGCCGAACATCATCATGAACAGCAATCCGCAAAATTCGGGCGCAATGTTGGTGGGCCGCTTCCGCAATACCTAAATGGGCAGCAACGGACTGTGCGAGTAAATGCCCTTTGGGTCTGCGTTGCCCGTGAGCGATCGCTTCAGCCAAGTGAGCTGGGAAACCACCTTCTTTTGAGACGAGTGCGCAGCCAATGATTTGATCATGGCTGAGTGCAACGAACACAGAGACCAAGGGATCATCAAGTAGCTGTTTCAGATCAGAAGGAGACGTCTGATAATGCGCGTGTACCAAAAGCCCAAATAAATGTTTCAGCCACGCCGGCTGAGACATCAGCCATGCCGAATCAACCTGCTGATACGCAACCGAGGATGAATCAACAGGCAGGGATAACAAGGCGGGTTCAGCATCCAGCAATAGCGTATCAAACAGCCAAGCTTCAAGGGGATCATCATCTGCCCAACGGATAGGTTGTGTCAGCGTCATCGCACGCCATTGCGGGGTGGCTTTATTCAATACCGCTTTGAATTTGATGGCAAAGCCTCGGCCAGTACCTTCATAACCATGAACTGTCGAGGCAAACACCACCCGGGAAAACTTCACTAACATGCGTTGCAGCAATGGCGCGGGAATCGCTGCGGCTTCGTCGACAATCAGCAAATCCACTGCCGGTGCTTCAGCCAGCAAATGATCGGGCGCCATAAATTGAAGGCGGCTACCGTGCGTATTCAGGCCAGTTTCTCCTTGGTACGGCATATCCAACATACGAGCAGCATGCTGAAACAATGTTTGTGTTTGCCGCTGTCTGGGGGCAGTGACAACAATCTGCCGTGGTTTTTCGAGCATCAGGCTCGCCGCCGCGATACCCAGCGCTGAGGATTTTCCGCGCCCGCGATCGGCTGTCAGCACCAAAGGACGACGCCGATGTCCGGTCACGACACGTCGAACCGCCTCGACTGCCTGAAACTGTTCTGCACTGCGACAGCCATCGGGAAAACAAAGTTCAGCGGATTCGGCATCATCACATTGCTGATTGGGTTCTGGCAGCACGGGTAAAACGGCTGTGCCCGATACGTCAAAACGAAGTGGCATAATTTCAGGCAGATGAAGTTGAGCAAAGAAATGCTGCATGAAGGGCGTTTGCCAGACTGGCGGGCAAGTTTCAGGCAGCAAGAAAACCAGCACGCCACCACCGCGAACAGTACCAGCCACTGCAGCCAGCGCCTCAAGAGAAAACGCATCATGCAGATCAACGACCAGAGCTTCGCAGTCCTGACCCAGCCAGCCGAGTGCTTGCTTGGTCGTCACAGCCTGAAACCCTGAAGGCGCATCATCGCCAAGCCATAAACAATCCGTGTACAGAGAAAGCAGTGGCTGGACAGCCTCCCTCGCCTGTTCAGCATCACTTTCAATTCGTAGCATCAATCGATGCCGGGACAGACGCGCGCGGGTAACGAACTCAGAAAAAAAACAGGACAGATCAGACATACAGGCAGGCCTCTGAAGCCATAAAATCATGCGTGAAAAACTGGCCTGTATACTATCAAGACGCACAAAAAAAGCCACGTCAGTGACGTGGCCATCTCGGTGTGATTCGGTAAACCGAAACGATTACTTCAGATAATCGGCTAAATACGCCAGAATATGTTCAGCCTGCTGCTCTGATAACTGGCTGAGTTTCAACTGTAGTTTATCGCCATCTCGCACATAAGACGCCTGACCTTTGATCAGCTCAACAGCCTGCGGCTTAGATTCTACGGCAGTCGAAGGGCGAACTTTTTCGCTCAGCGCCTCAATATGATGAGTCACTTCACGGGTGATTCGGGTGATCCCTTGCGCATCAACCCGCTGCCAGACCGGCTGTTCTTGTTTCGACAATGCATCCACAAACGCTTGCTGCTGTTTTTCATCTAACGAGAAATACATTTTG
Organism: Photobacterium sp. 1_MG-2023; assembly: GCF_030547945.1. Classification (NCBI taxonomy): domain Bacteria; kingdom Pseudomonadati; phylum Pseudomonadota; class Gammaproteobacteria; order Vibrionales; family Vibrionaceae; genus Photobacterium; species Photobacterium sp. 1_MG-2023. Next base: position 39,701 of record NZ_JAUORR010000026.1, on the reverse strand, counting down.
TGCAGCTTCACAATCGTTGGACGTCCCAGTTCACCCACACTCGGATACGCCATCAACAGCTCCATCGGCAGGCTGGCAGCTTTCAACGCCCCACTGACCAATGCTTCACTGCACTGACAATAGCGTGCAAGTGCTTTCTGATCTGAAACTTTACCTGTTGCCAGCAACGCCTGCATTTCTTTACCGCGTTCAAACAGCGACAAAGGCTTATGCGCGTTCGCCACATCGGACAGGAACTTCGCGTGATCGCTCTGTATACCGCTGGCCACATAAATCAGAAAGTCCTGATTCGCCAGAATACACGCCATTCGGCGACGGCTACCATCCAAGACTTCAATCCGACCATCTTCCAACCAACGACCAACCGCAGGGTATTGCTGTCCGCGGTCTTTCAGCGTAGTCAGAATATCGGCCAGCGCATGCTCATTCAGAAACGCCTGTTCACGGGCATTTTGGGCAAAAACCTGCGTTTTGCCTTCAATGTCACCCGCATTTACTTTCACCAATTCAAAAGCAACCGTCTTTTCGCCGGCCACGGCCAGCTCAATCACTGCCGCTTTATCCTGCGCTGCACTTTGCGCTTCTGCGACGGTGGTTGCACGGCGCTTATCTGCCTTGCCAAACAGACGGGCATTCAGATCGTTTGTTTTTATCGCCACCTGTTATTTCTCCTGGTTCAAATTCGCCCAGTGACTGTGCATGACACGTTCCAGCTCGAGGCCAACCCGCTGGATTGCGTCCTGGGCAGTCGATAAAGTTTTCTTGCCCCCTTCAAAATCTGACGTCGTCAGATCGAAAACGGTACTGTAAGTATCCGCACAAGTTTCGAAAGCACGGCTGCGAGGCACAGTCGCCATCATCACCTGTTCTTGCAGCAGGTAGTTCATCTCAGTCAGAACCGAAACCTGCTTCTTGTTATCATCTTCGAACATGGTTGGAATCAAACGGATAAACTCCAGACCATGCCAGTCTTCCGGGAACATCTCATAAACGGTTGGTAAATGCTGGAAGAAATTAACCGTCGATGCCCAGTCCAGGCGCTTCGCAGCACAAGGGATCAACAACGCATTCGAGGCATACATCGCATTCCAGACCAGCGGGTCAATGTGTGGACCCGTATCAATCATGATGATATCGAATTCATCTTCAATCTGGTCAATCACCCGCTCTTTCAGCAAACGAACAATATCAAGATTCTGATTCACCGCCAGATCCTGCCATGCATCTGCGTTGAACATGGCATCTTCCGGGAAAGCCGCAATGGTTTTCAGGTTTGGATATTGCGTTGGCATGACGACATTATTCATCATGAATTCTTTATCTGTAGCCTGCTCTTCCGGAATGTTGCCCAGCATGACATCCACGGCAGAGTAGATGTTTTGCTGATCACCAATGCTGATTTGCGGGTTCAGGAACAAACGCAGTGAGCCCTGTGGATCCAGGTCAATCAGGCAGATACGGTAGCGCTTGTCGAGATCCAAAGCCAGACAAGCAGCCAGATGAACGGCGGTCATCGATTTTCCCGTCCCGCCTTTCTGGTTCTGAACATTCACAACCCATGGCTTGCGCTTGCCACTCTGACGCTCGTGGAATGCCGACCGTTCTGCCGCGTCCATCAGCATATGTGCTTCATTCAGCGTAATCGAATAATGATTGGCGTTGTTCTTTGTAAACTGATGTCCCTGGGATTCCATACGGGCAATCGCTTCATCCAGCTTACGACGGGTCAATCCGGAACGCGTTTCCATCAAGGCTTTCGACATTGAAGGGAAGTGATCTTCTCTTCTCTCTTCCAGTACAATTTCAATCCGGTCCGCCTGGACCTGTTTCGTCTGCTCTGCAATTTTGAGCAGGTTTTCAATTGTCTCTAACCGATTCATGTTGTTCTGTCACCCTAAGCGTGTGTTTGACAAAATTGTACAACATAAATGTTTAAAAACAACAAAAAGCTGAACATATAACGTGACAAAGTCCTCAAGTAAAAATTATGTCAATTCTTATTAAAGCCGTTCAGGCTAACAAAAACATCACATTTTCACCGTCTCTCAGGACGTGTGCTTCCTCCTAGAATTATCTCAGATTTTAAATGTCACAGTGTCACAAATTTACAATGTAAAACCAGCAAACCCTAAAATGATACGGGAAGCCTGATCATCTGTGGCTAAAGTACGAGCCTTGTCATTTCAACTTGAAAAAGGCTTTCCATTCGTGAGCGTAACGGGTGAATGTCATGAACAAAATGCTTTCGGTCAAAAAACAACCAATGGGAAGGGCAGGAAGTCTGACTCAAGACTCAATCCCCTTGATCATCTTTCTGAGCGTACAGACGATATACGAAACAATGATCAAGGTCATTTCTGATATATTCATCAACAAAATTCAAGACACTTTGCACACTCAAGGATCGGATCAATGATCAAGTAGCGATCAACAAAGTCTGAATCCTTTGACTCATCCCGGAAGCATTAAGATACACCGCGAAATTACGGTAGATGCCCGATATACTTGAAACAAAGCCTTGAAGGATCCGCACAACCGGGCAATGAAGGCAGTGATTCGTCCATCCGGTGCAGGTTGAAATGACATTCTGGTTCACTTGATCATTTTTCCATTACCGGACACATGTAAAAGCGGTCTGGCTTTACGGTCATTGTCATTTCGAAAACGGTGAAAATATCATCATCCCACGCAGGTTGAATCACGGCGTCGCAGAAATCCAGTCAAAAACGCATCCACTTGATCATCGTTCTTAGCTTCAAACCCAAATAATTGGCCTGAAATCAGTCGATTTTTCATCTTCACGATCTCATCACAGCAGAATCAGATGTATAACTCTGTGGATAAGCTGTAAAAACGCGTTGATCATCTTTCAGACGCATGAATGATCATGCTTTCAACGTTACAATGATCATCATTCCGGGTATGTGATGATCATCGTTACAAGGATCGAATGATCAACGTTCCGAGTTGCTATTGATCATCTTTCCGGATCCGACATTTTTTTACTGTCTTAAAATCATCAACTTACGCATTTTTTACGCTTCAGATCATAAGATCACATTATCAATTAGATCTTTAAAATCAAAAAGATCATGATTAAGAGCCAATCTTAAAAAAAGCTTTCTTTCTTGGAATATTTTTATTATTCTTTCCGGAAAGATGATGAATTTACGGCAAGTGGCAAATGAACCCCCAAGTAACTCGTGATGAGAAGTATGACGAAAAGATCCTGATCTCTGCACCGCGATCCCACAAGGATGGGCACTTATTTGCCATTCCTTCAGCGCTGATCGACTGGATGCCACAATATCAGCATTTTAAAGGTGTCACCCGCAGCATTATCGAGTTACTGAATCTGATCTCTCTTCGCGGGCTATCCAGCCAGGATGGCATGGTCTCTACCACTGAACTGGTGGAAGCCACGGAAGGCCAACTGACCCGTGCTGCCATTCAGCAACGCTTACGTGCTGCCGTCAGTATCGGTCTTTTTATTCAGCAACCGGTCCGGTTTGAAGAAGGACTGGCTGGAAAGACCATGCTGCATCATTTTATCAATCCAGCCTTGCTGATTTCTCAGCTGGGCACATCCAGCCTGCATTCGGATCAGAGCAAAGAGAAAGAAAAACAGAAGCGCTCAAAAGCCTTGGCACAAAATGTGGTGAATAAACGTCTGCTGACTGAGCATGGGCTAGGCACGCCGCCGATGATGCCGGATGAAGCCGATCAAATTGTTGTCTCACCCACCAGCTGGGCCGGGATTATTGACCAGGCATTGGCGCCCCCCCGAACCAAGAAAAATTATCAGAAATCCATGGTCGCAATCTCGGGGACACGAGCCATCATCGAAACCCGTTCTTCCAAATCGATCATGACCGTCGACGACATGATGACCCTGTTTGCGTTGTTTACACTGACGGTCCAGTACCATGATCATCATTTGCCGGAGTATGAGCTTCAGTCACGGCATATGAGTAACAAAACGCCGATCTATATTACGGATATTCTGGCACTGCGCGGAAAGAAAGACAGCGGGCCAGCCCGCGACTCGATCCGTGAAAGTATTGACCGAATCGAATTTACCGATTTTCAGCTGCATGAACTGACGGGACGCTGGCTGAGCGAGAATATGCCGGAAGGATTTAAAAGTGATCGTTTCCGCTTTCTGGCCAGAACGATTACCGCGTCTGAAGAAGCACCTCAGGAGGGGGAAGACGGCGAAATCCGGATCAAACCGAATCTTTACATTCTGGTCTGGGAGCCTTCTTTTTTTGAAGAATTGCTTACCCGGGATTATTTCTTCCTGTTCCCACCGGAGATCCTGCGTCAGCATACGTTGATCTTCCAGCTGTATACCTTCTTCAGAAGCCGTATGACGCGTCGGGGACATGACAGCATGCTGCTGAGTGAACTGAACCAGAAACTGGCCAGAAACATCGAATGGCGGCGATTTTCGACGGATTTGATCCGCGAGCTGAAAAAACTGGCAGAAGGCAAGGTCACCGAGTCTCTGTTTGCGGTTAATTTGTGGGGGTATCACCTGACGATCAGTCCGGCGGAAGGCAAGGCGTCCCGATATCCGGATTACACCATTGAAATCAAATGTGATGCGGAAGAAGTGATCCGTTTCTCTCGTGCCAAGATGCACAATGAAGGGAAACGATCGCTGGCGCCCACCATGCCGAATCCGCTTCGCAATGAAATTCTGCCGCGTCAGGAACTGGAACAGCTGTCAGAGATCATTGATGGCGAATTTGAACCGATTCAGCGCAAAGAAGGGCGTCCGAAAGGCCGGTTGGGGCGTCGCGTGAAGCTCAGAAAGCATCTGGTGGAGATTAACGCCGACGAGCTGACCATCGTCCTGTCGAAATATACCTCTCAGGAGGCGCTGCAACGCAGTATCACGGCACTTTCTGCCATGTCCGGTCATGCGGTCAGCGTTATCACAGAAGAGTGTCAGGGCTATCTGGATAAGCTGGACTGGCTTCGGGTGGGCAGTGACGTCGTCCCTTATGAAACGCTCAGTAAAACCGTAGAGCTGTTTAACAGCCAGCATGATGAACGGCATTTGTCGATTGAGCGGCTGATTTCCGGACTCGCAGTTCGCCGGAAGGTGTGCAAGTTAGTCCATGAAGGCCATATGAATGAGCAGGTGCTGGCGGCGTTGGATGATATTGCGAACGGAACTTAGGAAGCAAAATCAAAGTTTTCCGTTCCGTCAGGGGGTTTTGACAATTCGATGACATAAGGCACGGAAAAATAGCCAAAATAAACCTTGATATAACCTTTGTCCCTTTCGATGAGAAAGGTAACCCCTGGCAAGGATGGCGGGCCGGTTATCTTGTGAGTCTCTCGAAAATGCAATATGTGAGTTTATTGCGAGCCTGTCCCGGCTCGCATTTTTTTTTGCCTTTTTTTGTGTGATGCACTGCTGCACATCATGATTGCGTCGCTCAGGGCTGCGATCTGACCAGCCTCAGAAATCCCCCCCAGATATTGTGATTTTGATAGTTCGCATGGCCGTTATGATTCGGATAAAGCTCATTGACCAGATTGAAGTTGTAGTTGCTGAAACTGATCACAGCATATTGCTCATCATCACCCCAGCTATCGCTCACAAAGTACAGCGATGTGTAGTTAACCAGCGTCTCTTTTGCCTGACTTGTGACGTCATCCGGCTGATTTTGCCAGTCTTCTGACAGCGTCTTCAGGTGTTTCAGTTCAGTCAGTGTCTTTTTGGGATAAACAAACGCCGTGTAAAGGGCAGGGGAGCAGTCCGGGTTCATTATGCTCATCAATTCATTAATATCCGGGGCACGCCAGGCATGCTGCCTTTCCCCCAGACGCTCATTTTCCTGACCGATCAGGATGGCCTGACTGGCCATCGTGCCCGTCGGACTGCCACTGTCGCGAACAATGGTGGCATCGCCCGTGCAGCTCTGCTGATCCGCGCTGAGCGCTTGTCCCACAGGGCAGAATTGCCACTGCAGGCCAGTTTGACGATCGTTGATCACTTTCAGATCCCCGCTGGCAGTGGGGAGGATCTGGGTTTCAAAGCGTTCCTGATCTTCCTCATAGCCCTGAGTACACACCCGTTGCAGGTTATCGCTTGCCTGTGCTGTCCACCCTGAAGACAGGCCGAACATCAAGAGGGCTGCTTTTTTCATGGTTCTGTCCTTTTTCATGGTGCCTGAAATCCGTCACTGACCAGCATGATCAGATGCGGTTCCTGATTCGCCGTCATGTCGTTACTTCTCTGGGTAAGCATTCTGACGGTCCGGGTCATTGATTTTTCTGCCAGCGGGTGATGATCCGCCGTCCAGAAACTCCGGTAAATGGATTCGTAGTGGGTTTTCCCTTGATCATCTTTCCAATTGAAGTAGGTTGTTTTGAGGCCTTGATTGTTCGGGAAGTAGTTGGTATCCAGCGCAATAGCCTGATCACCCTGCAGGTTCATCAAGCCATACAGCTCTGCCTGTGTGGGGAGTCGCCAGTTATCCAGCCCGCACAAATTACTGGCATTGACCCAGGCCAGCTGATTGGCAGCCGTACACTGTGAACGCTCAGAAACCAGCTTTCCTGAATCCGGGTTATAGCAGGTGCCGTTGAAAGGTACCGCATGCGCTGCACCATCCATGGCAAAGTAATATAAGTCATCTTGCAGGGTCGGGTTTTCCAGATCCGTGGCGGATTTGGTTTCCCAGATTAAACCTGTGTTGGCATCGGCCACACAACTGAACTTCAACTGTTTCCACGCCAGATCCTGTCGGGGCAGGCGCTCCCCCTGAGCATCCAGTTTGAGGTATCGGGCACCCAGTTCTCCATCCCGGTTGCTGTTGAAGGCTAACCCGCTGACCGGATCACACTGGTTTTGCGTATCCCGGCCGCGGGTACTGTCATCTCCAAGAATGCCTTTGGTGATCCGGGTGTCATTGAGTACGGTTTTGCCCGGCGTGTAATGGATTACCGCACTCAGGCTTCCGCTTGGCGTTCCAATGCGGATCTGGTAAGCCTGCCATTTCTCCAGTCCGCGAATCGTTGCACGGGTGTGTGTGGTCCGTGCTTTGTGGCTGGCGGTATCAACCGTGCTGAAATTGGCGGTATCCCATGCCAGCGTGTATTCGCTGACATAATCCTGCGCTGGCCAGTCCAGCGTCAGCCAGTGTTTGCCGGTTTTCGGATCCACGCCCTGACCCACCAGCGCAATCCCGGTGACCTGATCATAACTTAGCTGACCGCTGCTCTGGCAGATGGGGGCCAGATGACTGTTGGGATAAACCTGAACCCAGCGTCCTGGTGGTGGCTGATTGTGGAAATAGGCCGCATCCGGCACCGAGTCTCCGAGCAAACCCGTGGCTGCTTTAATGATGTGAGAAACATTCCGATCCGGATATTGAATCAACAGATCAGACAGCCCTGAGTTTTCACCCACCTGAGATTGCAGAATATTCAGCGCCGGGATCAGATTATTGTTTGACACAATACTGTATTCGGCCTGCATGTTGATGTTCACCAGCTTGAGTAAATCCTGATAAAAACCCGCATTTTCAATCAGATCAATCGTTTCTCCGAAGAGTGACTGTCTGGCTTGCAGCGCAGCGAACGCTGCCAGCAGCTCGGTCTGCTGGCGGGGAAATCCGGCCAGCAGCTCATCAATCGCTGCGATACTCAATGGTTTCCAATCGATAAAGGCACCATAGCTGGCCAGCGTGACTTTTTTCAGCAGCACTTCCTGGGCCGTGGAGATGTATCCGACATCCGTCCGGCTGTATTCATGGCTTTCCAGAATGCCGTCTTTGTTGCTATCGCGGGCCAGTAATTCACAGAAGGGCCCGAGTACGGAGCGCAGTTCGACATTAGACGTCTGATCCACAATTTGCAGCGTGAGCAGATCCTGCAGATTGTCGTCGGTGATGTTCCCCGCCCAGGATTCTCCGGTCAGACCCGGTGAGCATTGCTGAATAGCGCTGGCGGTATCATGGAGCCGTAGGGTCACTTTGTACGTCTGCTGGCCACTGACATCGAGCCGCTTGCTGTGTCGTCCTTCGCTGTCTTCCAGCGTTAGCGGGATCACACGGTGCGGTCGTTCGGGCTTGTAGTAGTACTCGCCCCGGGTATCGTCATTGGGTTTTGCCCCAATGAGTACGCTGAGCCGTGCATGCTGCAGTTCGGCAGGGAATTGGCCGCTCAGAGTCAGTGTGTATTCCGGATAGAAAGATTCCTGCCAGCGATATTCACCACTCAGGGTATTCAGTTTTGTTCCTTTCTCCAGGGCTGCATTGAGCTGGGATTCGACGGTTTCTCCCAGTGTGATATTTCGTTTTTCAGCCAGTTTCAGGTAGAGCTCGGTGACCGTTATCGATGGGGACGTCGCTTTATCGCGAACCAGTTGTGTGACGAGCTGTGACTGCGTCAGCCCCAGTAATGGCAGTGCCGCAGAGGCGCTGTCCGCAGGTTTTGCCTGTGTCTCAGCCAGCAGCTGAGAGAGATCGCGCACCAGCGCCTGATTCAGGGTGACATCCGATGCCATCTGAATTTTGGCGGCTGTTTTTTCAGATGTTGTGAGTGACGTTTTTCCCGTCAACTGCCGGGCGACGGCATCGAAAGCCAGGGGAGCCGGAGACAGTGCGAGCGGCAGCAACTCCAGATCATCAATCAGCTGATTGCGATCGCCGTCCAGCAGCAAGATCTGGTCGATTGTCGGCAGCGACTGACTGAACACCTGCTGGCGGTCATCTTTGTCCGTCGCGGTCAGGGTCAGTGGATTCTGCTGCAGCCATTGTCTTAATGTCAGGTCGAACTGATACGCACCGTTCTCGGTCGTTTTGACTTCAAGCACAGATTGTCCGTCACTGAGCTGGACTTGATACTGCTGCCCGCGATCGCCGAGAACGACACCAGACAAAGTTATTGCAGTGATTGGATCGGGCTCAGGATTTGGCGCCGGATCCGGGGTGGGATCTGGTGTTGGATCCGGTTTGTGGGGGGGGACCGGGTCGGGCGTCGGATCCGGCGTCTGGCCTGTATTGGGTTGCGACGGCGAGCCGTCGTCCGGATCAGGCTGTTGGGTCGAAGGGGTTCCGGAACTGGTGTCGCCATTTCCCCGCACGGGTTCCACGTTACAGCCGCTGAGCCCGGTCAGCAGGACTGCGCTGATCCATATTTTCAGTGCATGTTTCGAATGAATGTTCACTTCACTTTTTTTCCTTATCTGGGCCGCTCATCGCCAGGTCGCAATGATTTGATACTGAAGTTTCAGCTTGATGTGTCATAAGTGACTCGGTTTAGTTATTGATTTATGGTTATTTAGCGTTTTTTTGCAGGTTTGCCGAAGATACTATTGAAACTGATGTTGAGAATCAATATCATTCGCGTCAGTTTTTTTATCCATTGATGGAGTGAATGATGAATGTGTTCTCAGCCCAAATGATCCAGCGTTACCTGAAAGACGAAACCGGCGCGACTGCCATTGAATACGGCATTCTGGCAGCGGGTCTGGCCGCAGGGATTCTGGCGATTTTTGGTTCGGATGGTGTGTTTGTCACGGCCCTGAAAGCCAAGTTTGAAACGATCATCAAAGATCTGAATATCAGCGAAAATGGCTGATACCGGTCTCGCTGTCGCTCAGGGACTGGCCGCACTGATGTTTTCCTGGCTGGTGGTCACCGATGTCACCGAGCGACGCATTCCCAATCTGGCCATCGGGGTCTTGTTGATCATTGCGGCCATCCTGGTGCCGTTTAGCGGCACGCAAGTCTTGATCTCTCTGACTTGCCTGCTGGCCGGACTGGCGGCCTATGCCAAGGGATGGCTCGGGGCCGGCGACAGTAAGTTACTGGCCGTCTGTTTATACGCTGCGCAGGATCACTGGCTGAACTGCCTGCTGATGACCGCTATGTTTGGCGGTGGCCTGAGTTTGATATATCTGGCGCGGAATCGCTGGTTACCGATATGGAAGCCAGCGGATCCGGCAGCGTGCACCGTGCCTTACGGGGTGGCGATTACGCTGGGCGCATTGACGTCGACCCCCCTTGATCATCTTTCCGTGATGGGCTGACTGAACCTCTGAGAGTTCCAATCATGAAAAAAATATTGTTATTTGTCATCGCGACGGGCGCGCTGTTGACGGCCCTTGCTTTTGTCTGGCTTCAGGACGGCAGGTCTGATGAAGCGGTGCAGCAAGCGGCTTCGTCTGTCAATGAACCGGCTGCTTCTGAACCCACACGCAACCGTGCCCGGATTCTGGTGGCGGCACGTCCGCTTCAGGCTGGCGCACTGTTGAGAACCGAAGATCTCCGCTGGGCGGATTTACCGGCCTCAGACGAAGGCAACCTGCCCGGCCTGTTCCTGCAGGGCTTTATTCAGCCGGAAAAGCTCTCGGGTAGTCTGATGACCCGAACGGTGCAATCCGGTCAGATCCTGTCGGCAGAAGATGTGATCCGCCCGGAGCAGAGTCATTACCTGTCTGCCATGATGGCACCCGGTACGCGTGCCGTCACGCTGGCGCTGACACCGGAAGCGGTCAGCCATGGCCTGCTACGTCCGGGCAACCGGGTGGATGTGATTCTCACCAGTCAGAATGAGAACGCCAGCAAGCTGGTTGAGGGTGAAACGGTGTCCGGCTTGTCTGCGGAGCAAGTGTTGTCGGACATCAAATTGCTGGCAATTGAAGCGCAGCTGATCGATCTGGGCCAGCGTGGTGCTGCTGCAACGGCGCAATCGGGCTTTGATTTGGTCAATGTGACTTTTGAGCTGTTGCCGGAAGAAGCCGCCACACTCTTGCTGGCCAATAAACTCGGTGATTTGTCACTGGTTCTGCGGGGGCGTCGTTCGTCTCTGGCGCATGAGGAGTCCGTCGCGCAGAAGGTTGTCTGGGCCGAACAGGTGTCTCAGAACCATAACCCGAAAGCAATTCCCACCCATGGCGTTCGTATTGCCTACGGCAAATCGGACGATGCCAACAAAAATCAGGACAAATCGTCCGGCTCATCCAACTAAGGCTTTCCTGACATGCGTGTTTTCTTTTTGATGCTTTTTGTTGTTCTGGCCGCTCAGGCGCAGGCAGCCCAATCTATTATTCTGAAGCCGGATCAGTCCCGCCTGTTGCGGTTTGATCAGCCGGTGAAAGATGTCTTTATCGCCAATGGTGAAGTGGCCAAATTACACAGCCCGTCTGAACAGCATTTGCTGGTTTATGGGATGGCGGTCGGAAAAACCGATCTGGTCATCACGGGTCATCAGGGCCGGACACTGGGCCATTATGAAGTGCGTGTGGTGGCTGATCTGACGCCATTGGCGCAGTCAGCCAAGCGGGCATTTCCGGAGACACCACTCACGTTCGAATCAACGGGGAACGCCATCATTGTGTCGGGTGATGTTGCCAGTGCGCAGCAGGCCCACGATATTCTGTCGATGGCATCGGGTTTTGCCAGAGGGCTGTTCTCGGATGACGAGAAGCAAAATCTGCAGAACCGGGAGCGTTCCACCAATGAACGCCCGGAAGATGCTGTTCCCGGTGGTGGCGGCGCGCAGTATCCGCATGTGGTGAATCAGCTTCGACTTGCCGGTTCCGATCAAATCAATATTTCTGTGCGAATCATCGAAATGGAACGTTCAACCAGCGAGCAACTGGGTGTGCGCTGGAGCGCCATCGGGAAATATCTGCAACTGGGCGTTTCACCCGGCAATCTGTATCCCACCCCTGCCGACAACAGCATTCTCGACAAAGATACGGTGCAGATTGACGCCATTATTGATGCGCTGGTTCAGAACAACTTAGTCACAGTCCTGGCTGAGCCCAATCTGACGGCGAAATCCGGTGAAGCGGCGACCTTCATGTCTGGGGGCGAATTCCCTTTCCCGGTGGGCAATGGTGACGATGGCCCGGAAATTGAGTTTAAGAACTTCGGTATCTCACTGGGCCTGACGCCGACCTTGCTCAGTAATAAACGTATCAGCCTGACGGTGTCGCCGGAAGTCTCGACGCTCAGCCGCGAAAACAGTGTGTCTATCGGTGGCGTGGTCGTCCCCGGCATAGAAACCCGCCGGACCACCACCACGGTTGAGCTGGCGGATGGGCAGAGCTTCGCGCTGGCCGGACTGGTGCGCAGCTACCGTAATCAGAATGTTGAAGCCCTGCCGTTCTTAGGGGAGATCCCGATCCTGGCACCATTTTTCAGCAGTACCTCGTATGAAGAAGGGGAGAGTGAGCTGGTAATTATTGCCACCGCCCGTTTGGTCGAACCCACCAGCAACCCGCTGGAGCTGGCCACCCCGCTGGATTATTTCCGTCCGCCAAGCCGGTTTGAGCGGCTGTTTTTCAGTGACTTCGGTGAGCTCAGTCCGCCGGACAATACGCAGCAGACCACACTTTTTGGCCAGTACGGCTACAGCTACTGAGGGCAGAGACCATGATGAAACTGAAAACAAACCTGTTCGCCCTGCCGTGCGTGGCAGTGGCGCTGACTGGCTGTGTTGATCGCCTCGATCACTGGGAAACTGCAGATCCGCACGCTGCTGATTATCAGGAGTCCGTTCAATACCGGGTGGGGGCGGCACAGGTCCAGCCTTCTTTAATGGCAGTGGTGCGTCCGCTGGCCGAGCGACTGGAAGACGGTATGCTCAAAGTCAGTATTTCCGGCCCGGCTCCAGCGCTCAATTCGCAGCAGTTGTCCGTACAGTTGCACGAACTGCTGGCGATGCCTGCAGTGGTCAATGTGATTCCCGCCACGCAAACCGATTACCGGGTTGATCTGGCCGTCTCTCTGATGCCGAACAGCTGCCGTTATCAGCAGGGGCCGATGGCAGTCTCGGTGAATGTCTGTCTGCAACGGCGCAATCAGTATCGCGCCATGACCACCACAGCACACTGGTATCAGGGGGCTGCCTATGAAGTCACGTCAAGCGCACTGGATATTGGTGCCGTGCAGCGCCTTTATGACGACAAGATTAAACATGCCAGCAGCCTGAGCACCACAGGGGAATAAATCATGAGTGAGCAACAGACGATCGTCGTTTTCGCACAAGATGAAGCGACCCGAGACACCCTGACACAAATTGGCGCGCAGTTGCCTGATGTGGCGATCACCACAACACGGGGCGATTTGAAAGCCGCTCAGGCGCACTGCCTGAAATATGGCGCCCCGGATATTCTGATCGTCGACGGCGGGGATTGCCGCCATTTGGATCAAGAATTATCCGAACTTGCACAGTGCTGCCCACCGACAATGAAACTGGTGGTGCTGGGGCAGCATCAGGATCTGAATCTGTATCGTCGCCTGATTCAGATGGGGGTCAGTGACTATCATGCCACGCCTGTGGATGCCGATGCATTGCGTCTGAGCCTGCTGACATTACTGGCGCGTCCGGCTGCAGCACCGCTGCGCCGTGGCCGGGTGATTGCTGTGGTTGGCACGGGCGGTGGCGTCGGGACCAGTACCGTTGCGGCGAATCTGGCCTGGCTGCTGGCCCGTGAGCATCATCAGCAAGTGGCACTGTTCGATCTCAATACCTTCCACAGTGCGCATCCAATGCTGCTCGGGGCGGATTATGAGCCCTCTCAGCATTCTATTTTTACGGATGCGGAGCGGCTTGACGAAACCTTGCTCGGGCATGCGGCCCATCAGCTTGAAGACGGTCTGCATCTGTTTTATGCACAGAACGGCGATCTGGATACAACTCAGGGCCTGGATGTTGCGCGCAGCGTAGCCATGGTGGCCGGTCATTACAGTACTGTTGTTGTCGATCTTCCGGATTTACGCGATCCGGCTTACCGGACGCTGGCGGCGGAAGCGGATGTCTGCCTGATGCTGCACGATCACAGCCTGAGTGCACTGAGATTGCTGAACCTGTGGCAGCATCAGCCTGTCAGTGCGCATCAACGGCGTTTGCTGGTGGCGAATCAGTGCCGCAGTAAATCCAGCCGGGTTCCGGAAACCGAGATGGCAATGGCGGCCGGTATTCACTCGCTGATGATGCTGCCTTTTGATGCTGCGGCTGTGATCAAGTCTGAACAGCAAGGTCAGGCGCTGGTTCAGGTGGGTGGCAAACTTGCCCGTCAGTTGCGGAAACTGAGTCAGGCTGTGATGAATGGCAGTGCATCGGCACCGGTGAAACGGAGCGCGGCATGATGTTTGGTAAGCAGAATCAGCCCGCTCTCGCACGGGAAGGGGAGCTGCTGGCAATGTCTGAGCAGGCCAGAGAAGCTTTTTACCAGCAGGTAGAGCCTTCTGTCGCAGCGAAGCTGTCTCCGCAGGCCTTGTTCAGGCAGGTGAGTGATGCCTTACATACCATCGCCGCCCAGAAATTATTGCCTTATAACGCGACAGAACTGGCTCGTCTGACACAGCAGATGGTGGATGAAATGATCGGCATTGGCCCGATTCAGCCCTTGCTGGACGATCCCAGCGTGTCGGACATTCTGGTGAACGGGCCGCACAGTGTCTATGTCGAGCGCAACGGCAAGCTGGAGCGAACCCGGATCCGCTTCCATGACAAACAACATGTTCTGAACGTTGCGCAGCGGATTGTGAATGCGGTCGGTCGGCGAGTGGATGAATCCACGCCCATGGTCGACGCCCGACTGGCGGATGGCAGCCGGGTCAATGTGATTGCCCCGCCGCTGGCCTTGCACGGTACCACGATTTCGATCCGGAAATTCCCCGCAGGTCGTCTGACGCTGGATGCGCTGGTGAGCCATCAGAGTCTGTCGCCGGAGATGGCCCGTTTTCTGGCACTGGCGGCCGAGGGACGGTTCAACATGCTGGTTTCCGGCGGAACAGGTTCGGGAAAAACCACGCTGCTCAATGCCCTGAGTCAGCATATCAGTGAAGACGAGCGGATCCTGACCATTGAAGATGCAGCAGAGTTGTCGCTGGATCAGCCCCACTGGGTTCCACTGGAAACCCGGAATGAGAGCGCAGAAGGCAAAGGAGAGGTGACGATCCGGCAACTGGTCCGGAACGCGCTGCGGATGCGTCCGGATCGGATCATTCTCGGGGAAGTCCGGGGCTCTGAAGCGTTCGACATGTTGCAGGCAATGAACACCGGCC
The DNA here is from genome assembly GCF_030547945.1 of Photobacterium sp. 1_MG-2023. NCBI lineage: Bacteria > Pseudomonadati > Pseudomonadota > Gammaproteobacteria > Vibrionales > Vibrionaceae > Photobacterium > Photobacterium sp. 1_MG-2023. The sequence continues at coordinate 24,654 of NZ_JAUORR010000026.1, read as the reverse complement.
ATGATGGATCCCTGTGTACGCTGCACGCCAATAATCCGCAGGATGCCATGATCCGTCTGTCGAACATGTTGCAGATGGGCGCAGAAAAACTGTCGGAATCCATCATTCAGTCCCAGATTGTCAGTGCAGTGGATCTGGTGGTTCAGCTCGAACGTATGCGGGATGGCAAACGCCGGATCACCGCAATCAGTGAAGTGGCCGATGTGCAGCAGGGCAGAATCCTGATGAAGCCTATTTTTCGTTTCCGCTACCAGAAAGTGGATCGGACCGGAATCGAAGGTGTATTCGAACCCTGCGGGATTTCAGAAGCCCTACTGGAAAAAGCGGCTCAGGCTGGTCTGGATCAGGCCTTGCAGGCCTGCTGTCAGCCTTCCGCAGCAGCGGAGGTGGCGGGTGAGTAATCCGGCATTGATGAGTTTCCTGATCATTTCAGTCTGGCTGATGGCAGTCGGATACGGGTGGCACAGGCAGCGTCAGCGGACCCACTGGCAGCAGCAGGCCCGGCGATACAGTCCTTATCGATTGAAAGCGGAGGCATCGTCTGGGCGCAGCATGCCGGAATGGTATCTCACCATGGCGACCGTGCTCGGTGCCAAACGGATGCAGTTCTGGCAGCGTGTGGTTCCGGCGGCGGTGATTGGAATGACAGGATTGCTTCTGGTGAATGGCATGAGCGCCGCGGTGGCGCTGGGCTTATCGTTGACGGTGACCGTGCTGGGCGTTTGGTTTGTTTATCATCAGCTTCAGCAGCAGGCACTGGATGCGTTCCGGAATCAATTGCCGGAGGTGATCGACGGCATGATCCGTGCGGTACGGGTGGGTGCGCCGATGGCCGACACCTTTGCGGTGATTGCTGAGCAATATGCACAGGCCGATGATCAGCGGGCCGTGGTGTCGCGCCTGTTTGGTCAAATGCATGATGAACTGTCGGTCGGACAGCCGCTCACAGAGACGCTGTCTCGGGCAGCGGCACGAATGCCGGTGGCCGAGTTTCGGTTTCTGACCGTGGTCCTGAGCTTGCAGCAGGAAACCGGGGGCCGTCTGTCTGAAGTCCTTGCCCAGCTCGGTGCCACTTTGCGTGGCCGGAAAGAGCTGCAGGCCAGTGTGGCCAGCATTACTTCAGAATCGCGCAGTTCTGCCAAAGTACTGGCGGCATTACCCGTGCTGATTGTGCTGGTGCTGTTCAGTGCGGGCCGGGAGCATTTCGATTTTCTGATGGCAACCACGCAGGGCCAGATCGTGCTGGCATATGTGGTCGGCAGTGTGTTGTTTGGCTTGTTTCTTATCCGTCGTCTGACGCAAATCAAGGCTTAATGCGATGTTTACTTCTTTGATGACCACACATCTGCTGTGGTTCGTGACTGCGATCTGGCTGTTTGCCGGGCTGGGCGGATGGCTCTGGTTGCAGCAACGTGAACAGGCCTGCTGGAAAAGTCAGCGAGAGCGCTATACACAGGGTTCGGGCCCAGTGCTGCCAACGGGCAGACAGCACTGGCTGGCTCAGATCGGACGCCGCTATCCGGTGTCCGGGACGGAAAAACAGCGACTGATGAAAATGCTGGCAGAAGCCGGGATTGATCCCGATGACAGCGTGGCCAGAGTCTGTGGTGCCAAACTGCTGGGCGGTCTGATGACCGTGGCGGTTGCTTTCATCTGGCGCTGGCAGGGGGAGTTTACGGCGATGCTGCTGATGGCCGTGCTTTTTGCTTATGTGCTGGGCTCCAATGTACCGGAATACTGGCTTCGCAACCGGGCGGCCCGGGTCAAAGCACAGCAGCGCCGGGCGGTTCCTGATGCAATTGACATGCTGGTGATTACGGTGGAAGCCGGTTTATCGCTTGACCGGGCACTGGAGCGGGTTGGACGTTATCTGCAAACCTCTGAATCCCGGCTGGCAGAGCAGTTTCTGCGAACCCATGCCGAAATTCAGGTCATGGGCGATCCGGCGCAGTGTATGAAAAAGCTGGCGTGGCGGACCGGTTTGCCGGAACTGGAGCGACTGGCATCCACATTGGGGATGGCCCAGCGTTATGGCTCGCCACTGGCCGATACCATGCGCACGATCAGTCACGAAGCCCGTCAGATGCGCAAAATGGCACTGGAAGAACAGGCCGGAAAATTACCGGGCCGGATCACGCTGATTCAGATGGCTTTCATCATGCTGCCGCTGCTGGCGCTGATCATTGCCCCGACACTGAATCTGCTGATCGACAGCCTGAGTTAACCCAAGGAATTGAATCATGAACACACCTCAATCTGCCCGTTTGCTGATCCGAAACAGTCGGCATCTCTGGATTGCGCTGGCTGCTCTGGCGCTCAGTGCCTGCAGCAGTCATGCCGATAAAGTCGCAGCCAATACCCAGACGAATGCCATGGTGGTGGCGCAGACGGCTTTTGATTCTCACCAGTACGCGAAAGCGGAAACCCTGTTTCGTCAGTTAGTGGATCAGGCTGCAACAGCGGCGCAACCTCTCCCCGAGCAAGCACTGCTGATGCTGGCCCGCAGCCAGTTCCAGCAGGATAAAAAGCAGGCTGCGCGCAATACCCTGCAGCAATTGCTGGATATGCGTGGGTCGAAGGCGGCGGAAGCGGCGGATTATCTGGGCAAATTCAGCCTTGATGATGGCAAAACCGATCAGGCTCAGGCAGCTTATCGGCAGGGACTGGCGCTGGACGGGCTGACGGGGGCTGAAGAAGCCCGGCTTCTGAACGGACTGGGCGTGTCTTTGCTGAATCAGAACAGCTACGCGCAAGGCCGCGAAGCATTTGAACGCGCAGTGGTACTGGCACCGGATGAAGCGTCCTATCGTTCGAATCTGGCGCTGGGTTGGCTGATGGACGGACAGATCACAAAGGCCCGGACGGTGTTTGCACCTTTGCTGCATTATCAGCAATTACCTCCACGCGTTGAAATGAATTATGCCTTGCTGCTGCTGGCGGAAGGGCAGGAGCAACAGGCGCGGCTGATTCTGTCACGCTACCTGTCACCCACGCAGGTGGATCATGACATTCGCCAGTTGGCGGATCGACTGGCGACAATCCGTCAGCGTGCGGCCGGTCAATCCTCATGAGTCAGCTGTTTCGCCGCAGACAGGAGGGCGTCGTCAGCCTGGAAATGGCGTTTCTGCTCCCTGTCTTTATCGGATTGCTGCTGTTGTTTGTCGATGTGGTCCGGGTGCACTGGCAGTACAGCACGCTGGAGCACGCGATGCGACAGGTGCTTCGTGAACATATGGTCAGCAGTGTTCAGGGGAGTCTGCCCAGCGCCGCAGAACTCAAGCAGGACATTTCCGGAAAACTGGTCGGCTCGCCTGCACTCAGTCTGTCGGTAACCCGCTATGGATCGCTGGCCGAGATGCTGGCGGCTGACGACGGACTTGAGCCGGGAGAATCAGTGCCGCTTGCACCCTCTGATCCCGTGCTCAAAGTGACCGCCAGTCTCAAACCAGCCATGACAATCTATCCGCTCTTTATTACCGGGGCCCGGACGCTGGAATACCAAACGACACTGATCATGCTTTCAGACAGGATGCCGGAATGAACAGACAGAATTCGAAACGCATCTGCCTGAATGCGCCGGGGAAACAGTGCGGTGCAGCCAGTGTTGAGGCCGTTTTTATTTTTGGCTTTCTGGTGCTCTTTATTCTGGCGTGTTCCGATTTGCTCAGCCTGCTGCGCTTACAACAACGGCTCGATAATCTGGCTTATAACCTGACTCAAATGGCTACGATGACCACCTTCACGCCAAATTCAGATGCCGGCAGCCCCTTTTCCTACTACGGCCGTTATACCCGGCAGCAACTGAAAGCCATGACCGCAGAGAACATGCCAGACAGCCAGTACGGGATGTCGATGCAATGGCGCAATCTGGCAACTGGCGAGGCAGTTGAATTGATCGCATCTGGCAATTGTGAGGCATACAGCGACTGGCCAGCTTTGAGCCGGGGGATCTTTATCCGGGTGTCGGTTTGTTTGTCACCGGGCGAAATCAGGACTGGCAGTTGGGTGAGTGAGTGGGTGCTCGGGAAAACGCTGCGTGCCGGTTACGTACAGGAAATTCAATGAAAGCTTCATTTTTTCGTCAGCAGGGGGCATTTTCTCCCGGCTTTATTCTGATGTTGGTTGGGGCCGTGACTTTTGTCGTGACCACCAGCAGCATCATCCGGGCTTATCAGGATCATGATCGGCTCAGTGGTGTGGCCGACATCGCGCTGCTGTCGGCTTCCGACAGTGATACACCTGCGAATGATGTCAGTGCCTTACTCAAGGCCAATCGTCTGCAGGCCAACGCGCAGATTCAGGCTGGTGAAGCGGGGGCCAGTTTACGGCTCACAAGCCAGAGTCAGGACATCCCGATAGGCGTGAAAGCATCGACCCGCCAGGTGCAAAGCTCGGTTGAAATTGCCGTTGTGATTGATATTTCAGAGTCCATGCGCGGAGAGCCGCTGAATCAGGTGAAGCAGGGGCTGGAAGACTTTGCCGAAGTGCTTTACGCCAAAGAACGGCGGAATAACAACCGGGTGATCAGCCTGGTGCCCGCCAGCGGTTATGTGAACATTGGTCCGCATCCGACGTTTTTTGAACCGGCCAGTCTGTTGCCACCATTCAGTTTGCAGACCTTATTTTCGGAAAAGAACTGGGGCAACTTTTTACACCCATCTGTACCTGGCCGTAGCCGGGATGCGTTTTGCGCATTTCTCCCGGAAGACGTCGACGATATCTCTAAATCGGCTCAAGTGACTTCCCGTTGGATCCGGACACTGGAATTTGCACCGGGGCGCGGGCCGTCGATTCGGTTGCATTTTTCTACCCAGCGGCCCGCGGTGACAAAATATGCAGATGGTACACCGCTGAAAGCCGCTTATCCGTCAGATAATCCGGCCGATCGCTATCGGGAAGATGCGCTGGCATCGCTGGGGGTGTTCGACGCTGCTGATTGCGGCGTCAGCCCGATCCTGGCGATGGCCCGGACTCAGCACGAATATCAGCAGGGGATTGCGCAGCTTTATCCGGGCATGAATACCAATACAGCAGAAGGGGTCCTTTGGGCGTGGCGTTTATTGTCACCGCATTGGCGCGGATTATGGCGAACAGAGCTGGCGGAATTACCACGAGATTATGAGGCCCCGAATACTGTGAAAGTGATGGTCTTGCTTTCTGACGGTGAGCATAAAGTCAATCCAGCCGTTCGGGATAAAAAACAGGTCGCTTTGTGTCGTGAAATGAAAAAGCAGGGCATTCAGGTCTTCAGTATCGGTTATGGCAACAATGCGCAGATTGTTCGTCAGTGTGCCGGTCCGGATGGATACTACGCCGCCAATGAGCGAAATATCCGGACGGTGTTCAGTGTGATTGCCAACACCATCAACGACATTACGCTGGTGAAATAACCGCTTTGATACCCGGTTTACACTGTAAACCGGGTACGCTCCCCCCCACATCTTTTCTCTCTTTTGGCTTCAAATTGACAACACGTCAAAAAGTCGCCGCTGGCTATACTTAAGATCGAGCCTGCTGTGAGCACGTTATTTTCCCTCCCCTTGGCAAAGGGAGGGGGGCGAACAGCGCGCATGAATTTGGCATGTGTGCCCATGAATCACCGCCTAGCCTCTCTCTTAGAAAGGGGGGAGGAACAGATCGAGCATGCTGTGAGCAGTGACTTGAATCCAAAAATCGCCCCCAGTGATTTCAGGCGGCTGGGATACAGACCTTTCTGGTTTTGTCTTTGTACAGGAGCACAAGGATGAAAGTCACCCTGATCGTCGGTTCGGTGATCTTGCTGGGGCTGGCATTTGGTATTGGTTACACCGAATATCATCAACGCGCACAATCGCTGGCGAAACCCACTCGTCCTGTCCCGAATGTGATTGTTCAGCCAGTGGTACGGCAGGAGGTTTCTCGGCTGGTTGAAGCCTTGGGCACGGTCAAGTCGCGCGAATCTGTCCAGATTACCGCGAAAGTGACGGAAAAAGTTGACCGGGTACATTTCGAAGATGGCCAGCAAGTCAACGCCGGTGCCTTACTGGTGACACTGACATCAGGTGAACAGCAGGCCAAAGTTCGTGCTGCGCAGGCCAATCTGAGAGAGCAGCAGCGGGAATATCGCCGGATTGAAGGGCTGGTGCGAAAGAATACGGTCGCCCGTTCGGAACTGGATAAGCTCAGAACCGGGATTGAAGTAGCCCGGGCGATTCTGGCGCAGAATCAGGCCGAACTGGAAGCGCGAACCATTGTGGCGCCTTTTGCCGGTCTGCTCGGGTTTCGTCAGATCAGTCTGGGGGCACTGGTCACACCGGGCATGGTGGTGACCACGCTGGATGCACTGGATACCGTCAAACTGGATTTTTCGGTGCCAGAACGGTTTCTGGGGCAGATCCAGTCCGGAGCCCGGGTGAATGGCCGGGTCGCGGCATTTCCGGATCAGGTGTTCAGTGGTCAGGTGACCGGACTCAACAGCCGGGTGGATCCGCAAACCCGAGCAGTTGAAGTGCGGGCACGGGTGGACAATCCGCAATTGTTGCTGCGGCCCGGTATGCTGATGACGCTGGCATTGACACTGGAAGCCCGCTCCGGGCTGGTGGTGCCGGAAGAAGCCATCATCCCGCGGCAGACGGAGCACTTTCTGATGGTGGTGAATGGCGAGAATGTCGTCGAGCAGCGGCCTGTGCAGTTGGGATTCCGAAGCCGGGGTGAAGTGGAAATTCTCAGCGGGGTGCAGGAAGGCGAGCAGGTGATTACCCGCGGCATGGATAAAGTACGGCCGGGTCAGACGGTGACGACCCAACCCACGGAGCATTTTACCTATCGGGAGGCGGGCTGATGTTTCTGACGGATCTTGCGGTTCGCCGCCCTGTGTTTGGTTCGGTGATCAGCTTACTGCTGATCACTTTTGGTCTGGTTGCGTACGACCGGCTGCCATTGCGTGAATATCCGGATATCGACCCGCCCATTGTGACTATCTCGACCAACTATCGCGGGGCATCCGCTGCGATTGTGGAAAGCCGGATCACCCAGATTGTTGAAGACCGGGTGTCCGGCATTGAAGGGATCCGCAATATCAGTTCTACCAGCAGCGATGGCCGTTCGGATGTCACGCTGGAGTTTGGTATCGGGCGGGATATCGACGCTGCCGCCAATGATGTCCGTGACCGGATCTCGGGCATTCTCAATAACCTGCCGGATGAAGCCGACCCGCCGGAAGTGCAGAAAGCGGAAGGGAATTCTGAAGTCATTATGTGGCTCAATCTGGTGTCTGACCGATTGGATACGCTGGCGCTGACCGATTACGCCAACCGTTATCTGGTGGATCGCTTTTCGGTGCTGGACGGCGTGGCCGCCGTGCGGATAGGCGGCGGGAAAGAATATGCGATGCGGATCTGGATTGACCGCCAGAAGCTGGCGTCCCGCAGGCTGACGGTGGCCGACGTTGAACAGGCGCTGCGGGCGGATAACGTTGAGCTCCCCGCAGGCTCCATCGAATCGGAGAACCGGCAGTTTTCCATTCGTACCCAGCGCAGCTTTCTGGTGCCGGAAGATTTTTCCCGGCTGGTCATTGGTGTCGGGGATGACGGTTATCTGATCCGGCTGGCCGATGTGGCACAGGTTGAGCTGGCAGCGGAAGAAGAAAAAATCATGTTCCGTGGCAATACGCAGGACATGATTGGGCTGGGGATCAACCGGCAATCCACGGCCAATACGCTGGCCGTTGCCCGCTCGGTGAACGCGCTGGTGGCGCAGATCAACCCAACGCTGCCGGAAGGCATGGAAATCAAAGAATCCTATGATTCCTCGGTGTTCATTCAGGCATCGATCGATGAAGTCTATAAAACCCTGTTCATCGCACTGTTGCTGGTCATCCTGACGATTTATCTGTTTCTCGGCAGTGTCCGGGCCATGCTGATCCCGGCGCTGACCGTGCCGGTATCGCTGATCGGGACCTTTATCATTCTGTATGCGCTGGGCTACACCATCAATTTACTGACGTTACTGGCGCTGATTCTGGCGATCGGGATCGTCGTCGATGATGCCATTGTCATGCTGGAGAATATCCACCGCCGGATTGAGCTGGGTGAATCACCGCTGAAGGCAGCGTTTCTCGGGGCGCGACAGGTGGGGTTTGCCATTGTTGCGACGACAGTGGTGCTGATTTCCGTGTTCCTGCCCATCGGCTTTCTTGAAGGCGATCTCGGCAAGTTGTTCCGGGAATTCTCGGTGGCCATGAGTACCGCCGTGCTGTTGTCTTCGCTGGTCGCGCTGACGCTCACGCCGATGATGGGTTCGAAAATCATGCAACCGGTCGAAAGCGAACCCTGGCTGGTGCGTCAGGTCAGTACGGTGCTGGACTGTCTCACCCGGTTTTATCGCCAGTCGCTGGTGAACTGGTTACGTCGGCCTTTTCTTGTCGTGGGGATGCTGGTGGTGATGCTGTGCGGCAGTGTCTGGCTGGCCAACCGGATTCCGACCGAATTTGCACCACGGGAAGATCGCGGGGCAATGTTCATTCTGATCAATGGTCCGCAGGGGGCCAGTTATGAATATATGCAGCCGTATATGAATGAAATCGAACACCGGTTGATGCCGATGGTTGAAGCGGGCGAAATCATGCGGTTGCTGGTCCGTGCACCGCGAGGCTGGGGGCAACTGGAAGATTTCTCCAATGGGTTTGCCATTGTTGTGCTGGAAGACTGGGCACAGCGACGCAATGCGTTTGTGATCATCCGGGATATTCAGCAACGGCTGCGTGATCTGGCTGGCGTCACGGCGTTTGCGGTGATGCGCCAGCCGTTTGGCCGCGGCGTGAATAAACCGGTGCAGTTTGTGATCGGTGGCGGCACCTATGAACAGCTGGCACAGTGGCGCGATATTCTGATGGAGCAGGCGGCACAAAATCCGGGGCTGGAAGGCTTGGATCACGATTACAAAGAAACCAAACCGTTACTGGGCGTGAATATTAATATCGAGCGGGCGGGTGATTTAGGGGTTTCGGTCACCGAGATTGGCCAGACGCTGGAATCCATGCTGGGTTCAAGAGTGGTGACCCGGTACGAATGGCGCGGAGAAGAATATGATGTGCTGATCGAAGGTCAGCCGGCACGCCAGAATACCCCGCAGGATCTCAGCAATCTGTATGTGCGCTCCAGTCATAACGGCGAGCTGATCCCATTGTCGAATCTGGTCTCAGTCACCGAATACGCCGATGCCCCCACGCTGAATCGCTTTAACCGGATCCGGGCCGTCACCATCGAGGCAAATCTTGCCGATAATTATACTTTGGGAGAAGCATTAACCTACCTGAATGGCCTGGTGCAGCAATATTTACCTGCCGATGCGGTGGTGAACTACAAAGGGCCGTCGCAGGATTTTCAAACCGCCAGCCATTCGATTCTCTTCGTTTTTGCGCTGGCCTTAGCGGTGGTGTTTCTGGTGCTGGCGGCGCAGTTTGAGAGTTATATTCACCCATTGGTGATCATGCTGACGGTCCCGCTGGCCACCTTTGGTGCCTTGCTGGGCCTGTACTTTACCGGGCAGACGCTCAACATCTATTCGCAAATCGGCATCATTATGCTGGTGGGTCTGGCGGCGAAAAACGGGATTCTGATTGTCGAATTTGCCAATCAGCTGCGGGATCAGGGCACGGCCTATCAGGATGCCGTGATCGATGCAGCCTGTGCCCGCCTGCGTCCGATTCTGATGACGGCGATTACCACGGCGGCTGGTGCTGTGCCGCTCATTCTGGCAACCGGTGCCGGTGCTGAAACCCGGCTGGTGATCGGGATTGTGGTCTTGTGCGGCATCACGGTCGCCACTTGTTTTACCTTGCTGGTGATCCCAGTGGTTTATCATTTGCTTGCCCGCCATACCAACAGTCCGGAGTTTGTCACCCGCCAGTTGGAGAAAGAACTGGCCGAAGACAACACGGTATTGCTGAAGAAAAAGCGGCTGGGGTAAGGTTGAATGGCCATCCGACGGATAGGCATCCGACTGAATTTTATGAATATCACGGACTGAATCCGATTTAATCTTTGGGCATGAATGCCGCCATGCAATTGGATGTATGAAGGTGTTTTTTCCTGAAAGCACCGCCTCGGAGAGAATTCGTGAAAATCAATCAGAATCTATTGGTGTTAATTGGGGGATTGAGTGTTTTATATGGCATCGATGTCTTATTGGGCGACAAGCTGAGATTATCTCATGTCGTTCACGAACCACCGCCTCAGATCAGTGCAACGCCCTTGTCCCGGAATGATTTTCAGATTGTGCAGCAACCGGAAAGTGATGCGGAGTATGCTGCCCGGCTGAGAAAAGTTGATCGCGCATTTGAGACTTATCATCTGAATCGGGATCGCCCCTATTTGTATGTTGGGGAAATGAAATCTGTGAAGCAAAGTTCAACACCGATGGGTAATCACGTGATGACGGTTTCCTGGCCCACGACACCTTCTTCCTATGCTGTGGTTTATCAGGCCGCAGAAGACAGCGCGTTTGCCGGAGATTATGTCTATGTCGATCAAAGTTCAGGTCACACCAAAGTGTATCGGCTTCCGAAATCTGATGTCAGGCTGATGTCGGATCTGCCGAATCTGCAAGCCAGGATTCAATCTCAAAATATCAGGGCAGGCGACGACAAGGAGCGTCAATGGATTCAGATCTTTGCTGAGCGTCTGGTAGCCAGAAATATATGCCCGAGTATTCGTTCTGCGGCCCGGTATGAAGGGTGGAATATCACTGCATTTTGCGGGGATGGCATGACATATAAAATGAGCTTGCAGGACATTCAGGCGGATGCGCCGATCCAGACCCGAATTGTTCACGAGTATGCACAGTTCAATCGTCCTGCCGGGGTATCACCCCAATAAAGCCGGTCGGGTCTCTTTCGGTGGTAAAGGCTTCTTTTACACTGTAAATCCGCTGGTTGCTGTCCACAGCTGAACCTCGTGTTGCTGGCACAGCGCCTCAATGGCGGCATCCGGCTGTTCAGTAAACAGGGCGCTCATTTCATGAAGCTGGCCGCTGATTACCGGGGCATAGCGGCCCAGTTTGCTGGTGTCGGCGACCAGCCAGCATTGTTCGCTTTGGGCAATGATGGTTCGGGAGAGCGCAGCTTCGTCCGGGCTGAAATCCAGCAAAGCTCCGTTTTGGCCGAGTCCGCCAACACCAAAAATACCGTACTGAATGTGAAAGCGGCGGTAAAAATCTGTGGTGGCTTGCCCAACGGTATCTTTGTCTTTGGCTCTGAGTGTGCCGCCGGCCAGATGAATGGTGGCGTTTGGGTTCAGGCTGAGTGTCAGTGCAGCCTGAATATTATTGGTGACCAGTGTCAGCCCCGGATGGTCGAGCAATGCCTGTGCCACATATTTTGGCGTGGTGCCAATGCCCAGAAACAGGCTGCATCCTTCAGGCAACTGGCTGGCGACCTGCCGTGCAATGGCCTGTTTGGCCGCGGAGTGCAGGGTGTCCCGGTTCGCAAAGGGTAAGTTATCCTGACTGCTGGGCAGGGTAATCCCCCCATGGACACGGCGAACGAGGCCCAATTCGTTCAGGTCGTTGAAGTCTTTGCGGATGGTCTGCACCGAGACCTGACATTGTTCAACCAGCGTATTACTGGAGAGCACGCCCGGATGTTGCTGCAAATAGTCAAGAATCGCCTGCTGGCGGGCTGAGAGTTTCATGATGATGTGCTGGATGCTCCGGGTTGCGGTCTTTTCCTGAACCTGACTGGGTCCCCGCCTGCGCGGGGACGATCACTGAATGCATGGCGACTGCTCTTATCCCGCTTTGGCCTGGCGTGGCTGAGGTGTCAGGCGTTGCCCTGTACTATCGAATAAGTGTAGTTTGTCCGGATCGACATAAATCGTCAGCGATTCCTGCAGTGCCAGCGGTTGTTCCGGCGTCACGGCCGTAAACATCTGGCCAAGCAGTTGACCATGGACCAGTTGGTTGGGCCCCAGCGGCTCCACAACCTGTACATTCAGGCTGAGTTCCAGCAGGTGACTGCCAGCCTGAAGACTGAGTTGCTCCGGACGAATGCCAATCATGATTGTCTGATCCGGCAGATACCCGTATTCAGGCAAAGCGTATTGCTGGCCATTGTTCAGGGTGAAGACGCCCGCAGATAAGCTGGCAGGCAGCAGGTTGATTGCCGGACTGCCAATAAACCGGGCGACGAAGTGACTCTGGGGCTGATGGTAAATCTCGGCGGGTGTGCCGATTTGCTCGATTTTGCCCTGATTGAGCACCACAATCCGGTCGGCTAATGTCATGGCTTCAACCTGATCATGGGTGACATAAATGCTGGTGACGCCCAGTTCGCGTTGCAGCTTTTTGATCTCCAGCCGCATATGGGCTCGCAGCGCAGCGTCGAGATTCGACAGTGGCTCATCAAACAGAAACAGCTTGGGATCCCGGACAATGGCGCGCCCCATGGCAACACGCTGACGCTGACCGCCGGAAAGTTTGGCGGGTTTGCGATCCAGATAGTCTTCAATTTTGAGGGTTTGAGCCACGCGGCGGATCTGATGGTCGATGACTGCTTTTTCAACCCCGCGGTTTTTCAGGCCATAGGCCAGATTGTCATACACCGTCATATGCGGGTACAACGCATAGTTCTGGAACACCATGGCAATGTCCCGTGCGGCGGGTTTGATGTGATCCACGCGGCGGCCATCCAGTTCAATACTGCCGCCAGTGATGCTTTCCAGCCCGGCAACCGAACGCAAAATAGAGGATTTGCCACAGCCGGACGGGCCAACCAGCACAATAAATTCTCCGGCTTTGACGTCCAGATTAATCCCTTTGACGGCCTGATGGCCGTTGTCGTAGGTTTTGATCAGTTGATTGAGTTTCAGCATATTTGTCTCGTTATTCTGTTCCGGGGAGGCAGGGCCTCCCGCAGGGTTATTTTTCAGATTCCACCAGGCCTTTCACGAACCAGCGCTGGAAGAGAATGACGACCAGTACCGGCGGCAGCATGGCCAGAATGGCCATGGCAAAGGCATAGTCATAACGGGGCTGACGGGATTCGGTAATGTTGCTCAGAATCTGTTTGATGCCCATGACGATGGTGTTGTAGGCCTCATCTGTGGTGATCATGAGCGGCCACAGATACTGGTTCCAGCCCACCACAAACATGATGATGAAAATCGCGGCCATCATGGTTTTGGACAGAGGCAGCAGGATGTCGATCATAAAGCGCCAGGGGCCTGCGTTATCTAACTGCGCCGCTTCCAGCAACTCATCCGGAATCGTTTTAAAGAACTGACGGAAGAAGAAGGTGGCAGTGGCCGAGGCAATCAGCGGCAGAATTAAGCCCGTGTAGGAGTTCAGCATTCCGAGGTTTGCGACCACCTCATAAGACGGGATGATGCGTACTTCCAGCGGGAGCAGCAGGGTGACGAAAATCAGCCCGAACCAGACACTGGCATAAGGCAGCCGGAAAAAAACCAGCGCATAGGCGGCCAGCATGGAAATGATAATTTTGCCGATGGCAAATCCCAGGCCCATCACCAGTGAATTGAAAATCATGGTGCCGGCATTCACGTCCTGACTGAAGCCCATGCTGCTTTGCCAGGCTTCCTGGTAGATGCCTGTCAAATTTTCGCCCGGCAGCCATTGCAGGCCATCGCGGATGATGGTGTTCGGATCATGAGTCGAACTGGCAAAAATCAGCCAGACCGGTGCCAGCATGAAAGCTACACCGAGCAACAGGATCAGGTGATCCAGCCATTGGCTGCGTTGTAACGATAATGAACGGGCGGATTCAGGGTGTGTCGGTGTGGTCACTGAATCGGGCGCTGTGGTGTCTGTTGTCTGCATCAGTAATGTACCTTTTTTTCAATGACACGGAACTGGAAGTAAGTGAGCGCTGACACCAAAATCAGCAGCACCACAGATTGCGCCGAGCTGCCACCGAGATCTGCGCCGATAAATCCGTCCTGAAAAACTTTGTAGACCAGTGTGGTTGTGCTGCCTCCCGGTCCGCCGGAAGTCAGGGTATCGATAATCCCGAACGTCTCAAAAAAGGCGTAGGTCAGATTGATGATCAGCAGGAAAAAGCCGGTCGGGGCGAGCAGTGGAAAAGTGATGGTCCAGAATCGGCGACGGTCTGAAGGGCAATCCAGAGCGGCCGCCTCCTGGACTGAGTGAGAAATCGACTGCAATCCTGCCAGGAAGTAAACGAAATTGACCGAGACCTGCTTCCAGACCGAAACGATGATCAAGGCGACAGTGGCATCAAATGGATCGGTCTGGTAACTGAAATCCCACCCCAGAACCGCGAACATGTTGGTCAGGGTGCCAAAATGCGGGTTGAACAGGAATCCGGCCATGATCCCGGCAATGGCGGGCGCAATGGCGTAGACCCAGGTCAATGTGACTTTATATCCGCTCTGTCCGCGCCGGATATTGTTTGCTTTTACGGCCAGTAAGAGAGCCAACCCCAGCGACAGCAGGGCAACGAGCAGCGAAAACACCAGGGTGAAGCCAATGGATTTGAGATACTCCGTCGAGCCGAACAGCATCTGATAGTTTTCAAACCCGATGAAGGTACTGGATAGTCCCCAGGGATCTTCCAGCATGAAGGATAAATAGATCGCTTGGGCAGCGGGGTAGAAAAAGAAAATCGTAATGATCAGGATCTGGGGGAGCAGTAAAAAATAGGGCACCCCAGTGTGTTGAAATTGTTGTCTGCGTTCCACGGTCGGCTCAATGCAAATCAGAAGGATGAAACAGCGCGGCGAGTGTACCGCGCTGAGTGACAAAGCTGGCTTACTTCACGGTGCGGGCAAATCGCTTGAGTAAAACCGAGCTTTCTTTTTCGATGGTCTCGAAGCTGTCTTCGACGGAGCGGGTGCCCGCAAAGATGTTATCGAACTCACGATGCATGACCTGCTGAATCTGCGGATAGAAGCCCAGACGATAGCCTCGGGTCCAGTCTCCACCGGGCAGGCTCAGCTGTTTCACGCCAACTTCCGCATCGGGTTGTGCTGTGTAATACCCCGACGCTTTGGCCTGCTCATAAGCCGCTTCCGTCACGGGCACATAGCCAGTCGATTTGTGCCAGAACACCTGAGTATCGGCCTTGGTCAGATAATGAAAGAAGCTGGCAACTCCTTTCTCTTCCGCCTTGGGGTGACCATTGAGTGCAAAGAGTGCGGCACCGCCAATGAAAGTGCGGCCAGCGTTGTGATTCACCGAATCCCAGTACGGCAGATAAGTGGTGCCCAGATTGAATGTCACCCGGTTTTTCAGGCCGCCGAACGAGCCGGAAGAACCCATCCACATCGCCACCTCCTCACGTTCAAAGGGGGTCTGGTTGGCATCCCAGTCTGAGCCGTAATATTTGTAGTAGCCTTTGTCTTTCCATGCTTTCAGTTTGTTGAAATGCATCCGCATGTCCGGCGTATTGAACATCAGCTTGGTGGCCGGGCCTTCATAACCGTTGTTTTGATCAGCCAGCGGCAGGTTATGGCGGGATTTGAAGTTCTCGAACATGATCCAGGGCGTCAGTGACTGGGAGAAACCGGCGTAACCGGCGTCTTTCAGTCTGGCTGCAACCTGTTCCATTTCTTCATACGTTTTCGGCGGCTGGGCCCCAATTTTGCCTAGAATATCTTTGTTGTAGTACAGCACCGGTGTTGAGCTGTTAAAAGGCATGCCAATCATCTTGCCCTGATTATCGGCGTAAAAGTTGCGAACACCGGCGATATAATCCTTGCTGTTAAAATCGTAACCGGCACTGACCAGAATGTCCTGAACCGGCTTGGCGACACCCGGGGCATTGATGATGGTGGCAGCACCCACATCCGCAACCTGCAGAATATTCGGGGACTCACCTGCACGGAAGGCGGCAATCCCTGCGGTCAGTGTTTCGACATAGGTTCCTTTGTATACGGGGATCACACGATAGTCTTGCTGTGAAGCATTGTATTCTTTCGCCAGTTGATTGACGGTGTCTCCCAGTTCCCCGCCCATTGCATGCCACCAGGTTATCTCTGTGGTTGCCCATGCCGAGCCAGCAAAGCTGACACCTGTTATCGCGAGCAAGAGTGCACGCGCCGTCCTGAATTGGTTCATACCGTTTCCCTGTTTCAAGTGATTCAAATTGACTGTTAACTTTCGGGTGAAAGGTCTTGGCTTTCGTTAGCGGTATAGTGCTGAGGTTGTATTGCAGTTTGGTTGATATGGGGTGTCATTTTGATGACAGTCGAATTGAATGTGACATCTATGGTTGAGGTTTCAGCCGAATGGGAACTCGGGAAAGTGTGATGCCCACTCCGTATCATTGAAATTTCATTCATTCTATTTTGGTAATTTTGATCCCCCTGAACTAGGTTAAATTTTGGTAAACAAGAAAAAAACACTGGGCATATCCGGGAAGTGCCTGGTCAGTAAGACTGATTTAACTGAAAGATATCCCTCTGGAACACAAACGGAAGTGTGTCATTATCATGAAGTTGTTGGCGTTTAATCTGGGATCCGTCATTGATGAGGCCGGTAGTTTGAGTGCATTGGCTGCCTCTTGGACGGAAATTTTTTCACTTCACGTTTCTTTACCTTTGTTCTGGCTGGTTCTGGCGTTGCTGGTACTGGCATCTTTGTTATTGGCGGTTGTTAGTCTGGTCTGGAAGCGCAGTTACCGCCGCGCCAAAATTCATCGTGAACTGGCCCGGGCAAATCAGCGGATGAGCCTGGCAACGTCTGTTGCCGGCATCGGCGTCTGGGAGTGGGATGTCAGCCGAGATTCACTGCAGTGGAGTCCTTACCTTTATGATCTTTACGGGATCCGGGTGGGCAGCCGGTTAGGGTTGAATGACTGGATCATGCGGCTGAAAACCGGTGACGGCGAGAAGATCCTGCGTTTAAAACAATTGGCCGGTAAGAATAAGCAGCAAACCCTCATCATCGATATGATCGATCCCATTGACGGACAACCCAGAGTCCTGGAACTGGTGGTTCAGGGGCTGGTCAATGATGGTTCCCGTTTAATCGGCACCCAGCGGGATATTTCAGATGTCATCGAAAGGCAGCGCAAGATGGAACAGGCGGCGTTGCTGGATAAACTGACCGGATTACCCAATACCCGCGCATTAAACCGGGTGCTCAAAGCGGCATTCGCAGCGCCGGATGTAGAAAACAAAGTCTTTGGTCTGATGTTTATTGATCTGGATGGTTTTAAACAAGTCAATGACATGCTCGGGCATGATGTTGGCGATGCGTTATTGCTGCATGCCTCAAGGCGGATGCGGGGTTGCTTGCGGGTGGAAGATGAAGTGTTCCGGATTGGCGGCGATGAATTCGTGGTTTGGGTGCCGCTGGGGGAATACGCAGTCAAAATTCATAAGCCAGACAAAGATCCTTTGTTTGACGATGAAGATTCGGAGCGGCGCGAACCCATGATTTTACCCTGGGGCGATAACGATGAAGAGCTGACTTACCGGATGGAAACCATTGCAGAGAAGCTGCTGCATACACTGACGGAACCGTTTAATTTCGGGGAGAATCAGTGCCGTGTCTCCGCCAGTATCGGGATTGCCCGATATCCATTTCATGCCTCAGACGCGCAAAAGTTACTCAAGCTGGCAGACTCGGCCATGTATCAGGCCAAACGCAAGGGAAAACGGCAGTTTGCCCATTATGATCCCACCGTGGATCGAATGGGGGAGCAAAGCCAGACGCATCCCTCCATTGGCCCTTCCGACACAAAGCGAGCCGTCGGCTTGGAATAAATGTCAAAACAATGACATGACAATATTTTTTAATCACAATGCATCATAAAAAAGTATTGGTTATGCGAAAAAAGTAATAGAAAAGTTGTAATTTTTTCACACAAATTTTTTTCAGATTCTAATATTTGAGACAGAGAGATGTGAAAATTGTGATTCAGTAATGTCTAATTGAAACGTAGAGGATGTCCCATGAAATATTTAACATTAGCTTGGATTCAGTGCAGTCATCTTTTCCACCGTTTGATGAAAGAAGAAAAAGGGGCGTCTGCCATTGAGTATGTGTTGATTGCTGCTGTGATTGTGGGAGCTGTCAGTTTACTTAATTTAGATGGTGTTATTGCTGGTGCTGGTACACTTTTAAATAATACCGTTGTGTCTGCTGGTGTAACCCCTGAATAACAATGATAGAATTTATATTGGTTTCTTTTCTTTTTATGTTTTCAATAGTTGATTACAAAAGGATGAAGGTGCCAAATTGGATGCTATTGGTTTTTTTACTTGTTATCTTTGTTTGTTTATATACTTATGGAAAAAAAGAACCGATAACATTAGATATAAATTCATTGCTGCTGATTTGTTGCCTAACTTTACCAGGGTTATATTGTTCAGTTTTTGGTGCATCTGACGTAAAAATACTATTAATAATTGCATTAATATTGTCTTTTACTCAGATGCTGAATGTTCTTTTATACTCCTTTATCTGTTTCGTGGTGTACTGGTCGTTGTTTGCCCGCGGCCAGAAAGAAGCGCCCTTTGTCCCGAGCATCTTGGTTGGAGTGGTTGTCACACTATGGGTTGTATAAATCGGTTTAGGTCAAGGAAATTCAAGCGTTTTCAAACGGGTGCTGCTGCTTTGGAAACCATTCTTCTGATGCCTGTGATTTTAATGCTTCTTTATGCCATCGCTCAGTACAGCCTTATATTTTTATCCATTCAAATGTTCAACTACGCCGCAGAAGAATCGCTCCGGAACAGCATTTCCTATGTCGATGAAAACTGTTACTACGGCGGAACTTGTGACGAGACCGAACTGAAAAATCAGATTGACTTAGCCGCAAAGTCGGTGATTACCAATTACACGGAATCGCAGTCGGGTCTGGGTACTTTATTCGGTCAAAGCCTCGACACTGGCCTGGCTATTTCAGTCGATTCAAATAATTTTTGCTGTAAGGTCACCATCACCTATAACTATAAACAGCATCCTTTTTTACCATCCTTTGGTTTACCGGTGCCGGATGAATTGAAATCAACGGCAACCCTGAATTTGTAGAAAATCAGGACGTATTTCTGCAAGTGAAATCAGAGATGTCATCGTGGAACAGAGAGGGACAATCATGCAGGGACGCACGTTAAAAATAGCGGCAGCTGTACTTTTGGTATTGGCATTGCTGATTGGCTGGTATGGCGTCACCTTGAGTGGCCGTTCCGCCACGGTCACTGCAGTGCCGGCAGTCACCGTTGAAAAGCCAAAAGCCACAGTCTGGACCTTTGTTGCAGATATTCCGCAAAACGCCGTACTGGAAGAAGCGATGCTGGCGTCTGTTCAGGTCACGGACGCGACGGCTCAGGACATCAACAATGTGACCCCATATCTGGGGCGGCAACTCAAGCATGAGGTTGACCAAGGTGTGCGGCTTCAGGCAAGTATGTTGCAGGGCCACCTTCCGATCGCACAATCCCTCGCACCGGGTTACCGGGCCATTGCGATTCAGTCCAGCGATCTCACCACAGTGGGCGGTCACGTTCATCCGGGATATCGGGTCGATGTGATTTATCTGGTCCGCGCCAATAAAGAATCCGGTGAAAACAGTACAGCCCGACGCATTCTCAGCAATGTTGAGGTGTTGGCTGTCGGGGATCAGCTGAGCTTTGATGGTAAAGACACAGAAAAACAGGTCAACGACAAAGCCAGAACCGTGGTACTGGCAGTGCCTGCCAGTGATACCCCGCAACTCATGCTGGCGGAAACCACGGGACAGTTGCGACTGGCAGTGGTCGGCACCAAAGATCAGGTGCCTGAAGTGGTGATTCCGTCTGAATCAGACAGCTTGCTGGCGCAGTCTCCAGTGCCCAATCTTACGCCCCAATTCAAAATTTCTTCACAGAAAACGGTCAGCACAATGCCGGTGATCCCCAGTGCGATGACGACAGCACCCAGCCATTCAACGGTCAAAGAACCTTTGTCCGGCAAGTCGGATGACAGCTATGTGATTTCGCTGAAAACACTGGGTGGCTATCGCGAAGCAGAAGTGGAAGTGAAGAAACCCACG
Source organism: Photobacterium sp. 1_MG-2023 (assembly GCF_030547945.1). Lineage (NCBI taxonomy): Bacteria > Pseudomonadati > Pseudomonadota > Gammaproteobacteria > Vibrionales > Vibrionaceae > Photobacterium > Photobacterium sp. 1_MG-2023. Next base: position 4,661 of record NZ_JAUORR010000026.1, on the reverse strand, counting down.
CCGGTGAAATACCGTTATGTTGCTCCTAAGGTAGAAGTCTATCAGGGAGAGAAACGAACTTTGGTTCGCACCAGTCACTGACAGGGAGAGTGTGAATGCTGCGTTTTATTCAGGGATTATGTTGGATGACCGGCCTGGTTGTGATGTCGATGGCGCAGGCTCAGGATTTTCAGTTAGATGTGGGCCAGCAGGTGACGGTTCATTCCGGGCAGCGGATTCAGCGGGCTGCCGTGGGTGAGCCTTCGGTGGCAGGCGTCAAAGTGCTGAGTACAACCCAGCTGCTGGTGACAGGGAAAGCAACCGGGACAACGTCGCTGATGGTTTGGGAACGGGGAAGTGAGGAGCCGGTCCGACACCGGATTTCGGTGAATCCGGGCGGCGTGGCGACAAGTAATGTGCAGGTGCAGACCGACATCAAAGTGGTTGAAGTCAGCAAGAGTGCCCTGAAGGAAGCCGGATTCTTTTTCGGCAAGCAGGGAACCGGCGGTACTTTCTGGGGGATCGGTAATAACAGCGCGATCACCGGTGCCAGCTTCAATGGGTTCCGTGGCAGTTTTCTTGCCAGTGGGGATGCTTTCAATCTGGTGATCGGGAATGTGGCGGATAACTTTTTGGCCACGGTCAGCGCACTCGACAGTAACGGCTTCGCCTACACTCTGGCCGAACCCAGCTTAGTCACCATGTCCGGCCACACCGCGACTTTTCTGGCCGGTGGGGAATTTCCTTACCCGAAAAGCACCAATGATGATGACGTCACCATTGAGTTTAAAGAATTTGGGGTGCGCTTAAATCTGACCCCGACGGTGATGTCAGGCAATCGCATTATGCTGAAAGTGGCGCCGGAAGTCAGCGAACTGAACTATGCCCAGGGCGTTCAGGCTGCGGGGGTCGTCGTTCCGGGTTTGTCGGTACGGCGCACAGACACCACGGTGCAGCTGGGAAACGGCGAAAGCTTTGTGATCAGTGGCCTGGTCAGCCGGAATACCATTAAAACGGCCAGCCGTTTTCCGGGGCTGGGAGATATCCCGATCCTGGGCGCATTTTTCCGTTCCACCCGGCTGGATGAAAATGATAAAGAACTCATGATGGTCGTCACCCCGCATCTGGTGAAGCCTTTTGCCAGCAACGCACCGTTACCGCCACTGCCGGGGGAAATGTATCGTCAGTTCCGTCCGAATTTCTTTGAACTGATTTTTCTGGATGCAGAACCCAAAGCACTGCCTGTCAAAATGGGCTTTGCCGGGGAGGGTTAAGACGATGCAGCTCATGGCTTATACCGCAGATCATCACGCTAAACTGGCCGTTACAGAAGCCATCCCGGATGGCTGTACGCTGAGCTGGATCGACGACCCGGAACATCTGAACTCCAGCCAATCCTGGCGGCAGACCCGTATTCTGATTCTGGTTGCAGCAGACTGGCCGATGCCGGAGATCGACAGTTTGATGGACAGTTTTGCACCGCGTCATGTCATTCTGGTGGATTTAACCCCGGAAGCGCACTGGCATGGGATCCAGCAAAGTCAGACGGTTCGGCAGCACCTGCACTGGTGTGAACTGGAAGGATTGACGGCACAGATTAACCTTCTGACACAGATGCAATCCCTGGACGCCACTTCACGTCTGGCGTTGTTGTCTTCCCGCAATGACTGTGACGGTGCCTTACTGAGCATCGCAACGGCCTGGCACCTGCAGTACAAGCACCAGCAGGATGTTTTACTGCTGGATTTAGGGCGGCCCTTCAGTGATGTGTGTGAATATCTGGGTGCCAGCCCCCGGCTGGATTTTATGGCGTTGCTGGAGAAAAAAGACTTTCTCAGCCCGGACTGGCTGGATGCGCAGGAACTGGCAATGGCGCCAGGTATTCATGTCATCGGGATGCCCGAAAGCGACAATTATGGCGCTGTGACCATGGAAGCCCTGATTGAAGTGATGGATCTGCTGGAAGCGAGATACGGCAATATCGTCATGAATCTCACCGGCATGCCGCCCAGCCCGTTACTGTTTTTCTTGCTGAACCGCTGCGGGCAGCACTGGCTGCTGTCAGACCAGAAAAACGTCAGCCTGAAAAGCAGCTGTGAGCTGGCAGAGTCGCTGTATCAGCAGGGAGTACGACCCGGCAGTGTCAATCTGGTACTGGCGCCGTATTCTGCAGAAGTTCTGCCGGGGCGGGAAATGATTGAAAAACAATTGCCGATTCTGGTTCGGGGGGAACTGCCTTACAGCTTCCCGATGATCACCGATATCAATGCCAGTGCGCTGCTGCCGCCCAGCGGTGAGTTCAAACTCTTTACCAAAGCCGTGGACAAGCTGATGTGGCTGTCGTCTGAGCGCTCCCGCTGGCATTTTTCACTGGGGTGGTAAATCACTGAATTTCCCTCGAATCTAGGAGTGAGTATGGGAAACGAAATGGAGTGGCCAAGCCGAGAACTGGTGATCCAGCAGGAAGAATCGTCGCTGGCATTAAAAGCGGAGCTTCATCGCTACATCATTGAACAGCTGGAAGAAGATGGCCTGATGTTTGAAATGGACCGTCAGGAAATGCAGCCGCATATTCATGACTATGTGCGTCAGTATTTCCAGCAGCATAAAGAGCTGAATCAGCGCCAGAATCTGCATGAGCTGGTGACAGAGCTACTGGATGAAATTGTCGGATTCGGGCCACTGCAAAACCTGCTCGACGACCCGACCATCGACGATATTCTGATTAACGGTTCCAAACAGATTTATGTCGAACGAAGCGGCCAGCTCAGCCGCGTGCCCTTACGTTTCATGAACGATCAGCACATTTTGCGGGTTATTCGCCGGATGATCGCTCCGATTGGCCGCCGGATTGATGAATCGAATCCCATGGTCGATGCCCGTTTACCCGATGGCAGCCGCATAAACGCCGTGATCCCGCCTCTCTCGATTGACGGCCCGTGTCTCTCGGTTCGGAAATTCAAAAAAGAAGGGCTGAACGCAGACACGCTGATTCAGAATGGCGCCATGAGTGTTGCCATGCATCAGCTGCTGAAAAAATGTGCGCAGGCCCGGTTTAACATCCTGATCAGTGGGTCCACCGGTTCCGGGAAAACCACACTGCTCAATATCCTCAGTCACTATATCAATACGGGCGAACGCGTCGTCACCATTGAAGATGCCGCCGAACTGCAATTGAGAAACGGCCACGTTGTACGGCTGGAAACCCGTCCGCCCAACTCGGAAGGTCAGGGAGAAGTCACCGCGCGGGATCTGCTGAAAAATGCCCTGCGGATGCGTCCGGATCGCATCATTTTGGGGGAAAGCCGGGGCGCGGAAGTTTTGGATGTGCTGCAGGCGATGAATACAGGCCATCAGGGCTCGATGAGTACCTTGCATGCCAACTCACCGCGTGATGCCCTTGTGCGTCTGGAAATGATGGTGACTCTGGCTGGCTTTACTTCAACCGAAGCCCTGATCAAGCAAATCATTGCCACGGCTGTCGATATGATTGTTCAGGTGTCCCGGTTACCCAGCGGCAAGCGAGTGATTACTCACATTGTAGAAGTTCAGGACGTTGCCGATGGCAAAATCCGGATTCAGGAACTGTATCGCTACAACCTCCAGACGGAAGATTTCATGACGGTAGACGCCATGTCTGTCCATCTGCGCAAAAAGCTTGGAGAAGACGGATGAACAGCCTGATCGTCATTGCCATGCTGTTACTGCTCACCAGCTGTGTGCTGATGGTGATTGCGACACGAAAAAGTAAAGTGCCTGCCCGTCAATCGCCAAAAACTGAGCAGAAAGCACAGAAAGTCCGGGGGAAAGATCGGGCGCTCGAAACCTGGCAGCGGCTGGGATTGAGCACAAGTCCTGTGATGCTGGTGCTCTATGCGGCCTGTATTTTATTCGGTCCTTTCCTGCTGGCACGCATAACGGGCATCAGCGGACTGGGGCTGGGTCTGGCAGGGAGCGTGGGGCTGATTTTGCTCTTGGGGCAAATCCGGAAAAGTAATACGCGTCGTAAAATTTTGCAGCAACTGCCGGGATTTATTGATCACATCAACCGCCGGATTCATGTCGGGATGTCCCTCAATAAAGCCGTCGAACATGTGCTTCAGGCCGTGAACGATCCGCTGCATTCCGTGGCAGATCGTGCCGTGAAACGCTCTGCATTGGGAACAGAGCTTTATGATTCCTTTCAGAAAGAAGCTCAGCTCACGGGCGTGAAAGAATTCGCACTGCTGGCTTCCGTGTTCAAAGTGAATCATCAGTTTGGCGGCAGTGTCTCGGCGGCACTGGAACATTTGGTTGAGCTGTTGCACCAACAGGAACGCAGTCAGCGTGAGTTGAAGTCCTTAACCGGGGAGACTCGGGTCACCGCTTGGGTGATGGGGCTGGCTCCGACAGGCATGGCCATTTTCATGCTGGTCTCTAACCCAGAACAACTGCTGACGATGTGGGCCGATGAAACCGGCAGACAGGCTTTGATTGTGGGTTTGGGCGCGCAGGCCATGGGCGCGCTGGTCCTCTGGCGAATGATTCGGTCTTTGTAGGATGGCGCTCGAAGGACAGGCACGGGAATTCAGCCGTCATTCCCGTGCAGGCGGGCATCCGGCGACATTGATGCACCGAAGCAACGATTGGCACTTGGGGTTGAAACAGGCACGGGATTTCAGCCGTCATGCCCGCGCAGGCGG
>NZ_JAUORR010000025.1:0-68918 GCF_030547945.1 Photobacterium sp. 1_MG-2023 | reverse complement strand
TCTCCCCCCGTCATTCCCGCGAAGGCGGGAATCCATCGAGCGCCGGGATAAAAGCACCTGAAAATCTTCATGGAACAGATCAAGTCACAGCAAGGTTCAGCCATTCGGCAGTATTGTTCACAGCACCCGGACGAGGCTCTGGCGCATCAATGTGGGTTCCCGCCTGCGCGGGAACGACGAACAGATGAAGGGTATATAAACGTTTTGGGAGCAGAGATTGAGCTTGCCAATCTTAGCTGTGATTTTGTGACAGGGCATCACAGCGAATCACAGATTGCTCTTCAATCAAGCCTTCTAAGCGCCGACGGCTGTCCAGATAATGTGAGGTTTGCTTATGTTCGGCTAGTGCAGCTTCACTGGTATAGATCTCATAGAGATAGAAACAGTGATCATCGTTCTGGGACACCAGAACATCAAATGTCAGGCAACCTGCCTCGGTTTCCACGGAGGCTTTCGCATTTTCTTTCATAATGGCCAGATACTGATCCTGAAAGCCATTTTTCACGACATTTTTTACCACAATACAAAACATGATGAAGGTATCCTTTTCTGAGGTGTTCTTGTGTCCGAAATTGAATTAATCGACATATATTGTATACAATGTTGTTTGTGATTTCACAAGGAGTGAGACAAAATGAGTCAGAGACCAAAACCGTTGAATGGGTTACGACATCTTGCGCTGTGCGTTTATCCGTTCGAAGATTGTATCCGTTTTTATACCGAGATTCTGGGGATGGAAATCCTCAGAAGGGCCAGTGATAACCTGGTTTATCTGAGTTGCGGGAACGATAATTTATCTTTGAGCAGAGCGGATGGACCACAGGACAATCCCCAGCAATCGCTGGATCACTTTGGATTTATTGTAGACAGCAAAGAAGAATTGCAGGCTTGGTATGAATTTCTGCAATCGCAAGGTGTGCCTTTGCTAGACAGGCCGCATGATCACAGTGATGGCGCACGGAGCTTTCATTGTACCGATCCGGCAGGCAACGTCGTTCAGCCGTTGTATCATCCGGCGGTCTCCGGGCAGCGTATTCAATGAATGAAGGATATCAACGCACCTGTATTGGACAGTATTGCTGCGTTGATATCGCTGGATACGGATGAATTACTTTTGATTGATCAGATAGTCCAGAATCTCAACGATCTGGGCTGGGGAGGTGGCCCAGGCCTGAGCGCTGGCATCCACTTCTTTTAGAGGGTGGACGATATCTTCACTGTGCAGCGTGATGTAGGGCTTATTCAGGGCGGCACAGTAACCGGCATCAAATGCAGCATTCCATTGTTTGTACTTGTCACCGAACCGGACAATAGCGAGGTCACATTGCTGAATCAGGTTCTGAATCCGAATCGCATTGACTTTCGCCGACTTGTGGTCCCGCCAGAAGCTGTTGGACTCTTCACCTAAACCGTCCCCGGCTGCATCACTGCTGTCATGGTCCGTGACCGCGGAAGTAAACACAATGTTCAGATCTTTGGCTTCACATCCTTTGATGATTTGCTCACGCCAGTCGGTGTGAATTTCACCCGAGAGATAGACATTCCAGGTCATTGCGACATCCTCTGTTGCTTCAATGTTTATGTAATAAGCTCGATTATTGTACACAATTGGTGGTTGCATTGCACTCGTTGTTCTGGGGTGAAGCTAAAGTAAAGGTGTTCAATCAGAGAGAGCATTGCGGTCCGCTGTGTATCAGCAACTGACCGCAAATGATGGTTGATAGAGAAGGGCGCTGATTAATCGACCAATGCGATGACGGTGAGCTTGGGTGCTTTATAATCCCAGAATGCATGACATCCATTGGCCCAGCCAGTGATGGACTTTCCTGAAGCTTTTGCTGCAAGTGCTACAGAAAACATTTCTTTTTCGTAAGGGGAGTCTTTATTGATGATGAGTTGCCTCTCGCGGCCATCATCACATTGTTCTGTGTGTTTTTTGGCGCCATCCCCGGCAATCTCCACAATGATCATGTGCGCATCATGCACGGTGACACTTTTTACTTGAACCGGCCCAAAGTCGCTGTTGGCTGTCACCGATGCTCTAATACCAATCGCAGTAAATCACTGGTCATCCTAGCTTGCTCAAATACTTGATAACTGTGTTAGATTTTTTGATTGTAGAATCACTACTTATCTAAAAATCTGCCTTGTTCTCAAACATTTTTTCTGCGCTATTTCTGATCACTGACTTACTTTGATTGGTATGAACAGCGTCATGGCCGCCATGAGCGCGAGATTTCTTACTTTTTTGATGATCATGATATTTCCCTATATAAGCTGATTTGATTGACGGCCTGAGTTCCGAAATTATCGAAAACAACGTTCCGCCCAACGGGTCAGGCCGGATGTGACTGAGCCAAAATAGTCACCCGCAACAATCGGAACACCTGGCAGGCGTGATTCGATCAGTTGCCGCAAAATTGGGGAGCGCGCGCTGCCACCTGTCATGTAGATCACATCCGGCTGGCATTCTGCCTGAACCAGCGCTTCGTTGATCAACTGACTGATCTTTTCTGCATTACTTTTGACGGCGTCTGCGAGCTCTGTATCAGTACAGTGTAACGCCAGAAGTTCTTGTCCAATGTTTAGCTGGCTGTTGGCAATATGCTGTTCAGACAGTGCAATTTTCATCAGTTCTGCTTCGCGGACTAACTGATGCCCCAGTGTGTGCTGATAAACCTGCACCAATCGCTGAATGATTTCAGGCTCCGCAGAATCCCTGACCAGTTGCTTCAGTGTTGCCAAATTACTGCTGGCATAGAAGTCACTCTGCGCCGCAACGTTGTTAATGGCAACGGGATTCCAGAACTGACTGAGTGGGGCTGCCAGTCCGCGCTGGTTGCGTGTGTGCTTCCCAAACAACGGCATGATACGTTCGAAGGCGAGCGCAATATCCAGATCATTCCCGCCGACTCGGCTACCGCTGTGTGCCATCAGACCGGCGGTCCGATCGGTTTGATTCAGCCAGCTTGGGCCCATTTGCAACATAGAGCAGTCCGTTGTGCCACCGCCGATATCCACAACGAGTACTGTTTTGTCTTCCTTCAGCCGACTTTCATATTCAAGCCCGGCGGCCACAGGTTCGAACTGGAATTCAACAGATTGAAAGCCAACCCGTGTCGCGGCACGACGCAGAATGGCTTCCGCTTGTTCATTGGCTTTTTCGCCGCCGGTTCCCTGAAAGTTAATGGGGCGGCCGATGACAGCCTGAGTGATTGAGTCTTCACAAACTGTCTCACAGCGGCGTTTGATATTCGCCATCATGGCACAAACGAGATCTTCAAAAAGACTCAGTTGCATCTCATGCAAACCGGCCGCTCCAAGGAATGATTTGGGCGATTTGACGTAGTAGACTTCATCGGGTTCAGTCAGGTAACTGTCCAGCGCTTGCTGTCCAAACTGCAAGGCTTGCGCATCGACAACAATGTCTTCTTCCCGGTTCGCTGAAATGGCCCGACGCAAGAGAACCTCTCCGGCTTTATCTGCGGGCTTGATATTGTAATGTTTGAACAATGCTTCGCTGACGGCTTCCCGGGTGGGGGCGGCCAGTGTGGAAGGGATATAGAATTGATCGCCTTCTAAAGGGAGCAGTCTGGGCTGAGCATTCTCCATGATTGCCACTGCGCAATTGGCTGTGCCATAGTCAAAACCGATATACATACTCCCTCCTGTCCAATGAAAAGCCGCACAGTGTACGTCAATTCGTTGTGAAGCAAAAGGGAGATAAGTTCAGGTCAAATTGTTGTTTTACCGGTAAAGCTTCTTGAAGAATTTAGAGGTCAGCGTGTAGTCGTATCGCAATTGAACCAGCGAGTAAATCAGCGTTGAGCCTGCCACAGTGCCCCATGGATAAAAGAAAAAGAGTATGGCACCAAACAACATCGTGGCATTCTCTGCCCAGCGATGAAGGGTCAGCAAAGCGTAACCTGCGGTCAGGTGCAGGCCAATCATTACCACGGCCAACAACACCATATAGAGGTTATTGGTCTCAACATTCATGACGCCGTCAATCGCCGCCTGAAAGCCGCAGACAATACCCCAAATCAACCAGATCACGGCATATAAACTATGAAAACCAATGGCCAGCCGGAACTTCAGTGAATATTTTGACTGCAAACCGTCCTGTGGTTGAGCCTGATCGCCTTCGGTGCATTTTTTACACATTTCAGCAGGCGTGCCGTCGGGTCTGTCGAGTGTTCTGACACCACATTTCACACAGTTCATGTTTGACGCACCACAGTTAAGTTATCCCTAAAATTCAGCACAAATAAATATTCAGTCAGGTTTACAAAAATTGAAAATTCCCATCACTATGATTCCATATTCTATTGTGATGTTTAACATCCCACCTTCGATTTTTTGCTCTGTGAGCGATTGCAATCATGAAAATTGCTGAGGGCTTCTCATTTTACTCAACTGAAAAATCGGTTTTTTGTTATAAAAAATAATAAATTAGTTAATTAGATTTCACCGATATAACGGTTCGCAGTCAGTGTAAATCCGGAAATAGTTCTGATGTATTGAGCGTGATGTGCAATGATATGCGCTTTTGTGTGCATGATTTCTGCATAAAAAGCGGCTTCACTATGTTGTGAAATTGATGGTCTTCAGCGAGGTGAAATGGTGAAACCGGGATTTCTCCTTGTGATCAATGGGGCGATGCCGTTGTGGACAACTTGATGGCGATTAGGCTTCCCATTTGTTTTTTTCCTGCAGTAATTCAGGTAAGCAAAGTAAAAACGCATCGACGAGTTCCGGGTCGAAATGCACACCCCGTTGATTTCGGATATAAGTTATTGCTTCCTCCACGGACCAGGCACTTTTATAAGGTCGCTCGCTGGTCAGGGCATCAAACACATCAGCAATGGCGGTGATGCGGGCTTCGATTGGAATCGAGTCACCATGCATCCCATATGGATACCCGGAGCCATCCCATTTTTCATGATGATAAATGGTGATATTCCGAGCCATTTGCATCAGGTCCGACGGGTCATCGCCAAGAATTTCAGCACCAATTAAGGTATGGCGTTTCATCACGTGCCATTCATCCGCGGTGAGTTTTCCATTTTTCTTGAGAATGTTATCCGGGATGCCAATCTTCCCGATATCATGCATCGGTGCGGCATGGAGCAGGGTTTCTGACCAGCTCTCGCTATGACCGGCTGCCCGGGCAATGGCTTGCGCGTAATGACTCATGCGAATGACATGGCAGCCCGTTTCATTGTCTTTGTACTCAGCGGCCTTTCCAAGTTTCTGAACCACAGACAAACGGGTTGATTTTAATTCATCCACGCTGACCAGAGACAAATGATTTTTGACCCGGGCACAGACAATCGGCGGGCTGACTGGCTTGGTAATGAAATCCACCGCACCCAGTTCAAAACCTTGTGTTTCGTTCTCGGTTTCAGACAGGGCAGTGACAAAAATTACCGGTATATGACGAAGCTCTGGCCGGGCTTTGAGTTCTTGAATCACTTCAAATCCGGACATATCTGGCATCATGACATCCAGCAGAATCATATCCGGTTTTTCAGATGCTGCGAGCGCCAGGGCGCGATTGCCATTCCTGGCAAACAGCAAACGATATTCTGCCGACAATATGTTTTTCAGTACCTGAAGATTTGCGGGTTCATCATCAACCAGCAGTAGTGTTTTCCGATTATGCATCCTGAGCCTCTGCACGCATCTTTCTTGCCAGGTATTCACTCAATATTAAAGCGGCCTGATCCAGTTCGAAATCGCTCATTGCGGTCTCCACATCATCGGCCAGTTCGGCTGGTAACTGATCCCGAAGGGCCATAAAGGTGGATTCGGGCATTTCTCCTTGTTCCAACTGTTGGATCATTATACGAATGTCGCGGTGATTCAGTGCGGTGTTCGTTGGATTGACTTCAAACTCATCGAGTATATCCATTGAACTTAGTAAGTTAGTCATGGCCTGAAAACGTGTACGATAGTGACTGAACAAAGGCACCGTATTTTCTTCTCGCTGGAGGGCTTGCTCCAGCTGTTTCATGCATTGATAAATCGCGGGCATGCATAAATTTCCGGCCAGCCCTTTCACTTTATGGACATGTGAAACCGCTTTGGTCTGGCTGCCACTGAGTATCCTGGCCAGAAAATCCGGGTGGTGCTGTGGCTGGCTGATAAACTTTTGAATCGCGGCAACTTGAGATTGCTCAGAACCCCAGAGCAGGCGACCTTTTGTGAAGTCGATGAGGTGATAAGCTTCGTCCGCAGTGTCTTGCGGCGCATCTGAGGGCTGCACAGAAATGCCCATCAAGTAAGCAATTTCGGCATGAAGACTATAGATATCAATCGGTTTGACTGCGAATCCGTTCATGCCGGCAGCCATCGCATCCCGCCGGTCTTTTTCAAGCACACTGGCCGTCAACGCAATTACCGGGATTTGCGGCAGCCCGTGTTCTGCTTCATATTTTCGGATGGCCTGACAGGCCTGCAAGCCATCCATGACTGGCATCTGAACATCCATCAAAATGATATCGACCGGATGCTGCTGATAGACGCGCAGGGCATCCCGGCCATTTCTGGCGGTAAACAACTGATGGTGATTCCGTTTGAGCAGGCCGCACATCAGTTCCAGGTTCTGTGCCACATCATCGGCAACCAGAATCTTGAGTGGCGGGAGGAGGATTTCATCCTGATGATTGTCTTCAACTTTCGCGGGTTCCCCACGCTGTAAAGGGAGATCGACTTTGAACGTTGATCCTCGTGCCAGCTGGCTGTATGCGCTGATCTGGCCATGCATCAGTTCAACCAACTGTTTGGCGATGGTGGTTCCCAAACCAGTGCCACCAAATCTGCGCGACATGGTTGAGTCTGCCTGTGAAAACGGCGCAAAAATGCTGTTCAGGCGCTCGGGTGGGATCCCGATACCGGTATCTTCCACTAGAATCGTTATACCTTTGATTCTGCCGGGAGAGAGATGTAATTTCACATACCCTTTTTCCGTAAATTTCACGGCATTACTCAGCAGGTTCAGAATGATTTGTTGTACCCGCAATGGATCGCCCTGGTAATGCTCACTGAGTTGCGCGTCATAGTGCAATTGGAGCTCAATGCCTTTTTTATTGGCCAGCAGGGACTGAGTTGCGATCAACTGTTCACACATCTGACGCAGTGAAAAGTGCCGGTTTTCAAGCTCTGTTGTACCACTTTCAAGTTTTGCGGAGTCCAGAACGTCATTCAGCAGGTTCAATAATGTTTTCGCCGAATTGCGGATAATACCCAGATGACGTTGCTGTTCATGGCTCATGTTGCTGTCCAGCATCAACTCTGAAAACCCGATAATTGAGTTCATCGGGGTGCGTAATTCATGACTCATGTTGGCCAGAAACGTACTTTTCGCCTGGGCTGCAATTTCTGCTTCTTCCTTGGAATGGCGCAGGGCATCTTCCATGGCTTTTTGCTGGCTGATGTCGGTGATCACGCCAACAAAGGTACTGGTGCCATTCAGCTTGGATTCACCGATTGAAAGACGGATCGGTTTGATCAGGCCATTTTTGTGCATGGCCGAGACTTCGCGACCAATCCCGATGATCCGGGCTTTTCCGGTTTCGAGATAACTCTCCAGATAGGAATCATGAGCACTGCGGTAAGGTTCTGGCATCAGGATGCTGATGTTTTTTCCAATCACCTCATTTTCCTGATAACCGAGGATACGTTCTGCAGAAGCATTGAAAGATTGAATTATTCCGCGATGTGAGATTTTGATAATGCCATCGACGGCGGTATCAATCGTCGCTTTGAGTTCAGATGCTGTTTCTTCACTCCGTTGGAGCAAGGCCCGGTAACGGGCGAGAGCATTCGCCGCGGCAATGAACAGGCTGAGTGTCACTGTGACGATGGTGATGGTGCCTGCCAGGATGTAATGGCGTTGACTTCCAGCGGAAAAGTCCGGGTCGGGCAGACCGATAAAACGTGTCGCCTCCATGGCGGTATAGTGCATGCCTGCAACAGCCAATCCCATCACAATACTTGCGAGCAACTGAACCTGATAACTGGGAATATCCAGCCGTTTACGAAGCCCGAAACTGATCCACAGCGCCAGTGTGGCCAGCGTTGCTGCCACCAGAATCGACAGTGCAAACAAAACGGGCTCATACTTCAGCGATGGACCAAGGACCATAGCGGCCATGCCGATGTAATGCATTGAACCGATCCCAAGACCGACAGTCACACCGCACAGGAGAAGTCGTGTTTGGCTCACCGTACTTTTAGTGAGTAGATGGAGAGTGACCCAAGAGGCGAGAAAACTCGGCCCGAGTGAGATCAGTGTTGTACTGATTTGATAGTTGACTGTGGTACAGAGTTCAAAGGCCAGCATGCCGATGAAATGCATGGACCAGACGCCAACCCCCAAAGAGGCTGCACCCATCAAAATATGCGACCGTCGCATCAAAGGCGTTGTACTGAGCTTCGCAGATTCGGCCAGCAAGAGGGCCAGAAAAGAGGCTCCGATTGAAATCAAAAGAGAAATAATGACCAGAGAAGGGTCGTATTCACCTGAGACCAGTAAGCTGGGATCTGTGTTGTCGGTGACAAAAAACTGAGAAAAAAAATGTGTTGTCATTGTTATATTCAGGCATCGCTGAAACGCAATTGGATGCAGTGCTGAAATATTATTCACAAAAATAATAACGCAACTACTTGCATACACAGTCCGGTCAGGAAGTCTTTTATTATTAAGGTGTTTATCTGCGTCGTTGTGTCACATTAGCTTGTGGCGTGAGAAGAGTAAACTATAGTACTGTTCGTCAGTGCTAATAATCCGTAAAGGGTCAATTATTTCCGATTTTTTTGCTTTTATCCTCGATTTTGCATTGACAAATTTGCGCAAGAAAAAAAGTGCATAGTATTTTGCCAAATTGAGGAGGATTTACATGGTGGTATGATGACAATCAAAGGTTCAGAACGTGAGGGTTTTTCTGATAAAGCGTTGAAAAACAGGGAGAATTATCGGTTGTTTAGGCAAGGGGCCTTGGCCGTTTCGCCCTTATGTATTGCCGTGATTCCATGGGGATTACTGGCTGGCTCTTTCGCAATTGAAGCGGGGATGAATGTCATGCAAAGTGTCGCAATGTCGGCCATCGTATTCGCCGGGGCTGCGCAATTGGTGGCAACCGGTTTGATCAAAGCCGGAGTCGGAATATTGACGATCCTCCTGACAACTTTTTTCATTACGTCACGTCATTTGTTATATAGCATTACAATGCGGCCGACGATCAGTCCTTTACCTTTACGGTGGCGCCTAGGACTGGGTTTTCTGCTGACTGATGAACTCTTTGCGCTCTGTGGCAATCACTCCCCGAAACGGTTCCAGCCCTGGTATGCGCTGGGCGCCGGACTCTGGTTCTACATCAGCTGGAATCTGGCGACGCTGGCCGGGATCTTTGCCGGAAAATATATTCCGAATCTTGATGAACTCGGCCTGGATTTTGCGATTGCTGCAACTTTCATTGCCATTGTGATTCCAACGATTCAACGCTGGTCTGTACTGATCTCGGTTCTGGTTGCGATGTTTGCTTCTGTCGTTGCCGAAGCTTTGGCAATAGAAGGCGGCCTTATGATTGCCAGTCTGCTGGCGATGATCTGCGGTTACAGCATTGAACGAATCTTTGGCAACACAACATTTGAGCACCTGAACAAGAAGGAAGAACAGGCATGATTTGGTTGACGATTCTTGCGATGGCTTTGATTATCTTTGCCAGCCGGTATCTTTTTTTGGCTCCGGGTTTGCCCATCCGGCTGAATCATCAGGCACAACGTTTTTTAAGTTACGCCAGCCCGGCGGTTCTGACCGCAATCTGGGCGCCGATAGTCTTTGTACCCGAACAGAGCGGGTTGAACTTATCTTTGAGCAATCCCTATCTGATTGGTGCTTTAGTCTCGGCATTGATTGCCTGGAAAACGAAGAATGTACTGTTGACAGCGGTCACTGGGATGGTTGTATTTGGCGGTGTGTCGATGCTGATGGGATCGTAATTGCAGCTGCCAGAAAGGCAAACCAGGCAAGGTGCAATAATTGCCTGGTTTGAGACTGTGATTTATTTCCGGGGACCGACGGGCACCATAATATGGGCGTAGGGCGTGTCTTTCCACATGACGTAAGGACCGCCATTGTTTGGATCTGTTGGCAGAGAATCCAGTAAAGACTTATCCGGTGTGATGATCATCAGATGTGGCCCTTCCACAATCCATTGGTTATCGGGTGTTTCTTTCTCGGCGTAAGGGTCAATATTACTGGCACCGCCATCACCAGCCAGCATGTAGGAAATACCGATAGCATCGACCTGAACCGGTTTTTTGTTCATCCAGGCATCAGCCCAGGCCATCCAGGGGCCATCCATACACATGGGGGCTGTCCCTTCGAGTTGCGGGGGTGTCGGAAAGCAGGTGTATTGACCCGAGCCTTCCTGAAGAACATTTTTGTCCCAGTCCATCACGGTGACTTTATCTCGCAGGGTGGGAGGGGCAGCACTCAAAGCATCTTGAAGCATGGCATCTTTGTCAGCCGACTGGGCGAATCCAGCGACTGTCAACGCGACGATGGCAAGGGGAAAGAGAGATTTCATACCGTTATCCTTCGTTGAATCACGGTGCTGAGCAGGTATTGGACAAAGTATAGCAAGACGAGCGAAATTCCTGTCACGTATTCTGCGACGCATGAATAGCGGTACTTTGGAAAGAAACGCAGAAGTGTTGGCCGCCGCCATTGACTTCACGGGTATGAACGCCATGCTGATTGGAACAACAAAAATAATGTGAAGGTTGACCGATGTCTGATAAGCAGAAAAAATTTCTGGAAGGACCGATTAACAAAGCGCTGATTTCACTGGCAATTCCCATCATTCTCACCAATGTATTGCAGTCTGCCTATCAGTTTACCGATGCGTTCTGGGTGGGCCGGCTCGGGGCCTCTGAGGTTGCGGCGGTATCTGTGAGTATGCCCGTTACTTTCCTGGTGATTGCCTTGGGTTCCGGCTTAGCGATGGCAGGTGCTACGTTGTCTGCGCAATATATGGGCGCGGGGCAACATGAAAAAGTCAATCATGTCGCCGCCCAAACCATGCTGATGGTGGCCATTACCTCTGTGATACTGGGTATCTTGGGTTATCTGCTCTCCCCTTATTTTCTGATGTTGCTTGGGGTCAGTGATCAGGTCTACGGTGACGCACTGAAGTTCATGCATGTGTCATTTATCGGCGTGATTTTTGTGTTTCTCTTTGCCATGTTTCAGTCACTGATGCGGGGAATTGGACAAATTAAAATCCCATTGATGATCGTGTTCGGAACCGTCGTCCTGAACTTCTTTCTCGATCCCTTGTTCATTTTTGGATGGGGCATGTTCCCGGGTCTGGGTGTGATGGGCGCAGCGCTTGCGACGCTGGTCACTCAGTCGATCGCAGCTGTGCTCGGTTTGATTGTGTTTCTGCAGGGGAGGCATGGCATTCAGCTGGTGTGGCGGAATTTCATTCCGGATTTTGTTTATATCCGGAAGGCATTCTTTTTGGGAGTACCGGGCTCCGTTGAGTTGTCTGCCCGCGCGCTGGGAACCATCATTTTGTCATTTTTGGTTGCCAGTTTCGGCACCGTGACGATTGCCTCTTACGGGGTTGGTGCGAATATCCTTCAGTTTGTGATGATTCCCGCAATGGGCTTGTCGATGGCTGTTTCAACCCTGGTTGGTCAGAACATGGGTGCCGGCCAAATCGAACGGGCTGAAAAAGTCACCTTGCTCGGCACCCTGTGGGGATTCATGGGTCTGACGCTGATTGGTGTGCTGGTCTATGTGTTCGCGCCACAGGTGATTGCGATATTCATTCCGGATGACCCTGAGGTCATTCAGGCGGGGGCACGGTTTCTCAGAACCATGTGCCTGACCTGGGGCGGGATTGGGATTCAGTTATGTGTGGTTTCAGCCTTTCGTGCGTCCGGCAATATGCAGAATGCCATGATGGTGGCCCTGGTGTCGCAATGGATGGTTCAGTTTCCGATGGCTTATGTTCTGTCGAAGCACACCACGCTGCAGGATCTGGGTATTTGGTGGTCTTTCGCGGTGACAAATGTTGTGGTCGCTATTTTTGCTTTCTGCTGGTTCCGGCGCGGAACCTGGAAAAAAGGCCGGATGACGGACGAAGAACAGCAAATCGTTCATGTGTGTGATGAAGCCCTGATTGAGAAGGGGAATCAGTAGGCAGCCTGCTGACGGGATTCCGTTTTGAATTGTTGCGGGGTTTGCTTAAACGCCAGACGGAACGCTTCGATAAATGCGGACACAGACTGATAACCAATCTGATGCGCCACATTCTGAACGGAATCTCCTTTCTCCAGTAAACTGAGCGAACTCATCAGGCGGAGCCGCTGCCGCCATTGCGGAAAGGTCAGGTGGATTTCTTTCTTGAAGAGCCGGGACAGTGTCCGTTCGGTTGCGCCTGTTTCTTCAGCCCATGTCTGGAGTGTTTTCTGGCTGTCCGGCTGTTCAATCAGTGCGTTGACTATCGGTTGTAACCGGCGATCAGCGGGCATTGGCAGTTCCAGGGCGCTGTCTTTTTTTGCCCGGAGCTCGTCGGCAAACACCGCCAGTAAATTCAGGAGCGGTTGCGTGATCGGCTGATCAGGGTCAACGGCCTGAACCAGTTTCAGGATCAACGCCCGGAAAAAAGGGCTGACCTCAATGGGCTGGCTCACCTTGGGTAATGCGTTGATTTGTGACGGATTCAGGTACAGGCCAATGAAAGTCGCCTCCCGGATCACATCCGATGCATGGCTGACGCCCGCCGGAATAAACAGGGCTCTGTGATGCGGGATATAAAAATGGTGGGAGTCTGTTCGCGTTTTCAGGAGGCCACTGGATGGGTAAAGCACTTGATGCCAGTCATGGCTGTGACTGGCGTCATGGAAGCCTTTTGCCATTTCAATCCGATTGATCAGGACAGGATGGTCCGGGTATTGCGAGATCAAGGTGTTACTATCCACCGCTTGTTTTGTCTGATCACCGGTATTTTTTGTCATATTGTCGTTATCTGTTGTTACCAAAAGTGCATATTATGAATTGGAATCACGAATGACAAGTTTGAAAAGAAGGGACAGTCATGAAAGTACATTTTGTCATGCACGAATCATTTGAAGGGCCGGGCGCGCTGCTGCAGTGGGTCGATCAGCGCAATTATTCTACATCCTATTCGCGTGTTTATCTGGAAGAAGCCCTGCCGGAGCAGGTGGATGAGATTGATTTACTGATTGTTCTGGGCGGGCCGCAAAGCCCATCGACAACCCAGGCAAGCTGTGCTTATTTCGATGCGAAAGCAGAGATCCAGCTCATTCAGCGGGTTGTGGCTGCCGGGAAACCTGTGGTGGGTTTCTGCCTTGGGGCACAGTTGCTGGGAGAGGCTTTTGGTGCGCCCTACATGCAGAGCCCTGAGCCGGAAGTCGGATGTTTCCCGATCGTCATCAACAAACATGCGCGGCTGGACCGGAAATTCGAAGGCTTTCCGGCACAACTGATTGTTGGCCACTGGCACAATGATATGCCGGGTTTAACGCCAGAGTGTCAGGTGCTGGCAACCAGTCAGGGTTGTCCGCGCCAAATTGTCCGCTACTCGTCGCAGGCTTATGGCTTTCAGTGTCATCCTGAGTTTACCCGTGAATCCATTGCTGGTTTGATCGAACATTCAGGCGCCGATCTCGAAGGTGCTGGTAGTCGCTCTTTCATTCAGACTGCAGAAGCACTGCTCAGCAATGACTACAGCGAGATGAACCGCGCACTGTTTGGGTTTATGGATGCACTGGTGGCGGAATCACAGTTGAATGCCTGTAACTGAAACCTGAAAAAATAGCTAAGACACCCGCGACCGGGTGTCTTTTAAGTTTCAGAGAGAAGCATTTGAGGAAGCGTGACGACGCAGCCGCATCACCATGCGGACCAGCGATTGTCTGCCCGGATTCAGTAAAATCACCAGAACGCCAGACAGAATCAGGCTGGCAGCCAGAATCTGAAGCGCACCGACAGGCTCGCCATAGAAGAGGGCGCCACCCATTAACCCGAAAACAGACACGGTCAGATTCACGGGGGCCACGGTACTGAGCGGATACTTCAGCAGCAAGCGATTCCAGACCCAGTAGCCGAACACCGTGGTCGGATAGGCCTGAAAGAAAACGGAAAACGTGGTGTAACGGTTCCAGCCTTCGATGGCCTCCGTAATGATTCCCGTACCGTGCAAGGATAGTGCAAAAATCAGTAACGGCACGGGGGCAAACGCCATGCCCCAGATACTGAACGCAAACGCCTGCGTGGTGCCGGATTTTTTCACAATGGTGCTGACCAGACTCCACGACAACGCAGAGATCAGGATCAGTACAACGCCCTGAAGCGTGATTGTGCCGTCGGTTGCCATCAGAGAGAGTGTGAGCCCGCAACCTGCAAACAGTGCGCCGATGACTTTATTGGCAGTGATTTTGTCCTGAAACACCAGAAAGCCGATCAGCAGGCCAAAGATAACATTGGTTTGCAACAGCACTGACGCCATGCCAGCGGACAATCCCGCCGTAATAGACCAGGAAGCCACACCCCAGACACCGACACCAAAAATCACGCCATAACTGATGAGATATCGCCATGGCACATTGGGTTTTTTCACAAAAAAGATCAGCGGCACCGTGGCTAATGTAAAGCGGATGGCCGTCATCAACATGGGATCGGTCTGACTGACGCCTAACTTGATGACTGAAAAGTTAATTCCCCAGATCAGCATGACAAACAGACCCAGCAAAGCATCCTTGAAATTCATTTGTTGTCCTCCTGCGTGATTGATTTCAGTTGCATTGTGCATTGCCGAACAGGAGCGGTGCAGATACAATTTTTAAATTCAAAAAGAGTACAGTTGGTGGTGGGATATGAAATATAAGCAGCTTGCAGAGCAGTACATCTCAGCGATTCAGTCGGGCAAGCTGGCAGCACTGAGCCGGATGCCGTCGCTGCGTCAGTTTTCTCAGTTGCATCGGGTGAGCATGACGACCACGCTCAACTGCTACCAACATCTTGAATCACAGGGGTGGATCGTCGCCAAGCCTCAGTCGGGCTACTTTGTCGCAAAGCGGGGCACCCATCGCCAGCCTGCGCTTGTTCAGTTTGAAAGCCGGATGGCTTCGGTTGCGGAATATCAGGCTGCTGAAGAATGGGGTTCACATGGACAGGCGCCCGAAAGTCAGCATGCGGGCCCTTTGGGGTATTCCCGGTTTGAAGCGGATGCAGTGCTGGCCAAGCAGCTGGAACAAAGTTTTCGCCGCGCTCACCAGCGGTTGGGCGAGCGGATGAATTTCTATCCCGCGCCTCAGGGCGAGCAGATCACACGCACTATTCTGTCGCAGCACTTTGCACCTTATGGTTTCCATTTTCAGCCGGATCAACTGGTGATCACCCATGGCTGTATGGATGCAATCCGGGAGGCAATTGAGGTTTGTACCCAGCCCGGTGATGCCATTGCAATCAGCTCCCCTTGCTTTAATGGATTGCTGACGTTGCTGCGGGAGATGTCGCGCAATATCGTTGAAATTCCGTCGGTGGAAAGTGGTATCGATTTGGACCAACTGGAAAATCACATGCAGCAGGGGACGATTCAGGCTGGCTTGTTCTGCACCACGCACATGAATCCGCAGGGCATTACGATGACGCCAGAACAGAAACAACGTCTGGCCCGGATGGCCGCGCAATATCAGGTGCCAGTGATTGAAGATGATGTGTATATGGAGTTGCCGTACAGTAATACGGTGCCCTTACCGGCGAAATATTATGATCAGGCGGGTTACATCTTGTGGTGTGGTTCGGTGTCGAAAACACTGGCGGCCAGTTACCGTTTAGGCTGGTGTTTGCCGGGGCGCTATTTCGAATCTTATCTGCGTCGCTTCGCGGCCGGATGTTTCGGCGTATCGTTGCCAGTGCAACTGGCCATTGCCGACTTTATCGATAACGGCCAGTACAGTCGTTCTCTCAAACATCGCCGATTTGCGTTGCTGGCCAATAAACGTCGTTATATTGAATATCTGGAACAGGCGTTGCCAGGGGAAGTCAGAATCAGCGACCCGGCAGGCGGCATGGTGCTGTGGTTGCAAATCCCGGCATTGAACCTGGCACGATTCAAACATCTTTTGCAGGCAACCAAGCTGGATATCCGGCTCGGAGCACTGTTCACCAGTCGTGATCTGTACCGGGATTGTTTACGGGTCAACATCGGGTATGCATTACCGGAACCGGGTGAACCTGGAAACGCCACCCAGCAAGCGCTGGATGCACTCATTCAGCTGTTGAAACAGGCGATGCATACAGACGCTGCCTGCGCCATCACTGAAACCCGCAACGGTGACATTGCGGAGACAATTTCAAAATGACCCAGCTGTATCATGTCGCTTTCATGATTTTGATGTTGAGGGGGCGCGGGTGAAAGGCATCGGACGCTTGTGTTTTTTTTTGGCGATGCCTGTGTTTGCGCAGCCGGACAGTCCGGTGAATATGCCGGAGATTCAGGCGTTGTGGCAGCAATGGACCACACAATTATCTGCGGTGCGAAGCGACCGCTTGATTGCGCAGCAACAATTGAACCGCTATCCCCAGCATTTGTTATTGCCGGAGAGTCAGTATCCGGATTTGACGCGATACGACTGGTCTGAATTAAAGCTGCTTCATCAGATACAGCGGCATTGCGACGTTGAAACCGCCATACCGCAAGATCTGCACAGTGCGTCCTGGTTGCAAGCGGTGGCCTTTGAGCGTCGGCTGTGCCGGGGAGAAGACTTTGGCGATGATTGGGACGAACAGTGGTCTGCACTGCATCCGGCTGGTGGCAGTTATGCCGATCGATATCTGGCTTATCTTCAGCAGCAGCCCGATTTCAGCCAGTCCCATATTTTTTACCGTCAGCACGCTGGCAGTCTGACACTCGCAAATCCTGAACATCCGTTGCACCAGACGTTTTCAGGTTTATCAGCAGCAGGACAAACCGCCATCTTGGGCGGCTATCGGTATTATCTGGCGCAAGACGACCGCTTGTGGCGCAGTCATCCGCAGGGGATTGATGTACTCGAAGCTGAGCAGTGGCAACTCATTGCTGCGAGGGCCGGTCTTTCTGTCGCACCAATCCGTCAAACTGCGGGGCAATCCTGTGTCATGCAATACAGCAATTTGTGTCTGTCCCCTGTGACTCAGCAGCGCATCTGGTGGCAGGTTGTGTTGATGGGGTTACTCGTACTGGCATCTGGAATGGCGGTGCATTTGTTGCTCGAGCGACGCCGTGCGATGAAAGAACGGCAGTTTATTTTGCAGTTGCTGACACATGAACTGAGAACGCCAGTGGCCAGTCTGGGCTTTACCGTGGAGCAGTTTCGTGATCAGTTTGATGATTTGAGCACAGTCGCGCAGGATGCTTTTTACCGGCTGTCGGCTGATTTTCAGCGTCTGTCCCGATTAACTGAAACGAGTCAGGGGTTTCTGAGTGATCAGCGGCAAGCCATGAAAGAGACCGATGCGGTGCTGTTTTCAGACTGGCTGTCCGCGGTCACCGAATCTTATTCGCTCGATTATGAGCTGGAAGGGGACCGGGAACTCGCGTTGCCTTATTACTGGCTAGGGGTCTGTCTGGATAATCTGCTTCGCAATGCGTTCATTCATGGTCAGCCGCCCGTGACGTTGCGGGCAAGCATTGAATCAAATCGTGTGTGGATTGAAGTCTGTGATCAGGGACAGTCATCTTTCCGGTGGTCGTTCGCTCGCTCACCTTCTGTCGCGGGAATGGGCGTCGGACTGATGATTGTCCGGCGTTTGATGCGTCGGTTCGGTGGGCGACTGATCCATCGCCGCCATCCGACACGTTATCGTCTGGAGTTACCGTTATGAGCCACATTTTGCTGGTGGAAGATGATGCCCTGCTAGGCGAGGGTCTGTCGGATTTTTTGCGTGAGCAGGGATTTAGCTGTCGCTGGGTCCGGCGTCTGACTGAGGTTGAACCATGCTGGTATCAGGCTGATCTGGTCGTTCTTGACCGTCAGATGCCGGAAGGTGACAGTGTCAGCTGGTTGCCGGGGTGGCTGACGAAAAAAGCGTTACCGGTGATTCTGCTGACCGCAAAGACAGAGATTGAGCAACGCGTGGAAGGCTTGGGCGCAGGTGCGAAAGATTATGTCATCAAACCGTTTTCTCATCAGGAACTTCTGGCCCGGATACAGGCACAACTGCGGCCTTTGGGTGAAGTGGAAATCCGATATAAGGATTTATTTGTGAGCCTGTCTGGTCAGCGGGTCAAGTATGGGGAAGTCACCGTGCCGCTGAAACCCAAAGAGTTTCAGTTGCTGGCCTTGCTGATCCAAAATCAGAACCGGGTGTATCACCGGGACGAGCTGCTCAACCGAGTCTGGGGGTTTCAGGCTTTTCCGTCCACCCGGACCGTCGATAATCACATTCTGCATCTGCGCCAGAAACTACCTTCGCTGGACATTGAAACGGTCCGCAGTGTCGGCTACCGCCTGAAAGGAACGGACTCATGAGCGGCAGTATGGCTTGTTTCGGCGTCCGTTGTCTGGCGTTGCTCGCCGCGCTCTTCGCACCGGGTAGTCTTCAGGCAGGGTGGTTCAGAGCAACACCGTTGCAACCGGTGTATCAGGCGCTGATGAATGAAGAGACGACACTGGCCTGGCAGGAATTACAACTGGTTTTACGGCAGTCTGAATCTGACGCCGTGCCCGTCGAACGATGGCGGCCCCTGTTCCAGCAGATCCTGAACCAGAGTGAGTGCGGTCGCCGTTTGACCGGTACTCAGGAGATCCTCCCGGCATCCGGACAGCCGCAGGTCACACTGGTGATTCAGCACAAAATGAATCTGAATCAGGACGTTTATCAGCTCAAGATTGCGATGGAGGGGCTCAGCCAGCCCACTCAGGTGTCGTTGTCTGATCGTGACGGCATGCAGTGGTTAAATGGGCGCCTGTTCCCTGCTGACTCCGGGTACGCTGAACTCGAGAGTCAGGACGGGGTTCAGCCCATTCCTGAGGGGGAGTATCTGCTCAGCGTGGGCAGTCAACGTCATGTCTTGATTCTGGCAACCCAGTGGTCCGGGAAACCTGCGCCCCCGGTTATGATAGACCCGGATGATTCATCTGCGAGCCCGTTTCAATTTTCGGCGTCACCAGCAATGCAGGATGAGCGTTGTCAGCGTTCGCGCCGATTATGGCAATGGCTGGATGCAGAATATGGGTTGATTGCACCGATGGAAGCAGTGCGCATGGATCGTCAGAATCGCGCCATTCTGCCAGAAAGTTTTCCAGAGTCGGCAAACTGGTTGAGCGCGGTCGTTTCTGAACGTTATTTTCAGGGTGAGATCGAAGTTGAAACGATCAGTCGCGCGACTTTACCCGTCCGTTATCTGCCACATCGGGGTCATTGATGGTGGAATGAAGACAATGGGGTGACATTTCATGGGCGCAGACGCGGTTGAATACCCGTGTTGATTTCACACAGGTATGCTTATGAAAATGTTGACTGTATTCAAGATGCAATCCGCCAGACAAGCTGCGGGTTTCGGACTGTTCACGATGGGTTTGCTTTGTTTTTCATCCGTGATAAATGCGACCGTGCTCGAACTGAATCAGGGCGAGCATCGGGTTCAGTTGGATCCTGAAACTCTGGCGATGCACTGGACTGTGGATGGACAGACCTATGCGGTGAATCAGGCCAATGCCAGCGTCGACGGCAAACAGCAATCGGTGCTGCTACAGCCACAAGCTCAGCCCAATCAAGTGAGCTGGCAGTGGCAGCCCAGCGCGATTCAGGTGACAGCCCGTCTTGAAGGCCGGGATCTGTCTCTGGATTTTCAACGGCGCTCTCAGCACCCCGTTGAACGCAATCATCCTATTCGGCTGAACTGGTTTGATTTACCGCAGGACGCTGTTTCCGAGTTATTGTTGCCCTTCAATGAGGGGATGCGGGTGCCCTTGGATCATCCGCAATGGGCCGCTTATCTTGCGCAGGAATATTCAGGCAGTAACACCACCCAAGATCTGAAAATGCCGTTCTGGACGCAGGCGGTAAGACCTGAAGCGGTATCCGGAAACACGGGTGTGAACGCGAAGAAGACACGGTTTTTGTCTTTTTTACTGGTGAATCCTTATCAAAACCGTTTGGATTTTCAGGATTTGACGAACCGCACAGCAGGTTCACATCCAGCGACGATGAA
This sequence comes from Photobacterium sp. 1_MG-2023, assembly GCF_030547945.1. Taxonomy (NCBI): domain Bacteria; kingdom Pseudomonadati; phylum Pseudomonadota; class Gammaproteobacteria; order Vibrionales; family Vibrionaceae; genus Photobacterium; species Photobacterium sp. 1_MG-2023. Next base: position 48,678 of record NZ_JAUORR010000025.1, on the reverse strand, counting down.
CATGTCGGCCAGCCATGACTTCACGCCGCTCAATCGGGAAAATCCGTTTCAGGTGCTGATTCATCTGGGAGAAGAGAATCTCTCTGGTGCGTTGCGATATCGTGCGTGGCGGGCATCGAATGGCGAGCGGGAAGGTCTGCACGATAAAGCAGCACGCAACCCGGATGTCCGAAAACTGATTGGCGCCAGCCATGTGTATCTCTTTGGTTCAGACGGGATTGCCGTAGCCGATGTCAAAGACTGGCCGGGACTGACGCACTGGTATTTCAGCGACACCCGGTTGAGTGAATCGGCTTCTGAGGACGTGATCCGTGAATTGAAACACCTCGGTCAGACGGGAAGCGCCATCCGCTTAAATGCTTATCAAAAGCAGATCCTTGTGGCAGCGATCAACCAGTCTTTGGCAACAATTTATCCTTTTGTGAAAGGGCAAACGGATGACGATGGGATTGCGGCCCAGTTTGATGCCATCCAATTTCGTAAAGCGTATTTAAAACAACACGCGTCGCGCTTTTTAATACCGCATTCACAGTGGGGGCAAAGTTTATCTGCGCCTGTTCTGGCAACCCTGAAAAGTGCCGGATTGTCCCGGCTCTGGATCGGACTGGACAACTGGCTGCCTGCGTTCTTCCAGCCGGACGTTGTGGCTGAAGCGAAACAGGCGGGTTATCTGGTCGCGACTTATGACTCGTATAACACCGCGATTGATGTGGCGGACAACCCAGGCTGGCTGACGGCACATCTGCCCAAAGCCATGCGCACCGCCTGTGCGATTGAAAATGCAGATGGTCGTCTGCAGCGCGGGTTTCGCGGGCAGGGGAACTATCTCAACCCGGGGTGCGGGCTGGATGCGGTGAAACGCCGGGCGAAACAGATTGTGGCACTGGGCGGGTTTAACAGTCTGTTTTTAGATGTTGATGCAACCGGGATGGTGCGGGAGGACTATTCCACTGGCAGTTATCGTGATGACACACATGGATCGTCTCGTCCGAAATCACAACAGGCAATGGCTGCGGCCTTTAATCAGCGGTTATCCTGGTTCAGCCAGCAAAATCTGGTGCTGGGCTCGGAAGACGGCAATGGGATCACAACCCGGGGTGTGGTTTTTGCGCATGGCATGGAAACCACAGGGTTTGGCTGGACCGACCCGGACATGAAAACCAACCGGCAATCACCGTATTATCTGGGGGCGTGGTATCCCGATCACAAACCGGCTTTCTTTTTCCGGCAAGCGCGCGTGAAAGAGCCGTACCGGACTTTATTTTTCTCGCCAGCGTTTAAAGTGCCTTTGTATCAGGCGGTCTTTCATGATGAGCTGATCAACAGTCATCACTGGCATACCGACAGCCTGAAGTTTTCAGATGTACAGGGGATTCGGGATCTGGCTGGTATGCTGTATAACACGCCGCCAATGGTGCATCTGAACCGGGATGAAGCGCAGTCGCCTGAACGGCCACGGATGAGAGCACTGCAACATTATCAGCAAGGGTTTGCGCCGATTCATCAGGCGCTGTGGGATAAAGCTTTAATCGGATTTGAGTGGCTGGATGCGTCGGGGAATGTGCAACAAACCCGTTTCAGCGATGGCAGTGTGCTGGTGGCGAACTTTACCCGGCAGGCGCAGCCCGTTGACATTGGGAAGACGCGCGTGACGATTCCAGCGATGAGTCTCCGGGCTGAACTGGCGGCAAATGCGGGTCACAAGGCTGAAGTCATCGTCTGGCAGGCGCAATCGCGTTGATCCAAACAATCGATCCTGAGATGAATCGGGATCGATACGACCCCGTGGCCCGGCAGGGACCACGGGGTTTCATGCATCCGTTATTGCTGGCGGATGATATATTCCAGTGCGCCGACAATGGCGGCCACCTGAGCATCATTACACTCTGATGGCGTTACCAGTGGGCTGTCCGGGTAGACTTCCGTTGTGGAGCTGTACTGGCAGTCTGATAAGCCAGCACACAGACCCAGCTTTTTCAGCGGATAATCAATGACACCTTCCTGCGACACCGGTGATCCAATGATGTTGCCTTCATCGTCCGGTGGCGCAATGTGGGTCACTTTGCGGACCTCATCAATGATGGCTTTCTGGAAAGCATCGTGTGGGTTGTCGGTATCGCCCACCACATAGAAACCGTCCGGAATTGTGCCCGGAATATATTCAACTCCGTCACGGGCAGCGAGCGCCGGGCGGAATTCGGTTTCATCGGTATCCGTGGTTTCATGCAGATCAATGTGCGCCAGAATCTCAACACCCTGATCTTTGACCAGCTTCATCAGCGCGGCTGATTCTTCAGCAGGGCTGTTGTCATAAAACGAGCGGTTCGGATCAACGGCATTCGGGTTCCAGCGGTTGATGGTTTCGTAACCCCAGGGACTCACGCAAGGGGCAACCAGAATGTTGAAGAACTGGCTGTAATGCTCGGCTTTCTGATCGACAAACTGAATGGCACCGTGAACGCCGCTGGTTTCGTAACCATGCACGCCACCTGTGACCAGAATCGTCGGTTTATGGTCCTGCCAGTGTTTGGATTTGATGGCCAACAGCGGGTACTTCTCGATGTCGTAAGACAGAGCACCATATTGAAGTACATCGAAGCGGTTTTTCAGGGCTTCGATCCGGGTCACCACTTCGTCCTGATAAGATCGCTGAATGGTGAGTTGCGCCAGCCATTCTGCTTTTTCTTTCATGGTCCATTTCTGGCCGGGCGTGCCGATAGGGTAGGTACGCTTACTGCTCATAGCTGTCCTTATTGATTGTGTTGAAGCACCGGAAGCATACGCTCACCAGCCTTATTGTTCAATTGTTCAGGGTTTTAATACGGCACCGTTTGTCCGGATAACCTCCTGATACCAGTAGAAACTTTTCTTTCGGTAACGTGCCAGCGTGCCGCTGCCATCATCGTGTCGATCGACATAAATATAGCCGTAACGCTTGCTCATTTCTGCCGTAGAGTTCGCGACCAGATCAATTGGCCCCCAACTGGTGAATCCCATCACCTCGACACCATCCGCAATGGCTTCCCGTACCTGGACCAGGTGATCATTGAGATAGGTGATGCGATAATCGTCGTTGATGTCGCCATTCTCTGCCACACTATCTTTCGCGCCCAGACCATTTTCAACAATGAACAACGGCTTCTGGTATCTGTCGTGGAGCAGGTTCAGTAAATAACGCAGCCTTTTTGGATCGATCAGCCAGCCCCATTCACTGTTTTTCAGATATGGGTTTGGCACACTGTCGACAATATTACCGACCTCTTTTTGTTTTGGGTCCGCGCTTGCACAGCCACTGGCGTAGTAACTGAACGAGATGAAATCAACACTGGCGCTGGCCAGCGTTTCCAGATCACCCGGCATGATTTTCAGTTCGATGCCCTGATCCCGGAAATAGCGGAGCATATAGCCGGGATATTTACCCCGGGTTTGCACATCACCAAAAAACAGCCACTTGTTGTTTTCATGCATCGCTGCCAGAACATCATCCGGGTTGCAGGTGTAAGGATAGTTCACCGCGCCCAGCAGCATATTGCCAATCTTGGCGTCGGGGATGATCTCGTGACATAAGTTGACGGCGATTGCGCTGGCTACGAGCTGGTGATGAATCGACTGATAGATGGATTGTTCATCGGCATATTCCGGTAAACCCACGCCTGTGAAAGGGGCATGGAGTGACATATTGATTTCGTTGAACGTCAGCCAGAGCTTCACCTTGTGCTGATAACGTTCGAATACGGTTCGTGCATAACGTTCAAAACAAGCGATGGTTTTACGGCTCGCCCAGCCGCCCTGAGCTTTGACCAGACCGAAAGGCATTTCGTAGTGTGACAACGTCACAAATGGTGTGATGTCATGCGTTGCGAGTTCATCAAAAATCTAGTCATAGAAAGCCAGTCCGGCTTCGTTGGGGGTTTCCTCATCACCGTTCGGAAAAATACGTGTCCAGGCAATCGACAAGCGCAGGCAGGTGAATCCCAATTCTTTGAACAGTGCGATGTCTTCCGGATAGCGGTGATAGAAATCAATTGCGACGTCTTTAATACCGGGCGTCCGTTCCGCTTCAGGCTGATGCGGGCTCAAAATACCCTTGGGCAACAGGTCGGCTGTCGACAATCCTTTACCGCCTTCATTGAAGGCCCCTTCGACCTGATTGGCTGCGATCGCACCGCCCCACAGAAAGTGAGCAGGAAAAGTCTGCATGATGTGTTCTTCCCTTGATATGAAGCCTGATTGGATCCTAGCAGACTGAGGTTCAGGAAAAACTGAATGGCAGTTGAATGCTTATTGTTTGATGGGTTGATAGTGAATCAGCATGAAAAAAAGCCCCTGCAAGTCAGGGGCAAACGTACACATGCATTTCCCAAAAAACATGGAGGTCTTCAATGTAACTTTCAGAGGAAAAGATGGCTTGATTCAGATCAATCGAATCACTTTCTCTGCTTTTTCCTGGCGGAAAAGGAGAATTTTATGCGATCGGCAGCGCGTAACGTTTCTTATCAGGAACGGGAAAACTAATTTTCATCGCTCTTAAAAATCAAATGCTTTAGGCTGGTGGGCTTGAAATATAAAAGATAAAGGCAGATTCAACATGATCAAGCTACACCACCTGAATCAATCTCGTTCGAAACGAATCATCTGGTTGCTGGAAGAATTGGGGCTGAGCTACGAGATGGTGCCGTATCAACGCGATGCCGTGACCTTCCTGGCCCCGCCTGAATTGAAATCAGTACATCCCTTAGGGAAATCGCCAGTGCTTGAAGATGGTGATCTGGTGCTGACGGAGTCCGGTGCGATCACAGAATATCTGATTGAAACTTACGGTGAAGGCCGGTTGGCGCCACAACGCGGCACACCTGAATATGCGGCTTATGTGCAGTGGATTCACTTTGCTGAGAGTTCAGCGATGCTGCCAATGCTGCTGAAGATGTTTCTTGAGAAGGACGGATGCGAGACCCATTTCCTGGCAGGGTATGCCGATAAAGAAATGATGAGCATTCTGACGTATCTGGATCAATCGCTGGCAGGGAAAAAATATCTGGTGGCAGAGCAATTGTCTGGTGCGGATATCATGATGTCATTCATGATTGAAATTCTGTATCAGAAGGGGGGATTACCGGCTTTTCCGAATCTTGCGCGTTATGCAAAGCAATTGCTGAGCCATGAAAGCTATGTCCGATCCAATGAAATAGAATCGGGCAAACGCTGAGGCTGATGGTGAAAATTGCCCCTTTGGCAAGCCAAAGGGGCAGAGCCAATTAATCTGACGTTTGATTTTTTTGATCAATGACTGCGGCGCGGCGAACGGAGAAGAACCCTAAGCCGACCAGCAGGAATGGAATGGCGGCGGCAGTCACTTCTGCCCAAGCGAAATAGGCCAAATCTTTCACAAGCACAAAGTGCCCAATCACCACCAGCAGCAGACACATGATGGCGGTTGGAATCATTCTGACTTCGTCAATTGGCTTGGTGGTTTTTTTCATGAGAAGACCCTTAGTACTGATGTGAGTCTGTATTTCATCACAGCACGTGCAAGACAGACCGATACAGTTCAGGGGTTAATTGACCAAACAGTTTAGCTTGAGGCCTCGCTCTCAGATCGCAGGCATCGTGCCGCGAGATCGCCCAAAGTATTGATGGCCGTCAATGTTTTCGGATTGAGCGGATAAGAGTAATTTAAACGGATGTGCTGCCGGGCATCTTGCTGGAGGCTGAAAATGGTTCCCGGTGCGATCGCAATGTTTGCCTGTGAGGCCAGTTCGTAGAATTTCTGGCAGTCAAACGGAGGCGGGAAACTCAGCCAGACCACATAACCACCATCCGGGTCGGACACTTGTGTCTGCTTTGGAAAGGCCTGTTTGATCGCTGTGATCATCGCTGTTTTTCGGTGTTGCAATGTGGTCCGCAGTTTTCTCAGGTGATTGTCGTAGCCGCCATGCAGTAAATAATGGCTGATCCCGAGCTGCGCGGGCACGCTGCTGGAAATGGTCGACAGAAATTGCTGACGCTGAATCTGATCACTCAGCTTGCCGGCCACAACCCAGCCAATCCGGAATCCCGGAGACAGGCATTTTGAAAAGGAGCTGCACAGCAGGACCCGATCCTGCGGGTCAAACGCTTTTGCCGGTAAAGGCTTTTGCTCACTGAAGTACAGCTCCGAATACACATCATCTTCAATCAGATACGCCTCGTGGCGATTCAGCAGTGATACCAGACGTTGTTTTTGTGCATTGCTGAGGCTGTAACCGAGTGGGTTCTGAAAATTGGTCATCAGCCAGCAGGCTTTGATCGGATAGGCCGCCAGCTTTTCTTCCAGCACATCCAAATCGAGCCCGGAGGTCACGGAAGCCGGGATTTCAACCGGGATCAGTTTCAACCGCTCGATGGCCTGCAACGCGCCGTAAAAAGTGGGCGATTCAATCGCGACGTAATCGCCGGGCTGGGTAACCGCCTGCAAACTCAGATTCAAGGCTTCCAGTCCACCGGTTGTAATCACAATGTCATCTGGTTTCACCGAGAGCCCTTGCTGGACATAACGCTGAGCGATCAGGCGGCGTAATTCGTAGCTGCCGGGGGGCAGATTGGTGAGCGCACTGTTCTCTTTCATCTTGCGGGAAGCGCTGGCCAGGCTGCGGACCAGTTCCTGCTGTGGAAACAGGTTGGCTTCCGGAAAGGCTGAACTGAAAGGCATGAAATCGCTGCTTTTGGTGCGTTGAAACACATCATAAAGCAGATCGTTAATTCGCATCGGGGGAGCATCCGGTGGGGGCGTTTCACCTTCTGCCTGGATCACTTGCCTGATATTTGTTGCGACCAGATACCCCGATTGAGGCTTCGCAACCAGCCAGCCTTCGGTTTCAAGTAACTGATATGCCTGAAGAACGGTCGCAGTGCTGACTTGCGCCTGACGACTACAGGCCCGGACCGATGGTATCTTCTCGCCGGATCGCCAGATCTGTTCACAGATTTGTTGTTTCAGTTGTAAAGCAAGTGACTGATATTTATTCATTTCTCTGAGGGTTCTTCAGTGTTTGAGTGAACATAGCATGTGGCTGCGCGAACACAAGCCTGAACAACGGAAACTGATGCGTGAATTGGGTTTGAGCTGATGAGAAGGCGATGCAATCCGGATTTGCCGGATCGCCCCCTGCTTTCTAGTGTCAATAAAATGATAAAGAACTGTCATCCCGTTTTAGACCGCGTGTCATATACGCGTTTTAGCATCACTGACGACTAACTGGACTAGTCCAAATTATCTGGGCACATATGACACAAAAGGAAAAAACATGTCGATAATCAAGCAGCAGATTGGCGTCAGAACCGCAGCGTTTCTGGCCGTAATGGCCATCTCAGGATGTAACACTCAGGATGATCCGGCTCCGGAAGATAAAAAAGGGCAGATTGGTGTAGGCCAACTTGTGCCAGCACCGACCTCTGAGCAGCCTGTTGTGTTTACGATTCATCCCTATTTGCAGCAGCCTACTGCACACAGTATGGCTGTTTTGTTTGAAACCGGGGATGCTTCGCCGGAAGTTTGGGTCAGAGCAACCGACAGTGAAGGTGAATTTCTGGTGGTAAAACCTGTGCAGGTTGACCAGACAAACCTCTACAGCGCAAGCATTCAAGGACTGAATGCCAGCACGGCTTATGAATACTTTATTGTCAGTGAAGCCAAAGGGAAAAAATTATCAGCTGTATCAAACCGATATGTCTTCAACACTTATCCTTCAGCGGGTGAAAGTCCTTCACCATTCAATGTCATTGCGATCAGTGATACACAAAATAACAGTACCCTTGGCGCGCTGAACGATATCATCACCAAAGGCGTCATTCCCACGGTCTGTCAGAATCAGGCAGAGCAATGCGCCTCTGAAATCGCGGCGATCACCATTTCCGGCGATATCGTGAACAATGGCTACGATCTGCTGCAGTGGCGTCGCGACTTCTTTGATCAGTTGAAAGCGATTACACCTTATGTGCCTTTGGTCGCCGTACCGGGAAACCATGATTATTATGGCAATACAGAGCTGACGAACTACCGGCATTTTTTCCAGCAGCCTGAAAATGGTTCCGTAGGCTATGAAGAACGCTGGTACTGGCTGGATTATGGCAACCTGAGGCTGGTGGGTCTGGACAGTTATCCCATTTCCAAAAATCACGGTCAGTTTCAGGCTGAAATTCTCGGAATTCAGCGGCAATGGCTCAGAGAGTTACTGGTCGATACAGAAACGCATCAGAATGTAGATTATGTGCTGAGTATGTTCCACCATCCGTGCCTGTCTGAAATGTGGCTGTCCGGTGAAAGTATCGGCAGTTGCGAGATGGTTGCCGAAATGGAAGATTTCAGCCGGAAAACGGGTAAGCTGACGGGCCATTTATTCGGACACACGCATGCTTATTCGCGCGGGCAGTCGATGGACACATCCCATCTCTGGCTCAATGCGGCCACAGCAGCGGGGTATCGCGAGAAGATCAACGATGACAATTATTATCACAACGACACACGGGATTACGATACATTTGCCATCAGCCAGAGTGAGTTTGGCTTTAACCTGCTGACGTTCAATCAGGACACGTCGCCATCCATGAAACTGACCCGCTACAGCGCTACCGTTGCATCGAAAGGGGGCGGTTTTGCCAGCCTGGAAGATACTTTTACCGTGTCAGATACACTGACGATGCAGACTGCAGCGGCGGCACCGAGTGCGCCACAGGTTTCCGAAGGCTATGGAAATCTTGGGTTGAATCAGCTGAATCTGGCGATCAGCCACCCGGATCCAGATGCAATCTATGAAGTGCAATGGCAACTGAGCAAAAACAGCCAGTTCAGTGAGGGCGTTTTTGACCTCTGGGGGAATCAGACCCGGAGCCATAACGTCTGGCCGAAGCAGGACGGCACCGTCCAAGGCAAGCCGGTGGATACACAGGCTGGTGCTGATTTGACGAAAGTGAATCTGTCGGATTATTCGGGCAAGCTGAAAATGGGGGGTGATGAAACCTATAAATGGCAGAAACGCTCGCCTGAACATTCCCATGATTCTTACCGTGACCCATTTCAGGGCAGTTCAGCACCTGTATTGACGGTATTTCCGGGAGACACATGGTACTGGCGTGCCCGGGTCCGCAATGAAAACCTGGGATGGTCTGACTGGAGTGATACCGCAACTTTGTCCATCAATGAGGGGGTGACAACGGCACTACCCTTGGTCAATGGCGGTGCAGAGAATCAGGATCTGACGGGCTGGACTCTCGAGCAGGGTTACTGGCGTGTTCTGGAGGAAATCGACAATATCACCGCTGCTGAAGGCCAGTTCTATTTCAGCGCCCGTCCGAATGATTCAACGGCGGGAGGTGCGGCGTATGATGATCTGAGTCAGGTTGTTGATCTCCGTCCGTACCGGGACGCAATTGACCAATCTTCTGCTTTTTTGCGCCTGAGTTTCAACAGCAACGGCTGGGGAGATGGTGATCATGCTGTCGTGACCTTACAGGCACTGGACGCGAGCGGAAATCATCTGGGAGAGCCAAATGTGATTCAAACTGAAAGCCAGAAGCAAACCTGGCTCACTCAGGCATCCTCAATGCGGATACCGGCCAATGCGCGATCGGTGAAACTGATGCTGCGGGCGGTGAAAAAGTCCGGCAGTATGGCAGACGTGCATCTGGATAATTTTCAGCTCTCACTGACGCAGCCTTAATCCGGTGATCGTTTTTTAAGGGAAGCAACAAATGAGCAGGCGGCACCTGTTCCGGTGCTGCCTGAAGGTCATTGTGATGCAGAAGCCATCATTTTGAGTCCGAAGATCCCCAGCAACCCGCCTGCAGTCCGGCAAAATGCTTTTTTGAAACTGAGATACACGGATTGCGCTTTTTCTGTGGACAGCAGAATCGCCACGCAGGCATACCAGCCAAAGTTCGATAAAAATACGCCAGCACTTATGAGATAAGGCGTCCCGGATGGCACCTCAGCAGGCAGCAATGCAGCGAATACGCTGCTAAATACCAGGGCTGTTTTCGGGTTACACAGCTGCGTTGTGAAACCATACATTAACCATGAGCCTGCATGCTTTTGAGTGTGTAGCGGCGCAGCTTGACTGGCAGGTTGATCACTGATTTTCCAGATGCGGTAAGCCAGAACGCAGAGGTAAGCCCCGCCCAGAATTTTGAATGTCAGATAAAGTTGAGGCACAACCGTCAGCAATGTGACGAGTCCGAACGCGGCCAGCAAAGCAAATACCAGTGCACCACATCCCATCCCCAGCGCCACGGCGATCGCATGAACGCGTGACTGTGACATCGCGCATTGGGCCACGAGCAGGAAAGACGGGCCGGGTGTCATCGCGCCCAGTGTGAGTAAGGCCAAAATCGGCCAAATGAAATGAAATTCGGACATCTGAATCCTTCTTTTGTCGGGTTAACTTTTTGACGAGAACTTTGGCGCTGGATTGTCATATACAGGGTCAAATCGGGCGATTCTAACGCGTCAGAATTCAAAATTTCAATCAGATTCATATCCGGGGTGCATTGCGTTTGAATGAACCAAAATATTGGATATTTCAACGTTTTTGAGAAAGCAGAGTTTTTCCGGTGTGCTAATTTTAATCCGTAAAAGACATAAGTTAACAAGCGGCATGGCAGTTAAATGCTTTGAGTGAATGAAAACACTGAGGTTCAGTGGCACACAGGGAATCAGGATGAATCAACGACAAAATTATCATTGTGCCTTATCCGGTTTGGTGCTGCTGAGTTTCAGTACGGCAGCACAGGAACAAGGGGCTTCTGCAGCGCAGGCAAATAATCCGCTGGCGAATATGACGGCACTGAATTTCCAGAATTACTACATCGGTGATGTCACCGAATCCGATGAAGATGCCAATCAGTTCTGGATTCGTTATGCCAAACCCGTTTCTGTGGCGGAGACCAACTGGATAGTGCGGGCTTCGCTCCCCGTGAATACCTATCCAATTCCGCCCAGTGGCAGTCATACGACTGGCATTGGTGATTTCAATATCTTTGCGGCGTATTTAATTGATACCGGCAATCCAGCCGTGAGCTTCGGGGTGGGACCCCAGTTAACGGCGCCAACCGCCACGAAAGATGAAGTCGGTAGTGAAAAATGGTCTGCGGGCATCGCGAACGTGCTGTTTAACGCCAGTTCTGCCGTCTTTCAATACGGCTATCTGCTGACCTGGCAGGAGAGTTTTGCCGGTGAAGATGCCAGACAGGATGTGAACGTGGGTGCCTTCCAGCCGTTTGCCTTCTACCAACTGGGCGGCGGCACCTATCTGCGGGCTGCACCAATCTGGGTCTACAACTTTGAGGATGATAGTTACAGCGTGCCGCTTGGCATTGGTGCAGGACAGGTTATCAAGAAAGGAAATACAGTCTACAACGTATTTGTTGAACCTCAGTTTTCTGTGGCGGACGACGGTGCGGGCTATCCGGACTGGCAAGTTTTTCTTGGATTCAATATGCAGTTTCTCGACTGAAACCTGAATCAGGTGATGCCGTGAATGATGGGTTCTAAATCATGAAGGAGTGATGAAATGAAGGCGACATTGAGTCAGGATTTGACCTGTATGTTCAGGTTGAAGCAACGAATTACAACAAGGTCTGAAGATGTGCGCCGGACGGCCCGGCTGGCATCCGTATTTGTGCTGAGTGCATTCCTCGCCCCCGCGGTGTTTGCGGCGGAAGAACCCAAGCCCGCGACCGATGCGACCAAATCCGCCAATCAGGCACTGATGGAAGCACTGCCGTTTGAGGATAAAACCAGTTTTGAAAATGCGCACAAAGGTTTTATTGCTGCGTTGCCTCAGGCGCAAATTAAAGGTGAGCAGGGAAATCTGGTCTGGGATCCGGCGAAGTATGCATTTATCGAAGAAGGGAAAGCGTCTCCGGATACAGTCAACCCCAGTTTGTGGCGCCAGTCGCAACTGATCAATATCTCTGGTTTGTTTGAAGTCACGGAAGGCATCTATCAGGTCCGAAATCAGGATCTGTCGAATATGACAATTGTGGAAGGGAAAGAAGGCCTCACCATTTTTGATCCGCTGATTTCGACTGAAACCGCAAAGGTTGCTTTGGATCTGTATTTCGAACATCGTCCCAAAAAACCTGTGGTTGCTGTTGTTTATACTCACAGCCATGTTGATCACTACGGTGGTGTGCGGGGGGTTGTGGATGAAGCAGATGTGAAAGCCGGAAAAGTGAAAATTTATGCCCCTGTTGGCTTTATGGAAGCTGCGGTGGCTGAAAACGTGATGGCAGGGACAGCGATGAGTCGCCGGGCCTCCTACATGTACGGTAACTTGCTGCCGCCAAGTCCGACGGGACAAGTGGGTGCTGGCTTAGGGACGACGACTTCAGCAGGGACCGTCTCTTTAATTCCGCCGACAGATATTATTGAAAAAACAGGTGAGACCCGTGTTATTGACGGCCTGACTTATGAGTTTCTGTATGCGCCCGGCTCTGAAGCACCCTCGGAAATGCTCTTTTATATTAAAGAGAAGAAAGCTATCAATGCTGCTGAGGATTCCACGCATACCCTGCACAACACCTATTCTCTGCGTGGCGCGAAAATCCGGGATCCGCTGGCATGGTCCAAATATCTGAACCAGGCGATTCATATGTGGGGTAAGGATGCGGACGTCATGTTCGCGATGCATCACTGGCCTGTTTGGGGAAAAGACAATATTAATCAGCATCTGAAGTCCCAGCGCGACCTGTATCGGTTTATCAATGATGAAACGCTTCGAATGGCGAACCAGGGGAAAACCATGGTTGAAATTGCAGAGGAGTTTCAATTACCGAAAGCGCTGGACACCTATTTTTCAAATCGTGGCTATTATGGCTCCATTAACCACAACGTGAAAGCCACTTATGTGCTGTATTTGGGGTGGTTTATCGGGAATCCGGCAACCCTGCATCCTTTAACCCCTGTTGAATCTGCCAAACGTTATGTGGACATGATGGGCGGTGCCGATGAATTGCTGAAAAAAGCAAAAGCCTATTACGACAAAGGCGAGTATCGCTGGGTGGCCGAAGTGGTGAATCACGCTGTGTTTGCTGATCCGTCCAATCAGGCTGCCAAGAACCTGCAGGCAGACGCGTTGGAGCAAATGGGCTATCAGGCAGAAAGTGGCCCATGGCGTAACTTTTACCTGACGGGTGCCAAAGAGCTGCGGGAAGGGGTGAATAAACTGCCAGTGCCCGATACGGCGAGCCCGGATACTGTGAAAGCCATGAGTCTGGATCTGTTTTTCGACTATCTGGCGATGCGGCTGAACAGCGAAAAGGCTGATGGAAAATCTATTGTGCTGAATTTTGATTTCACCGATCTGAAAGAAAAATATTTGCTGGAAATGGAGAATGGTGTTCTGAACCATACTCGCGGGGCTGAATCGAAAGAGGCAGATGTGTCTGTCACACTGGCGAGGACGACTCTGAATGCGATTATGCTGAAGCAAATGAAGCTCGAAGATGCGATCGAAAAAGGTGATGTGAAAATTACCGGCGATCAAGACAAACTCGGCGAGTTGGTCTCCTATCTGGATAATTTTGATTTCTGGTTCAATATCGTCACGCCATAAGGTTGTGCTGCAAAAGCAACAACGACACAGGGCACTCAATTTTGAGTGCCCTGTTGTTTCAGGGCGAATCGCTGTGAGGTCGGTGCTGTGTATCTTCTCCGGCCGTAATAAACAGCATTTTTGCATGTTGCTGGATTTTTGCGGTGTGCCAGGTGCCTTTCGGCACGAACACGTAAGCGCCGGGCTGTGACAATTCGACAGCGTGCATCCCTTCTTTCAGTTCAAGCTGAAACACCGCAGCGCCTTCCAGTAAAATGACGACTTCATCGCCCAGCGGATGAATTTCACTGCTAGGCCAGTTTTCTGAAAACTCATATAAGCTCACCAGATACTCGTTGTGAAAATCGCCAAGCTGGCCAGCCATCAGGCGAGGCCAGAATGTCTCATCAATGGCTAACTCTTCAATACCGGCATCCGGACGAAGACGCAAACAGTGGTTTGCCAGTTGTCGCGGCTGTTTCATGTTCATGATTTGATCTCCCTGCGCCAAAATATAAGACAAAGATAGCAGACGGGGGAATTCACTCCCGATTGCTTCTGATGCACCATTTATTTTTGGGTTGATTGAACCGGTGTTTACTTACAGTGCGCCGAATGACTATTGAGTCTGATAGAAAACTGTATTTGATTTTTCTGAATGGTTCGGAATTAAAGTGAATGATTCATCGCTGTTGATGCGGAAGTATTCGAAGAGAGAACTATTGATTTGATCACATTTTTAATTTTATTTCCTGATTTTTAGCGGTATGTTTTTTCATCAAATGATGAACTGAAAACGGATTTATTTTTAACATGATAAATTGGGTGTTTGTCCTAAGTGACTGGTGTTGAAGTACAGGTTGTTCCATGAGTTTCTCTGTAAGTTCATGTTTTTATAGTTTGTTTTTGATACGTAATTGACTAATCTCTGAATTGCACTTCCGTAATATTTAAATCTACAAATGAATTGATTGGCAGGTTAATTTGATTATTTTTATAACAAAATAAAGATACACCCCCTGAAATAATTGATTGACTCGATAAAATTCACCTTGGTATAAGATTTATCGCATATGTGCAAAGTGTATTATTCAAAAAATTGCGCAATTTCTTATGCGATAACAACAATGAACAAGAAGGCAAATATGAAAAAAAAATGGACACCTTTACTATTAATTCTCCCATTCGGATATATAGCGAGCGCTTCAGCGATTGAAACCAGTGCGTTTTATCCGGAAGAAGTCGAAATCCATTACAATCTTGGACCCGCCGTCTGTAAAGCCGATTACAGACCGGTGACACGTGCAGAAGCATTGCGTTTCCGGGATTCGATCATGAATAAAATCGGTAAGTGGTCGTATGTCACGCTGGCTGATGGCTGGGTGATTATGGGGCCGGGTTATCAGGGGGAAATTAAAGAAGGGAGTGCTGATCATACTGCCTGTTACCCGCTCAATGCCGACACCAACATTTTAACATTCCCTTCTGTCACCATTGATGAAGGTTCGAAAGAGCGGGTTGAGTGGACGCTGGTGAACGATGCTGACAACTTCGTATTGCCAGCTGCTTATCTGGCGCATCATATGGGGTATGCCTGGGTGGGCGGTCCGAAAGGCGCTCAGGTAGGTGAAGATATGAAAGTCTGGTGGGACAGTCAGGCCAATGCCTGGAAAATCCGCGGGAATGATGGGCCATGTGAAGGTTATCGTTGTCAGGAAATGAGCACCATTTCGGTGAAAAACTTTTCGTACACCATGGATCCAAAGTCTTTTAAAGTCGACGGTTCTGTTGTGAACTCGAACAGCCAACTGGTGAATACCATTTCGTCCACGGCCATCAACAAAACCAGTATTGAACAACAGTACGTGATTGATATCAGCTACAATACCTCGACAAGCTGGTCACAAAACAACAGCTACAGCTTTAGTGAGAGCGTCGCGGTGACCAGTACGTTTAAGAGCCCGGAAGTGACCGGCGGGGTGGATAAGTCGATTCAGGTCACCATTGGTGCCACGCAAGGCTGGGGCAGCACCAGCGGCGGGGAAGAAAGTAACCGTGTGACGATTCAGGCCAGACCGACCGTGCCAGCAAACAGCGCGCTGAAAGTGCTGCTGAATGTATACCGTGCCGACATTTCTTACCCTTATGTGTTTGATGCAGATGTGTCTTATGAACTGGGCTTCGATGGCTTTATGCGCTGGTCGGGGAATGGCTTGCTGTGGCACCCGGAAGATCGACCAAACTTCAGCACAACTTTTGCAATTGGCCGTTTTGCCGGAAATGAAAAGAGCCTGGAATTCCAGTGGGATCACCGCGATATTACCGGCATGAATAAAATCTGGGACTGGAACTGGATCGCGCAAACTGCGGGCTCTTATGACACCCGTTACTGGCTGGGTAAAGTACTGGCACCGAAGAAAGCCCGAATCAAAGGCCAGTTCTACGCTGAAGACCAATTCACCGGTGAGCTGTATTTTGAAGAAATCCCGTTGCCACAGGGAGACAGCAATATGGCAACGATGGAAAAAAGCATCAAAGATCAGCTGGAAGATGCGGGTCTGACGGATGTTCAGGTGAGTGTGAGACAAGAAAACTCAGGTGTTTAACTGACATGATCTGAGTGAAACAATCAGCCGGAAACCCTGCGTGGTTTCCGGTTTTTTTAGGCTTGCAATGGCATGACTGAACCAATCTGCTTCACGGCAAAGTAGACTTGGTGCTCACGGTGCGTCACCTGAATTTGTGTGAGACTGCCATTGGCGATATTCAGTGTTGAATACCATTTGGGGTTTCGCCAGTCGAGTCCCAGAACATCTGCCAGGATCGCCCGGATGACACCACCGTGGGTGACGATCAGTAAATCTTTCCGATGGGTTGCGATGGTTTGCGTCCAGGTGGATTGAACCCGGCAGAAGAAATGCTCCAGTGACTCAGCCTCCGGAAGGGGATGACTGGCCGGGTTGTCCCAAAATTGCTCTAATCGTTGCCAGGTTTGATTGTGCGGGGTGAGCGATTCAAATGGCTGGCCCTCAAGTTCACCAAAGTGTATCTCCTGAAATCCGGACACTGTGATCAAGGGAATTGAACCGCGCAGTAGCTCGGCCAGTGACTGGCAGCGGCGTAAGGGGGAACTGATGATCACATCAAAGGGAATCGGGTGATGTTGAATTTGGCGGCAGATGTTTTGGTTAACGGCTTCGGTCACCGCAATATCTGTTGTGCCATAGAGCGCTGGCGGGCCATTCACTTTCCCATGGCGAACCAGCGTCACCGTGTAAGATTTCTCGCAAGTGTTCATGATGAAGCGCCTTTGAGCTGAAGTGGCAATCCGGCCGCAATCAGCGTGACTTCACTGGCTATCGCTGCGATTTTCTGATTCATCCGACCGGCATGATCCACAAAAGTGCGGCTGACTTCTCCAATCGGCACGACACCGAGTCCGACTTCGTTCGAAACAAAGATCAACTGCGCAGGACACTGGCTGGCCGTTGCTGCCACTTCAGTAATTCGGGCGGTTAACTGATCGTGGCTACAGGTTGTTCCGAGTTCGAAAATCAGATTATTGAGCCACAGGGTCAGGCATTCGATCAGCACAATGTCGCCAGCCCGAAAGCTTGTCAGCAAAGTGGCTAATTCTAGCGGACATTCATGCTCAACCCAAGCTGTGCCACGCTGCTGCTGGTGGTGCAGAATTCGTGCCTGCATTTCCTCATCGAATGCAGTGGCCGTTGCGACATAATGCAAGGTACGAGCCGGGGTCGATAATTGATGCGCCAGTTTTTCCGCATAGCTGGATTTGCCGGAACGGGCACCGCCCAGAATCAGGCGAATATTTGACGAGTCAGCCATGTATACCACCAGTCGGGTTCACCGAGGCAATGATGATCAGATAAATCAGCAGTTCCATCAATTGTTGTGCAGCCCCCAAGCAATCGCCGGTAAATCCGCCCAGTCTTGCATTCAGCCAGAACTTGAAGGCCATTCGGAAAATCACTGCACCCAGAATGAGCGGGAGGGTCAGTTGCGGGGTAAAAATCAGGCAGACCAGCACACCGGTGGCAATCAGAAAGAGTAATTCAGGCATCGTCTGAGCGCTGGCAAGCGGCTTGCTTTTGCTGGTGTCACTCTCGCGGACATAGTGCATGTCAAAAATGAGTGTTGCAGCGACAGCCCGGCTGAGTGTATAGCCCACGATCAGTGCCGCGACCAGCCCGGTTTCTGTGGCCAGATAACTGAGCATGATAAATTTACCCAGCAACGCCATCACGAGCGTTGCCGCGCCATAGGTGCCGATTCGGCTGTCTTTCATAATGGCAAGACGGCGTTCTGTCGCCATGCCGCCGCCGATGCCATCGGCCATATCTGTCAGGCCATCTTCATGAAAGGCACCAGTCAGCAGGAGACTGAACACCATCATGAGAAAAACAGCGATCTGGGGTGGAAACCAGTGAGATGCCCAAGCATAAAGGAGGGCGCACAAGGCGCCCAGTAATAGCCCGACCAGCGCAAAATAACGCCCGGCGCGGTTCATCCGTTCATCCGAGTAGGGCGTTGCCGAAGGGATCGGCAGGCGGCTGAAAAATGAAACCGCCAGACAAAATAATTGCGCCTGATAACGAAGGTTGAGCATTTATACCGTGACTCCGGCATCTGCAAAGCTGGCCATGTGATTGTAAAACTCAGCACTGGCGGCCAGCAGCGGATAAGCAAGCGCAGCGCCTGTGCCTTCCCCCAAGCGTAAACCCAGATCGAGTAACGGCTGTGCTTCCATTTCTGCCAGTACTTTCTGGTGGCCCTGTTCTTCGGAGCGGTGGGCAAAGATCATGATATCTCTTGCTTCCGGTTTGATGCGTGTTGCGATAAACGCGGCGACCGACACAATGAAACCATCAACCAGCACAGGCACACGCTGTTCACTGGCCTGAAAAAATGCGCCGACCATCTGCACAATCTCAAAACCGCCCAGTTCTTCGAGTGCACGATATGGGTCGGGTTGACCGGTTTCGTGATATCTAGCGACCCCTTTTCGGATCAGGCTGATTTTCTGACTCATTTGTGTATCGTTGATGCCGGTTCCTTTACCGACGCAATAGGCAACGTCGGTCTGCGTGATTGCTGCCAGCAATGCGGAAGCACTACTGGTGTTTCCAATGCCCATTTCACCGAACATCAACAGGTTACAACCCGACTCAATGGTACGTTGCGCAATGGCACCCCCCAGTTCAAGGCCCTGTGCGACCTGTGCTTTGGTCAGGGCCGGCTTTTCAGCAAGGTTCTGGGTTCTGGCACCCAAACGTTGCAGAATGAAATCAGGGTGATCGGTGTCAACCGGAAGCAGAATGCCGCAGTCAATCACTTTCAGCGCAATGGCATTGATGCGGCAGAACTGATTGATTGCTGCACCACCGGCCAGAAAATTCAGCACCATTTGTTGGGTGACTTCACTGGGGGCGATACTCACGCCTTCTTTTGCAATGCCATGGTCACCGGCAAACAGCAGCAGGGTTGGGTTGGACAGCGTAATTTGCTGAACGGCTTCTGGTTGTCCCTGGCTCTGAATCAGGGCAAGCTGTAATGCAGTTGTTTCAAGCTGCCCCAGAGAACCCGGTGGCTTGGTTTTGGTGTCAATACGTTCCTGAATCGCTTCACTGTGGCGTGTATCTAAAGTCATCGCTGATCTCTCCGTGTCGATAATGGGGTCGCTGTTTGATTCGGGGCGCTTTACAGCAAATACTTTGCCCAGCAAAGCGTATTCAGAGCCGCCGAGGTGCGATGTTACATCGAGCATGTCTGGCTGGGTGCCAGCGCAGAACGTCCGTTATTTCTTGTGACTTCTATGCTCAGAATTTTTTCGCAGTTTATCTGCATGTATAGCAGCTATCCAGCGAAAACAAAGTGATTGATATTTTTGTCAGGAATGTGCCCGAGAGGGGACGGTATTCCCTGATTGCTGCACATGAAGGATGCCAAAACTGACCGCAGCCAAACCTGCAACGCCAATAATGATCAGCCAGGATGTGTCGTAGCCAACCTGTTCTATTGAAAAACCTATCAGCAGATATGAAGGCATCAGGCCAATATTTCGGATGGTCAGGAGGACGCCGCTAATGCGACCCCGGTGGCTGCTCGGGGAATGATTGGCGATATAAACGCCTTCTTTGGTCAGCAGTAAGACTTCAGCCACAGAAAGGATAAACCAGGCCGCAAAAATAAAAGGGATCGCTGTAGAGAGCAGAATTCCCAGATACCCAAGTGCAAAGAGTGTGCCCGCCAGCGCCAGACTATTGAATTCGGATTGCTTTCGGGTGAGCCGAAGCACAAAAGGTGTGGTCACAACGACGACAATGCTGGCGAATGTCATGAGCTGACCGAATAATACGGCACCGTCTGCACTGAATAACTGACTGAAATAGAGCGGGCTGGTGAGCGTCATCTGATTGAGTGCAAACCAGAGCAGCGTACAGAGCACGCCAAAAATAAGGAGACGGGGCCGTTCTCTGAATACTGCCCAAACGGAGCGATCGGTCGCCTGCTCCAAGATGGATTGGTTGGTGTCATCGTTATTTTGATGTTGCTGAACACTGCTCACCTGAAACTGGACAATCAGGATACCGATGAGTACCGCCAGACCATTTCCCCAGTAAATCCATTCGGTGTGATTCCAGAACAGGTAGCCAGCCACAACGGGTCCAACGCCAGAACCAAGATTGTAGGCCAGATAACTCAGTGACATCACGGCATCGCGGTTTTGTGGCTGGGAATGATCCGCGACCAGCGCATTGCTCGCTGGCAAAGCAACGCCAATAAAGAAATAGGCAAGACACATGGACGCAGGGGCAATCCAATGGTGTTCTGCAAAAAAGCCACAGATCAGCAAAATGATAGCGCCTAATAGTTCTCCGGCAACCATCACTTGCTTATGCCCGTAGCTATCTGACAACTTCCCGCCAAGAAAACCGCCCAGCATATAAGTACCGGTTACGAGCATGACCAGTGTGCCCGCGGCTGCGGTTGAATAGCCCTGTTTTTGGGTCAGCAGCAGTGCCAGAAAAGGAATGATGAAATTACCCAGCCCAAGAATAAAACGCGCAAGTGACAGCGCATAAATTTCTTTCGGTAATCCTTGATAAGCTTTGAGAGATTCGGTGATACGTTGCGATATCAATGAAAAGTCCTTTTGAATGTGTTCCTTATCGCGCGGCAGACGGTATCAGCCACGATCCGCGTTGGTTGTTGGGGGGCATGTTAACCCTAGGCAGGTATGGAATGATATGTTTTTTATTTCATATTGAAATGCTGCTCAAACAATAGCTTGCATCACTCATCCCATCAAGCGACCTGCAAGCTTTGGGTGCCATGATAGCCCGGATGATTCACTGGTGGTTGAGACTGATGGCTATGTTTCTGTTTCACAAGCATGGATCATGCTGGTTTTACAGTGCTGAATGAAGGTTTTGAAGGCAGGGCTGTTTCGCAAAAGTGGAGAAAAGTAACAGTAGACATTGTGCTGAAGGGTGGCGTCATGTTTCTTTTTATCTTCCAGCGCAATGAGAGAGCCGGCTTTCAGCTCGTCTTCGATGACATAATAGGGAAGGATCCCCCACCCGAAATCATTTTTGATAAAGTGAATCGCATCGTCATAAGAGTCGACGAAACAGACCTTTGAACTGAGCGGATTTGATTGGACGTCGGCAATACTGTTACAAACATAAATCTGTCTGTGATTTAAGATCTCATTGAAACACACAGTTCGATTCTCTTGAACGCGTTTATTCTGAGCAGAAACGACAATCACATCTTCACGAATGCCCAGTGTTTTTTTATCTAATTTATGTAGCGATAAATCATTAAAAATGGAAATAACAATGTATATATCACCACGTTTCGACTGTTGTATGTTATCAATATCTAATCCTCGGTGAATGTTGACCGTTTTATCTTCATGATCGAGGATAACGTTCTGTAATAAATCAAGAAACCGGCTGGAGACCCGTTGATCAATGTAAATGTGTAACTCAGGTTTGTCGGCAAAAATCTCATCTGCAATGCTAGACAGAATTCTTTGGTAACTGAGTAAGTTTTCCATGTAGGGGATCAGTTGAATCGCTTCTTCTGTCGGAATTGCTTTCTGGCCATCGCGAATCAGTAAATCCACGCCTAGCTCTATTTCTAAACTGACAACACTGTTGCTCACCGAGGTTTGCGATTTTCTCATCAGTCGTGACGCAGATGAAATTGACCCCGTTTTGACGACATTCAGAAATGAGTAAACGTGGTTCAGATTTTTGATATACATTTTTTGACTCGTCCGTGATTTCTACACAAGCCTACGAAACAAAAGTAAACTATTGTTTGAAAGGTTTCTTTTTCAATTTGATTGAAAGATTCAAGCGTAAGGAAGCGTGATTTTTACCTGAACTATCGGGTGTTCAAAGTCGGGTAGATAGGAGATAAAAACACTTCCACTTGTTCAAATGTTTGGTTAGCAAGTGCCGATATCATTTTATGGTTCCATAAGCAACTGATAATGTAGGGTATCTATTTCTTTTATCTGTATATTAATTTGATAGATATTTCTTATGTATCGGGGCGCTATCATAACGCTCTTGTTGAGCATTTTCAAACTGTGTGTCCGCACGATAATGATGTAAATTTGAGCGTAGTCACGTAATGACTTGATTAGAGTCATTCGATTTCAATTGAACAATTGAATACACATCCAGAGCATTGTTTATTTCATGTTTTTCTCCTCTTTATTGATGTAAATGTTATTTATCTGGTCGGATGACGGAGGAGTTGTTCATCATTATTCCGCATGTTGATCAGGCAATGATGCGTCATGATCAGAAATTTTGTTTATTCTCCTTTATAAAAACTAGTGAGTTTTTAACTAGCTTTTGTTAGTCAGGTTTTTCATTGTCATTTTGGATGATTCTTCTTATCAATCTGGGCTTGAGTTTTATCTATCAATGATTACTGCACGCTAAACCATTTTTCTCCTGTGAAGAGTCAGTTTTTTGTTTCGTCGGGCTTCAAATATGATCCTCTCATCATTATAGGAGATATACCGTGAAAATAGGGATCTACTACGCATCGACATCTGGAAACACTGAGATGGTATCCGAGTGCTTATTGGATACGCTGGGTGAAAAAATTGCGGAAAAGTTTGATATCGAAGAAGTGGGTTTTAAAGATATTGAATTACAGGACATCATTATTTTTGGCTGCCCGACCTGGGACTATGGAAATCTTCAGTCGGAGTGGGAAGAGCAGTGGGACATCTTTGAGCGTTTGAATCTTTCAGGAAAAACGGTGGCTTTATTTGGTGTAGGCGACCAATACGGCTATCCGGAGTGGTTCCTGGACGCCATGGGGATGATTCATGAGTCACTGGTTTTGCGGGGTGTTCAGCCGATTGGGCAGTGGAAAAATGAAGGCTATGAATTTGAAAAATCCCGTGCATTAACGGCAGACGGCAAACATTTTGTGGGTTTGGCAATTGACGAAGAAAGCCAATCAGTCATGACGCAATCCCGAGTTGCGCAATGGTGTTGCGACATTTTAGAAACTTACGCGGCGGCTGTTTAAGGGAGCTAAACAGAATGAGAGTTTTGAATCTCACGGAAGAATTACTGTTTCATCGTCATGACATGCAATTGCCGCTTTACCGTTATAAAGGCAATCTCATTACGCGTAAGCGGATGATTCAATCCGTCAGTGAATTGTCGAGTCAGCTTTGTCATTATATTGAACCCGGTGATCAGGTTGTTCTGTATCTGAACGATAGTCCTTCACTTGTGTGTGCTTTCCTTTCCACGATCGCCTGCGGTGGCATTCCTTCCGTCGTGAATCCAATGACGAAGCATGAAGGTTTACAGCATGTGATTCAATTGACAGATGCAAAACTGATTTTTACCTCAATTGATAAAGCGACATATATCCCGCACGACTGCCAGTTTGAAGTGTTGTTTGCTGAGGATGATCATCAGGTTGATATTTCTGATTTTTCTTTAGGGGAGGGAAACCCTGACTGGCGTGATTTTGTCAGAACGCCAGGTACAGACACGAGTTACTTACAGTTTACATCCGGGTCTACTGGGCTTCCTAAAGCTGTCCGCCATTCTGCAGAAGCAACATTATCTTTTTGCCGCAATGTTGCGTGTTCATGGCTGGGCTTAAGTTCTGCGGATGTGATTTATTCCGTCCCGAAAATGTTTTTTGGTTACGGCATGGGAAACAGTCTGTTTTTCCCTCTCTTTACCGGTGCGTCTGCGGTTCTTGACTGTGAATGGCCTAAGTTGAACAGCATCGTCAGTCATTTGAATGAAAGCCGCCCGACAGTTCTGTTTGGCGGTCCGGCTATTTTTAATCTTCTTCGTCCAAGAGCGAAAGATGTTGCCAGTATTATCCGAACCGCCGTCTCTGCGGGGTCTGTACTGAGCCGGGAAGAGGCTGATTATTGGGCCGAATTGGGGGTGCACATTAAGAATGGTTTTGGTGCAACCGAACTCGGACATGTGTTTCTGGCCAGTGTGAATGAAGCGCATCGCGGTTCTTTGTTAACCCGCATGTTGGATGGCTATGAATACCGACTGATCGATAAAAGCGGACAAAAGATTCAGACCCCACATATGGCGGGTGTATTGCTGATTCGTGGCCCTAGTTTGAGTTCAGGCTATCTCAAACAAGAGCAAGTGACCGCAGAAAAATTCTGTGACGGTTGGTATCGCACCGGGGATTTGTTTGAGCTGGATGAACATGGTTCCTTCTGTTATCTGGGCCGCGAAGATGACTTATTTAAAGTCAATGGACGCTGGATTGTACCTGCCGTGATCGAACTGTCGGTGTGTGAAGCATTTCCCGAGATTCAAGAGGCTGTTCTTGTCCCCAGTTCCAGAGTGCGAGATACATTACGCGCAACCTTATTTGTTGTGACCCGAACCGGTGAAATTGATGAAGCTGCGATGAAGCACTACATCCGAGTCAAACATGAATCATACATGGCTCCCGGTGCCGTGATTGCACTTCATGAGATGCCAAGAAATGCAAACGGAAAACTGAATCGTCAGAGTTTGATTGATCTTGCTGAAGAGAACGATCTTGAAGTCAGGGAGGCGATCCGATGCAGTTAATCGCCGCTTCCTGCAAGTTGTTTGAAAACAACTTGAATCATGTCAAGGGACCTTATGGCGCTCATCGCACGAAAGGATTGAAGGGACAGTCGTTATTGCCTGTTCTGACCTCGTGCGTCGACGATGTTTTGGCTCAGGGGGCGTGTAGCGCTGAATCCATTGATCTGATCGTGAGTTTGTCTCTGTCACCGGATCATCTGGTTGCGAAAACAAATGTCATGGGACCTCGAATTGGTCACCCATTACAGCGAGAAATTGGTGCGAAGCATGCCTTTGTTTTTGATGCCATGGATGCTTCTTTAGCAAAAACGCTTCATGTCGTGAATTTGCTGGCTGGCGCACAAGGCTATCGCCGTGTTTTGCTTGTTCGGGCTGAAAATACCGTTCACCTCGAACCCTGCAACCAATCAGGATTTGAGGTTTCAAATGGCGTGATGGCCATGTTGCTGACGCCGGATCCGACCCCGTCTTTTTTCTCGGAAGCTATCCAATGGCAGGGCCAGCCGTTACGCGTCAATCTGGCAAAACATATTCAGGATGAGCACTCAGTAAAAGGTCAGTTTGTGCTGCCGCATGACCCTGCGCTCGCCCAGGAAATCAATCGGAGTGTCGATAAAATCCTGTCCAACCCTGCTTTTTCAGGGACAACACCGATTGTTGAATCATGGTTGTCCGATTCGCCGGAATCCGGTGTTTGTGAAGGTCCGTTCGGTATCCCGAATGACTTGGCGCAGCGTCCATCCGATGCTGGACAATTTCAACTGGTGAGTGTCGATTTATTTTCGATGCAGGTGGATACGGTCACTCTGAAATGGGCTCAGGAGAGAAGCCATGCATAAAGTAAAACTGGCCTCACTGACATGTGAAATGCCATCTCAGTCCTTTGGTAATGAAGACAAAGTTTTTGATCAACTGCCTGAAATGTCCAATCGCTGGTGGCGTTTCTGGGGCATTGAAAAACGGGGCTACTTTCGTCCGGAAAATGGCGAAAGTGAACTCAAGGTGGCACAGAGGGTTGTCAGTCGGTTACTCGATCGCAACGGTTTAGCTCCCGGCGATATCGATCTGCTCCTGTGTTCTGCATCTTGCCCGATCATGACAGACGATGGCCGCGGGACTCAATCGGATGCGCGCTTATATCCAAGGCTGGCGACCGCGTTGAAACAGTCGATGAATCTGAATCGTGCTTTGCACATGGACACGCAAATGGAATGTGCGAGTTTTCTGCTGAATCTCAGAATTGCTGCCAGTTTTGTCCAGCAGGGGCTTGCCAGAAATGTCATTGTCGTTTGCAGCGAATATATCTCAAATATGCTCGATTTTACGGCCCGAAGTGCAACGATATTTGCCGATGGATGTGCCGGTGCTTTGATTACTCGCAGCGATGATGAGAGTGATTTGCTGAGTGCGACCCAGCACAGCCGGGCGGATCATTATGATATTGCGACAGCACAATGGCGTTTTCACGAAAACGATCCGGAAAAAACACGGGCCAAATTGCTTTTTACTCTGGAAGAAGAAGGCCAGAGCAAAATGCAGGAGTTCGTCCCGGATAATGTACCGATTGCGGTGAACCGTGCTCTCAGCATGGCATCCCTGACAACGGCAGATATTGATCATTTCGTATTTCATCAGCCGTCTCCTATTTTGCTGCATGCCTGGGCGTCCGGAGTCGGTTGCCCGGAAGAAAAATTCACCACAACCATGGATAAAACAGGGGTGGTGGTCTCGGTATCGATTCCTTTCACGCTGTATACCGCGTTGAAGGAAAACAAAATCCCGGAAGGCGGAACAGTCGTCCTTGCAGGGGCTGCGACAGGCTGGGGCTTCGCGGCCCAAGTCTGGAAACTTGGAAAAATGACTCTCTGTTAATAAAAAAGGAATTGAAAAATGGAAGCACTTTATTCAGTGATTACCGAATATGTAATTGATGCTGCAGAGCTCGATATTGATGAATTAGCACCGGATGAAGATTTGATTGAACTCGGTCTGGATTCTTTAGCCGGGCTGGAAATTGCGGTAAATATTGAGAAAAAATATCAAATTAAAATCCCGCCAGCGCGTTATGAAGAAATGACAACAGTCAGAAAGATCGCCGAAATTCTGTCTGAATTACTGGAAGAAAAACAAGCTGTCCCGGCTGAATAACGGACAACTGGATATCGAATGGACAAACAGATCTTAACTGTGGATGAGGTTGTCGTCGGGGCCGGTTTAACCGGCCTCGTGTATGCCAATGTACTGGCTGCGGGTGGCAAACATGTTGCTTTAATTGAGAAGCACACTAAGCCAGGCGGCTATGCGACGAATTTTCTGCGTAAACGACGTTATATATTCGACTGCAGTCTCCATAAAATGACTGGGTTCGGTGAGTCCGGTAATGTTGAAAATGCTTTGAAGCGTGCTGGTTTATTCGATCTGATCGAATTTCATCCCTATCATCATTTGACGACATTCCGGCTGGATGATCTGGAGCTCACTCTGCCGGCGGACGGCGAATCCATGATGGCTTGCCTGCGGGATTCTTTTCCGGATGAGAAAGCCCAGTTGGATGCGTTTTGCCATGATGTGAAAACCCATGGTTATCAGAACTACATGCTGGCAAGGATGGCATTGGGGGAATATGAGATTGACCCTGAGTTATTTTTACAAAGTAAGCAGCTCAGTAGAATCTCGACTTACGATTATCTGAAACAACGGTTCGATGATCCTCGGTTAATGACTCTGTTCAGTTCGCTGGCGATTAATTTGGGGGTTGAGTCGGTCGAAGCGGATGCACTGTATTTTCTGCATTTCGCCTACACCTTTCTGTATACCGAAAAACGTTATGTAAAAGGTTCATCCCAAGCTTTGTCGGATGCGCTCGCAGCAGCCTTTGTGAGTAAAGGTGGCACATTGCTGGTCAGAGAAGAGGTGAACAGCATTGACGTGCATCACGGCCGGGTGACTGGCGTACAAAGTCGCCGATATGATATCCGCTGCGATCATCTGATCTTTACCGGCTGTCCGCATCAGGTGCTCTCGCTGCTGCCTGCTGAAAACGTGCCGGCAGCATATCGCGATAAGTTTGATTCGTTGTCGTTTGGATTGGGTGCTTTTATCGTTTACCTCGGGCTGGATGTTCCGCCGTCATCCATTGGCTTCAATGAGCAGGATTACCTGATTGCATCGCCAGATTATGCGGTGCAGGCAAAGCAAGCCTGCCTCGGGGAGGAGCGGTATGACACCTGGCCGCTTTCAATCTCAAACTATCATGCACTGGATGAAAATTATGGGTATGTCATTCAATTGGAAATGCTGGATCAGCAGGATGACTGGCTGACGCTGCCCCGTCGTGAATATAAAGCCAAGAAAGCGCAGATTACCGAAAAGATCCTGCAACGAGCGCTCAGATATTTTCCTGAGCTGAAACCTCATATCGCATTCATTGAATCCTCGACGCCGCGTACAAATCAGAAATTCACCAATTCTGGGGGGGGCTCCTCGTTTGGTTATAAACCCTTGCCGGGAAGAAATATGCGCTTTCTGAAAAAAACACCGGTTGAGGGACTTTCTTTTGTTGGGACCTGGATGAACGGGGCTGGCTATGAACCGGCAATTTGCCTCGGATTCACTGCTGCAACGTTGAAATGCAGGGCGGATGCGATACGGAAATCACCTGCAACAAACAGTTTGGAGACGGTTTGATATGGATACGAATACTGCTGAATTTGAGAAGAAAATTAATCGGTTGAATACTGTCACTGAACGGTTGATCAACTCCTCTGAAAAACGTTCGATGAGTACGCTGAACGATCATCCCTGGGATGTACCCGTAGGAGAACATCCGGTATTGCGGAAGAAAGAACGGATTTCGATTTACGGGACAGATTACTGGGACAAGATGACTGAAGCAGAACGCATCCGGTTATCACAGGAAGAAATGGTGTCGTGGTGGTCTGCATTTATTCATCTGGAATCGCTTGTGGTTGAGTACTACATGAAAGAGCTCAATGGCGGTGCCTTTGATGATTTGCCTGTGATTCGTGATTACATGAAGCACTTTATTAAAGAAGAGCTGGTCCACACGCTGGTCTTCGGAAAGGCGCTGGACTATTTCGGCATCGAAATTTATCCCATGCCTGAGTTTCTTCGCAGTTTTTATGATGATAACGCGGGGACCGGAAAATATCCGCTGATGGCGGTCTACCTCACCATGATTATTGAATGGATTGCGGATGAATATCAGCGGCTTGATGCTGATGCAGAGTATGTACATCCCATGGCAAAAGCGGTTGTGCAGGCTCACTGGCGGGAAGAAATGCGCCATATCAAATGGGGCCAGCAAATGATCAAGAGCCTGATTGATACCGATGATGAGTTTAAAGAACACGCACAGCAACTCACGCCTGTTTATGTGCGTCAACTGATTGATCAGGGTGTGACGAATGTCGATTGTTTTGACCGCGTAAACCCGGCAGATCCTGCTTTTGATGATCAGGAAACTTTGCTTGAAACGGTACTTGAATCCCCGCATCGGCAGCAATTAAATGATGAATTGATGAAGCCACTGATGCATTACTTTATCTCTTCCGGAATTTACAACCCGATGTATCACGACATTTGGGTCATGCAGGGCTTTGGCCACTTGCTCGACACATTAAACCACAAGGATAGTTAAAGATTATGGCGAAATTAAACAGCATTGATGAAGTGATTACTTCAATGGAAGCACGTTTTCAGCCTGAACAAAGTAAAGGCATTGTTTCCCGTTATCAGTGGAAAATTAAAGGGGACAAAGGCCGTGATTTCTGTGTATTCGTCAATGACGGGAAATATGAAATTATTTCAGGGGTGGTCGAGAAACCCAATGTCACTTTTGAAACTGATGATGAAACTTATCTGCGTCTGGTGAATAACGAAATTAAAGGAATGACGGCTATTTTGACACGGAAACTGCTGGTCAAAGGAAATATCTATCTCGCCAGCAAAATGGACAACATTTTTAAGTGAACAATATGACAAGTACTTTTATTTCGGGAACAGGCTATGCACTTCCTGAACGGCGAGTATTGAATTCAGATATTGTGTCGATGATGAATACCTCTGAGTCTTTCATTCTGGAACGAACCGGGGTGTTCAGCCGTTTCCATCAGAATGGTGACGCGGGGATCAGTGAACTCATGATTCAGGCTGGCCAGCGGGCGATAGCGGATGCGGGTTTAAAACCGTCTGATATTGATTGTCTGATTGTGAATACTCTTTCACCGGACCATCACGATCCGTCTCAGGCTTGCTTGATTCAAAAGCAGCTCGAATTGCGATCCGTCCCTGCGTTTGATATTCGCGCGCAGTGCAGCGGCTTTTTATACGGTTATGAAATTGCCAGTCATTTTCTGCAGTCGGGTAAATACAGACATGTGCTGTTGATCTGCGGTGAAGCCTTGTCGAAACGCATGGACTGCAGCGACAAAGGCCGCAATCTGGCCATTTTGCTGGGGGATGGCGCTGGCGCAGCCGTGATCTCGCGTCAGTCTCATGCCGGGCAAGGCATGCTGGATCTTGAACTGGGCGCAGACGGCGACTTCTTTGATTTGCTCATGACGCATAGTCCCGGTTCCAGTGGTGCAACTTTTCTGTCGCAGGAAGCGTACGACAGCGGTCAGACTCAGTTCGTGATGCAGGGCAAACCCATGTTTGATCATGCCAGCACAACGCTGACCGCCATTGCAACAGCAATGCTGAACAAACATGGCCTGACCCTGAATGCGATTGATTATGTGCTGTGTCATCAGCCGAATCTGAGAATCCTGGATGCTGTCCGTGAAAATCTCAGCCTGCCGCCAGAGAAGTTACTGGTGACCGTTGATCAATTGGGAAATATGGCATCAGCCTCGTTTCCCGTGACTTACGCCATAAGCCAGTCTCAGTTCAAACCGGGCAATCTGATTTTGATGCTGACCTATGGATCAGGCGCAACCTGGGGGGCGGCATTGTATCAAGTGCCGGTGTGGTGACCGATGTTGCAATGTATATCTTCAGGTGAAGTTGCCCCCAACCTGTATCTGCTCGGCAGTGAGGATGTGCCTGTTTACCTGTTTCAGGTCTCAGCTGATCAGTGGGCACTGATTGAAGGGGGAATCGCCCGGCACAGTCAGTCTGTCTGGGAGCAACTGACAAGCCTGATTGAACCGGAAAAGGTGCACTGGTGGCTGATCACGCATTCGCATTTTGATCATTGCGGCGCTCTGGCTGCGCTGTATCCGTTTTTGCCGAACGTTGTGGTTGTCGCCAGTGAAGCGACTCAGCAGCATTGGCAGAGTGACCGTGCGCAAGGGGTGATCTGCCGGTTAAACCATGAACTGTGCGAGGCCCCGGTTCCTCTGATGGATTTCCGGGAAATGCGAATCAAAGCGGTGCAGCAACAGGAAGTCGTGACCCTGAGTGAGACCTGCACATTTGAGGTCATTGCAACACCGGGCCATGCCGAGGATCAGATCGCATTTTACGATCGGAAGAACAAACGTCTTTTTTGTGCAGATGCGCTGGGCGATCTGCATGTGCCGTCGATGTCCTGGCGTCCGCTGATGTTTGATGATGTTGAAGCCTATTTGGCCAGTCTCAGCCGGTTGTCACAGTTAGCAGTTGATGAACTGATTCCCGGCCACGGCGGTTTAGTTAAAGGTGATGGGATTCAGGCGCTGATACATTCGGCATCAGAATCTGCTCACGACTTAATGGCACGATTTCAGCATCGTCAGCGCAGCCATGAGGATACTGAAATTTTTGCGGCTTTGCTGAGCACAGACTGGGCGTCCAACTGCGCTTCCTACATCTCACCTTTTCTTCATACACGCAGCATGACAGTGATGCTTCATGCGATTGAAAAAGTACAGACAGGTAAACACTTATGAACAACCAATTGAACACCATTCAGGGCAAGGTGGTTTTAGTCACGGGTGGTTCTCGGGGAATCGGTAAGGCCATTGTTCAGTTGCTGGCGCATGCGGGGGCGACTGTGGTTTTTACCTACAGCAACAGTGCGGGCGCTGCCATGGATCTGGCTGCATCTTTTCAGGCTCAGAATCTTCAGGTGCATGCATTTCAGGCGGATATTCGTGACAAAGACGTTGCGGAAGGACTGGTTGAAACCATTGAAACGCGTTTCGGCCCTTTGTTTGCCGTGATTAACAATGCGGGTATCACGGCAGATAAATCGGCAGTGACGATGTCTTCTGAAAGCTGGGAGGATGTGATTGCAACAAACCTGAGTGGCACCTTTTATCTGACGCAGGCGGCACTGAGAAAAATGATTCATCACCGGGAAGGGAAGGTGATCATGATGTCCTCTGTCAGTGGTCTTCAGGCCAGTCCGGGCCAGGCCAATTACAGTGCGACCAAAGCGGCACTGGTTGGCCTGACACGGACACTCAGCCATGAAATGGCTCGTTTTCATATTCAGGTGAATGCGATTGCGCCCGGCTTTGTTGATACAGAAATGGTTCAGAACATGGATGAAGCGGCGAGAAAACGGATCAAAAATCTGGTTCCGGCACGTCGAATGGGCACGGTTGAGGAAATTGCGAATTGTGCGCTGTTTCTGTTGTCGTCAGGGGCAGACTATATCACGGGTCATACGTTGGTCGTTGACGGTGGCATGAGTGTTTAAAAACAGGGAAATAACTATGAAACGCGTCGTTATTACAGGTCTTTCTGTGGTTTCACCGCTGGGTTGCGATAAGGAACAGTTCTGGCAGCGTCTGACCCGCGGAGAGTCTGGTATTAATACATTAACTAAGCTGGATGCGTCGCTGTATCCGCGTCCGCTGGCTGCAGAAGTGAGCGGCTGGGACACGACACCTGAAAGTCAGGATCCGTCATTACGCCCATTTGGTCAGGCTGTAGCATATACCGTGGCTGCCAGCCGGATGGCGCTTGCGGATGCCGGGTTCAGCCAACTTGCACCAGACAATGATTATGGTGTGATTGTCGGAACGACGATGGGAAATCAGGACATCGTTGAACGGGCGATTGATCAGTATCATCTGACTGAAGACAGCCCCGCCAGCACGATAAGCGGCCAAGAACTGGATTATTTTTCACCGTCACTGCTGAGCGCTGAAATTATGCAGCGGTTTGGTTTTCAGGGAAGTTCGATGACGTTGGCCAATGCCTGTGCTGCGGGAAACTATTCTGTTGGATTGGCATTTGACCGCATCCGAAGTGGGCGGAATCAGATGATCCTTGCCGGCGGAGCCGATCCGTTCAGCCGCACCTGCTACACCATTTTCCACCGTTTAAATGCCTCAACAGCTGAGACCTGTCGCCCGTTTGATAAAGCGCGGGACGGCATGGTCGTCGGGGAAGGGGCCGCCATGCTGGTTCTGGAAGAGTATGAACATGCGATTGCCCGTGGTGCAAAAATTTATGCCGAAGTGAAAGGCTATGCGCTGACCTGCGATGCCCATCATGCCACCGCACCGCATCCGGAAGGAGAAGGGGCCGTAATGGCCATGCAGCAGGCCTTGGCAATGGCTGCCCTGAAACCGAAAGACATTGATTATGTGAGCGCCCATGGCACCGGCACCAGTGCGAATGACATCTCAGAAGCGATTGCGATGCACAGCGTCTTCGGCGATGCATTGAAGCAGACGCCAGTGAGCTCCGTGAAATCAATGCTTGGCCATTGTATGGGCGCTGCCAGCGCCATTGAAGCGGTTGTTTGTGCGCTGGCACTGGATCGTCAGACACTGCCACCCACCATGAAT
Organism: Photobacterium sp. 1_MG-2023; assembly: GCF_030547945.1. Classification (NCBI taxonomy): domain Bacteria; kingdom Pseudomonadati; phylum Pseudomonadota; class Gammaproteobacteria; order Vibrionales; family Vibrionaceae; genus Photobacterium; species Photobacterium sp. 1_MG-2023. The sequence goes on along the minus strand of NZ_JAUORR010000025.1, from coordinate 15,231 downwards.
ACATCTGAGATTGACCCGGCGTTTCCTGTGGCATTCGATGTTATTCCGGGAGAGAGCCGTCAGGCTCAGGTCAATCATATCCTGAGCAATGCGTTTGCATTCGGCGGTAATGTTTCGTCGGTGATCTTCAGCAAGCTGGAAGAAGGAGTGCAGTCATGAATTACAGTTTTGATGCCATTGTTTTTAAAAGCCCCGGCGGTGAGAGTCCGGCGAAACTCGGTGATGCGCTGAATGAGCAGGCGTTCGCGGGTCAGTTCAGGAATTATGATGAACTGAAATCACTGGGGAAGAGCCGTCATCTGAGTGCGGCGACACGGCTGCTAAGCTCGACTGCGCTGAAGTTGACTGAGCACGAAGACATTGCTTTGTCTGTGAATGCCCGGCCACATCAGGTCGGTGTGTATATCGCCTGTGAAAACATCAATCTTGAAGATGATTTTGAGTTCGATTTGTGCGCGAAAAATTATGGACCGGATTATGTGAGTCCCCTGAAAGCGCCCAATACACTCGCGAATGCTGTTGGCAGTCATTTCGCACGCTTTGTTGGCATTAAAGGTCCGAACTGCACGGTGTCTGCCGGGCGGCTCAGTGTGTTTCAGGCATTGGATACGGCCATGATGCATCTTGATAATGGTTCGGTTGAAAAGGCCATTGTTGGGGCCGTCGAAGTGGTTTCACCTTACCACAGTCGCTTGTCTGTGCCTGGCCGGGAAATAGCGGTGGCATCCGCGCTGAGACGCGGTCATGTTGAAGACACCGTTGTGTTTTATCCGCCGATCATCCGAATGGCGGTGAACCATGAAGCCTCCATTGCACAGTCCGTATCCGAACTGGCTCGAAGAAATCTGGGCGGTAAACCCATCGATGAAATTTGGGTTTCCGGTCAGCGTTTGCTGAATCAGGAGCGTCTGCTTCAGAAATTACAGGATGCCGGACTTCATCCGCACCTGATTGTTTTTTCAGAGGAACATTTTGATGGCGAATGCGCCAATGGACTCCTGCTTGCAGCATTGGCGGAGGAAAAACTGACAGAGGCGGCATCGGCTGATGACGCGCAACAACGCGCGATTGTGATTCTTGAATTGGATGATCATGGTCAGTTTTCTCTGTTGCTGATGGAGGGTCGCTGAGATGTCATCTGTGACAAGTGCACAATCAGCGGCGATTGATGTGTCCGATCTCGATGTGAAAACTTTAATCCCGCACCGGGAGCCGTTTTTATTGATTGACGGACTTGAAGACTATCAGCCCGGGGAATCTCTGACCGCAGTGAAATTGGTGAGAGAGGATGAGTTCTGGGTTGCGGGTCACTTTCCTGAGTTTCCGGTGATGCCTGGGGTTTTGGTCGTGGAAGCATTAGCACAGACTTGCGCGGCATTTATGGCGCTCGGACAGGCGCAAAAGGATGCCCGATCGGACTTGTATGTCTTGCTGAAAACGAATGTGCGTTACCCAAAGCCAGTTTTACCTGGGGTCAGGCTTCAACTGACAGTCCAGTTGGATATAGCATCCGATGCGTTACATGTATTTAAGGTGAAAGCTTTTCATGGCAAAACCGTGTGTGTTCGCGGTGAACTTGCGGTGGGGATTGCTCCCCGAGAAAAAGTGATCCCAGCTTGACCCCTGTGACACGCTGGTGGTCAGTTGAAGTCTAAATCACGTGGTTCAGGGATCATCCAGCGATGGGTGATCCCTCATCCTGTTACGACAAATTAGACTCAATCTCAGATGGAATAGATGACGCCAGAAGTTTTGGAACATGAAATTCATTGATTGAGAATCGGACAAATATTAAGGCGAAAGCAGCAGAAAGTTTGTTTTTAAATTTTGGGATATGCGCTGAAGTTCATCACTTGAGAATTCGCGATGCAAGATGAATACAAGTAACCTCCAGAGTGCAAAAAACAGTCGCTCAGATGTATTCACTTTTATTGATTAGGGTAAAAATTAAATGGCTGAGTTTATCTCGATTTTTATGGCCGCATGTTTAATGCTGGTCTCTTTGATTCATGTTTACTGGGCCTTGGGGGGCCGGAAAGGGATATTCAACGCAATACCGGTCGAAGGCGGAGAACGTTCTTTTACGCCCGGAGCATTCATTACATTTGTGGTCGCATTCGGCCTTTTCTTATTTTCTGTTTTATCATTATCTTTGGTCGGAATCATTCCGTTGCCGGGTTTCCTGACCCATTATCTTTCAGCGGTCGGGTTTATCGTCTCGGGAATATTCTTTCTCAGATCGCTGGGCGATTTTCGATTGGTCGGCTTCAGTAAAAAAGTGAAGGGAAGTGCGTTTGCGACCTGGGATAGCTGGGTTTATTCACCGCTTTGTTTGCTTCTTGGGGCAGGTTATCTTTATTTGTCTTTCATCAGGTAAACATTATTTATGTCCGATCGCTTGCAGACACAACAAACGCTGATCATTGGTGCAGGGATAGCTGGTTTAACCCTTGCAAATCTTTTATCTCAAAGAAACTTACCATTCACGATTGCTGAAAAATCGGAAGAAATACGTGCGGTGGGCGCTGGGATTATCCTGCCGCCGAATGCTATGCGTATTTTGGATGTGTTGGGTTTTTCTCAGCAGATTGAGCAACACGGACATGAAATACATCGATTTTCTATTCATTCCAAGCAGGGGAAGACGCTCAATCAGATTCAGGTCAATCATGCGGGTCAGGGGAGTGCTGTTGCCATTCCCAGAAGCTGTTTACATCAGCTTCTGGCGGACGCAATTGAACCATCACAATTACATTTAGGGCATGGACTTGAATCCCTTCATCCGGTGGAAAAATCTTGTGAATTTGAAAATGGATTGAATTGTCATTATGACGTGTTGGTTGGTGCAGATGGGATTCGAAGCCGGGTCCGGGAACAGATTTTTGGTCAGGAACCGCTCAGGGATGCCCGACAGTTTTGTTTTCGGGGATTGGTGACTTTGCCTGATGCAGAAGGGCTTTCTCATCAGTTTTATGAACTTTGGGGGATTGGATTGCGTTTCGGTTTTGTCCGAGTCAATGCGGCACAATTTTACTGGTATGCGACCTTGTCTGAGCTGCCAGCTCAGATGGTATCAGACCGCCCCATTGAGATGTTGCGGAAAGTCTTTTCGGACTGGTGGTGGCCAGTGAAAAGCTTGCTGGATGCGCAACAGGAAGATGCTTTGATCGAAACGCCATTGTTTGACCGGAAACCGAAGCAACAATGGCACAACGACAACGGTGTGGTATTGCTTGGGGATGCGATCCATCCAACAACGCCAAACCTTGGACAAGGCGCAGCCATGGCCATTGAAAGTGCTTACAGTCTGGCCGAAGCGATTGCGGAGAATCCGGTGTCTCCGGACTTTTCATCTTATGTCCATGCACGCCGCAATCGCACTGCGATGATCAATCAGCAATCGTGGATGATTGGGCAGTTAGCCAATGTCCGGCACCCGATGCTGTGTCGGTTGAGGGAAATGGCAATGAGTCTGGCGACAGATCGGATCGCAACGGCGCAATACCGCAAGATGATCAATTGGATGCCGGACTCTCTGGCTGCCGGTTCTTCAAAGCCTTAAGATGCCTGACAGAACCTGAACCGGATTCATCATTCTTGAAAGACACCTGATTCTGAAACAGTTTTCGTTCATAATCTGCTGCCAGTAGGAAATGGGTAGATGGAGCGAACCATGATATCGGCAATCTTGTTGGCAGGTATGATACAAAGCTTGATGCTGAGTGTGTTTCTGGTTGGAAAGAGCAAGACGCAACCCTTGTTCTGGTTGCTTGCAATGATTCATCTGTGTTTTGCTCTGGACCTGAGTTTGGTGATGGCGTGGCAGGAGCACTGGGTCTCATCACGATGGAACATGATGTGGCCGCTGCTGTATCCGGTCTTGTTCTATTTGTTCATACGGCAGTGTTTAACCGACACCAAGCTGGCCTGGCGGGATGTTGTCCATTTTCTTCCGCTGTGCATGATGAGCCTCATTTGTGTTGATTTAATCATGTCACCGGCAAATACCTTGCTGACGACAAGGCATTTATTGGTGGCCTTCAGTCTGGTGGTGTTTTATCTGGGTTACTGTCTGGCAGGTATGCGCTTGGTCTGGCGATATCAAATCCGGCAGAGTACGTATCAAGCGAACCTTTCAAATGCGAACGTCACGGTATTATGGGGCATGTGTGGCAGTCTGCTGCTGGCATTGATCATGGTATTACCGCAAGCCACATTCAATAGTGATGTACCGCTGCCGTATCTCGCGGTTTCTTTGCTGCTTTTTGTCATCACTTGCGCGTTACTTCTTCGCCCGGCTTTGCTTCACTTTGAAGTCTGGGCTGAGTCGGATGTTGAAACGGCCGCCATACAACCTGATGAAGTGATGATGGCACTCAGTCAGGACATTCTCCAGCTCATGGACAGTCAGCAATACTTCCTGAAACCTGAACTCAGTCTGGCGTCGTTGGCCGATGAAATTGGGGTGAAACCTTATCTGCTGAGTCAGGTGCTGAATCAGGTCATGGGCATGAAATTCTACGATTTAGTGAATCGTCGACGTATTGCCTATATCTGTGCGCGGATGGAAAAACAGCCATCAAAGGCGGTTTTGGATCTGGCATTCGAAGCAGGATTCAACTCGAAATCAACCTTCAATGCAGCTTTTAAAAAATATCAGTCATGTACGCCATCACAGTATAAAACCCGGTTGAAAAGTACGAATTCGTAAATTCGGACGTCTGATTCACTAATCCGGACGCTTTTTCAGGGGGGCTTCTTCATGCTGGATTTCCAGGAAAAAGGAGAAGTACATGAAATTGAAACCGATTTATCAAGCCTTATGGATGTCTGTGATTGTGGGAGTGGCCGGGTGTGATTCAGAGGATTCCCCCGCTGAAACAACTGTGACAGAACCCGTGGCTGAACATGTTTATCCCGCACCGGGTGGCCAGTATCAGGTTGGTGTGAAAGCGATCGATATTCTGGATGCCGGGCCAGATGGCATGAGCCCGGTGCCCAATGAAACACGCCGATTGCCGATCAAAGTGTTTTATCCGACGGAGGAAAATACCGGGACCTATCGAAACTACTTCGATTCGTGGGGACATCAGGTTGCGTTTCTGGAAAAGAATCGTCCTCAGGGCGCGCCAATCCACCCGAATCAGTTTGATTTACAGGGCATTCAGTCCTGGTCGCAGGGTGATGTCGCGATAGCCAAGGCGACATCAGGCCAGGGCTGGCCAATCTTATTCTATTCCCACGGTGCTTTGTTATTTGAAGTGGATAATACGGAGCTCTTAGAGGATCTGGCCAGCCGGGGTTATGTCGTCGTTTCAATCAATCATCCCTATATTGCCGGTGCCGCCAGTTTTCAGGACGGCAGTGTCGTGAACGTCTACTTGCCGGAAGGGACGTCGAATGTGAGAACGGAGAAAGGTTCAGCTTATTTTAACGAGGTCGTGGCACCGCAGATTACCCATGATGTGACTTATGTTTATCAGTGGTTGTCCTGGCATCAGGAAGTGTTTGATTATCAACTGGATGACACCAGAATCGGGACGCTGGGTTTCAGCCTGGGCGGTTCGGCAGCAATGAACAGCTGTGCTCAAATTGCTGCCTGTGTTGCCAGTGCAAATATGGACGGTCTGTTGCTCGGAGACATTCGATATCAGCCGCTGAATAAGCCTTTATTGTTGCTCCAGACACCGGAGCAGGAGTTATCGGAGGCATTTGCAGACAATGGCCATGATACTTTCCTGTTCACAATACAGAAAACCACGCATCAGGATTTCATGGATCAGAATCGTTGGGTACTGGGTTATCCGTCTCAGGTTGACATTGATCAGATACATGCCATCAAGAAACAAAGTATGGCGACTTTTTTTGATCATTATCTGAAAGGGGAGACTGTTCTCTGGCCGGAATATGACGGCTTAACACTGGCGGAGAAATAAAGGGCTGTTACCTTTGCTCGCTGTCTTTAAGGGGATTAAATCCTTCAAATCAAGTTTGTGAAAGAAAGCTAAATCTGGTTCTTTCATGGCTTGGACCAATAGGCTTTCACAGGGTATTCAAAAGAAAAGTAGATACGTGCACGGTAAATTGTCGTGAGTTTTTAAATGTCAGGCGGCCTTCTACAGGCCGCCTGTTGCTTGTAAGAGGTTGATTTATTTTATTTCACTGCCAATTTCCTGCGTCCGGTTCGAGTCTTCCGTGGGTGGCCCCGGCTGCGTGAAGGCCGCAATCACGGAAGTCGCACACCGGGAAGCATGCTCAACAATCAAGTCCAAAGCGCTGGTAAACAGGAAGTTACCGTTGGTAATTTCTCCTAAAGCAAACATGCTTGCGTGGGCGAAGCCCCGGCTATCCAGCACCTGATAAGTTTCGTTGAGGATTTGTAAGCCACCATGCGGATGACAGCGGGCAAGTCCAGACGCAAACATCTGATTCAGTAACGGGGAGTCCGCCTGATTCAGATGACGGGCATTGCCGGTGGCATACACAATCACATCATCGGGCGTCTCCGCATCTGAACCCATCTGATAACTGAGCTGGCCGGATTGAACGGCTGCCAGCAGTTTTTCCGCATTGACCTTCGGAATCGAAACCCGCAACGCCATCGCGTTGGACCAGTGCGTGTCCAATGCCCGCTCTTTTTCGGCGTCGGTCAGTTTCCGCCAGATGACATCCAGTGCCGCATTTGCACTGTACAGAATTGCCTGCCAGCCACGCGGCCCGCTGGCCCGTTGAATTTCATCCTGCAGGAAGCGCCCAAAGTCATGGACGGGGGGCGTCGGGAACCGGACAGACTCTGGCGTGTCTTCAAAGTTCGCCCGATAGTGTTGCAGCTCTTGGTGGAACAGCAAGGCTAAATCAGCCAGCGTCAGTGTTTCATAATGTTGCTCAATGTAGCGCTTGGATAAAAACTGGTTATGGTATGCGCCTTGTGTACCCCGGACGCTGGGGAAGAATCCGCCTCTGGAGCGGAACCGAATTTTCCCCTGATGGCCATGTTCAAGAAGGCCGATTGCCATGTCGATGGCGCTGAGACGTGCGCCAACAATGGTGACATCATCCTGTGGATCAATCGCACCTACGACAGATCGCACAGGATAAGGGCTTGAAAAGACTTTATTTGCCGGTTGTGCGTTCTCCATGATTTTCGTGTGCGTCCCGCAGGCCAGAATGACGGCATCAGCAAAATACCGGTGTCCGCATTCGGTTGAGATTGTATATCCGTCAGTGTCGTTATCCGGATGGATGGCGGCAGCTGAGGCAGCGACAGTGACGATGAATATATTCTTTTCTGCGGCCTGCCGGATCACCCGGTGATAGCGATCCTGCATGTAACGCCCGAACAACGGACGGGGGGCATAAGTGGATGTGCTGATGCTCAGATTAGGGAAATCCGGCTGCCATTTGAATGGATACGCATTCAGCCACTGCATGAAATCCCCTGGCTGACCCGGTAAACCTGAGATCAGACCGGCCTGCGTATTGAGCAGGTTCGAATGACTGTCGTCTGCATAGGCATTGCCGACGCCCCAGACACTCTTTTTTTCCATAACCAGAAGAATGACATCCTGATGTTTCCGGGGTTGCCAATGCCGGGTAAACGCATCGATGAAAGCCAGTGAAGATGCGCCGCCACCGATCAACGTGAATGTGATACGTGCCATCGTGCTAAGCCTCATTTGAGTCTGTGGATGTAAAAATCAAGCTTCGAATGCCCAGTCCCAGTCCAAGGAGGGTGACAGAGCTGATGAGCGCCGAGTCTGTTTCAAGAAACTGACTGATCAGGCCCGCCCAGAAAGCGCCGGACGCCTGAGCCAGATACATCACAATCAGATAGATGGCGATCACCCGAGAAAGAATTTCTCGTGAAAATGCGGACTGTATTTCGCCATTGAGCAAGGTGACGGCCATGCTCCAGCTCAGACCGAAAACCATGAGCGCGGCGAAAATGACGGTCAGATGACTGCTGAGCCAAATGGTCGCAATGGCTGAAGCCATCAGGCCATAACATAACCAATAGCCATGCTGGCTGTGACGTAACTTCAGGACCACAGGCAGAACGAGCACGGTCAGCAGGGCACCCAGACCGGTCGCACCCATAAGTGTCCCTTGACCTGCCGTGCTCTGATTCAGATGATATTTCGCGATGAAAGGCATCATGGACCAGATCACACTGCCTGCGAAAAACAAGATGCAGGCATCAAAGGTACAGCGACGAAACAGAGGTGAGGCCGCAATATGCTGCCATGCATCGCGCATGGAAACAAAAGCTGGCGGACTGGCTGTCGCAGAACGCTCGTTGTAAAACCCCCAGAAAAAATAGACGGAAACAGCCAGTAACATGGCTGCCGTGAGCAGATAAACCTCCGCATAGGCCAGAACAAGCAGTAGTGTACCGGCGACGGCTGGCCCCGTAGCGCGGGCAATATTAAACCCGAGGTTATTGAGCACGGCAGCATGTTTCACCTGTTCCCGGGGTACGGTTAATGCGATCCCAGCTTGTGCCACCGGCATCCGAAAGACAGTGGCCACAGAAAAAGCAGCCGTCACCGCGATCAGTAATGCCGGGGATAACAGCCCCCACCCAGTGGCGGCTGCAAGCGTCAGTGAAACCAGCCCTAGGCTGAGTTGAGCCATGGTCAGGACCAGCGGTTTGCTGTATCTGTCGCCAACCTGGCCAGCCAGAATCCCAAACACAAGAAATGGCAGCGTGGCAGCCACCTGGACCAGTGAATTCATCACGGCAGAGGTCGACAGATGCGTTAATGCAATAGAAGAGGTCGTATTCTGAATCCAGATAGCGCCATTGCTGATGATATTCGCCAGCCAGAAATGGCGATACTGCGGGTTTTTGGCAACCGCGATTAGTTCTGCGTGCACGTCGCGACCTCCTCTGTCCGGGTTGACCAGATGAATTCACTGGCTGCCCAGTGCGCGATATCCCGAAACAATGTTTCCATTTCGGCTTCGCTGTTTGCTTTGGCAACCACATGCAGCAGTGCATCATTCGACATGGTCATGGCCTGGTAGTGATGTCCGGAAATTGCTCTGGATTGAAACTTGACGATTCCCGGGTGCTGAAAAGTCGGGACTCCTTTACAGGTTAAATGGCCGGACTGGGGGGGGAGCTGAAAGCGCCCCCCAACCTGCATAGGAAAACGGCTCGGTTCACAGAGGGCTTCCGAGGTGAACTCAGCGTGTAAATAAGCTTCAACAACGTTCACGGCATAAGCAAGTTCTACTTCCGTGAGCAGATCGTTGCCCCCAAGGCGGCAGGCGATTTCACACAGGGTGATTTGCTGATCGTTGTCAACGAAGCATTCGATATGGAACAGGGAATGCTGCGGGGTCGGGAATACTTGCTCGAGTAAATAGCGGCTGAATGCAGTTAAAGGTCGATAAAGAGGGTTTGATTCAGACAGCGTATACGAGCCGAGACTTTGACCACCGACAAAATCCATACAGTTCCCGACATAGCGGGCAGGACTGGAAATCAAGACGTTTCCGTTGACCACAAGCCCATCAATATGGAACACCTCGCCCTCAATGAAGGGTTCGATGATCATATCTGTTGGGTCAATCTCAGTTCTGATTTCAGACCACTGTTCGAACGATTCGATGCGTAATGTTTGCTGCGATCCCCGCCCGGCTGCAGGCTTGATGACGATGGGATAGGGTAGAGATGGCCAGTGTTTCACCTGACTGGCATCCTGTGGCATCGCAACCATGACACCATAACGTGCAGCATGTTGTTTCATCAGGATTTTATCTCTGAACAAAATGGCTTGTTCGAAATGCTGTCCGGGAAGATGGAGGATTTCACGGATTTGTGCCGCCCGGAGTATGTCGCCTTCCGAAAAAGCGAGCACTTTTTCAATGGCTGGTCGTGTTTTGATGGTGGCGACAAACTGCAGTAGTGCTGTCGCAGTGTGTGAAAAATAGTCATCCAGTTCGAGAATGTGACCGAACTGAGGCACCAGAACGTCTCTTTCTTCAGCTGTGAGCTGCTCTGTGATGAGCAGGGTGTTTTCAGGGAAATACATTGCCCGGATAGAGGGCTTGATGGATAGGATAAATTTCTTACTGGATAAAATGAGCGTTGTCATGGCGATCCTTCTTTTATTTTCAATAGGTTCAGAGTGATTGTTTATTATTTTGCTTTTTTGGCAGTCATACGGTCCGGTATTTACCAGATATACCAGTTTATATGACTGAAGATCGTGATGGATACTTGCCCATTCAGCAGAGAAATGGAACCCCTGTGGTCAACGGATATGCAACAGTGTGATCATGATCGGCTTACATGAAAGATTGACTGTGATGATACGTTGAACTGTGCATTTGCAATGATGACCAAGCTGTGTTGACAGGTGTGAAAATACTTTGCTGTTTATTCTGACATTGATGGAAAGTGTTCTATGCTTTCATAGGTTTAGTCATCCTGCTGCGAATTGAGCTGTTTCGCTTGGGGCGCTCAAAAAGGAGTTGTAATGAAGGTACTGAAGAAACCACGCAAGCAGCCATTCAACTTGATGCCCGTCGCAGTCGCATTGACCCTTGCGCTGGGCATGTTTGCTGCGGGTCCAGCTGATGCGGAAGCACCACTCACACCGCTGACAAAACAAATTAACCAGGGCAACTGGCTGGCTCAGGATGAAGCGGAAACGCTGCGGGATGAGTTGTTTTATCAACGGGCTGTTCATGCCTATATGACGATGCAGCCCGCGTTGAATGTGATCGGCATGCGGGATGGATCCGAAGCTGAATTCGGGAAGGGATATCAGGTGCTGCCGATCTGGAAACAGCGGATGGACAGCCGTACGCTGGTGCCAACACCGAATGCTGATGTGATTTATTCCATGAGTTATCTGGATCTGAAAGAAACCGGTCCGCTGGTCGTCAAAGCGCCACCGAATGTGATTGGGATGTTTACCGACTTTTTCCAGCGCACGATTACCGATGTGGGTGCCATTGGGCCTGACCGGGCAAGAGGCGGTTTATATTTGCTGCTGCCACCCGGTTATCAGGGGCATGTGCCCAGCAGCTATTTTGCATTTGAGTCCTCGACCTATAATGTGTTCCTGTTTTTCCGGACAGTGATGAAAAAAGGTGAAGGGAAACCGGATCCGGTGCCAGCGGTTCAGTTGGCTGAAACCACGCGGGTGTATCCGCTTTGGGCAGAAGAGAAAAATATTAAACCGATGGAATTTCCGGATGCCAGCGGCAAGCCACTCAACATGATGTATCCGGTGGATAATACGTATTGGGACAAACTGAAAGCATTTGTGGATTATGAACCGGTGACTGCCATTGATCCTGAATTACGCGGTGTGCTTGCATCGATTGGGATTGTGAAAGGTCAGCCCTTTGAACCCACTCAAAAACAGCAGGAATTACTGAAAAAAGCGGTTGAAACGGCACCGAAGATGATTCTTGCTATGCGGCAATTGGGGCGTGAAGACGAACGCAACCGCTATTATAAAGATCGTCAGTGGGAACGCGCCTGGGGCGCTGGCACCGCAGAATGGATGCAGGAAAGTTATCTGGATGTGGATCAACGTGCCGCATTCTTCCAGTATGCCTATTCTTCGGCGCCCGCCATGGTGATGAGAACCACAGGGGCGGGTTCAAAATATCCCTATACTACCCGTGATGCCGATGGCGATTTTCTCAATGGTTCGAACAGCTATCGCCTTCATCTGCCGAAAGATATTCCTGCGGCATTGTTTTGGGCTGTGACCGCTTATAACATCACCGATGGCACCATGCCGGAAACAGATCAATTACTGCCCTCAACCAATGGCTATTACGATATTCCAAAGAATAAGGATGGCTCGATTGATATCTGGTTTGGCCCGAGTAAGCCGAAAGATGTGGTTGATGCCGCCTTTATCCAAACGGTTCCGGGACGTGATTATCTGGTTGCGCTACGGCTTTATGGCGCCATGGATGCTTTTTATGATCAAACCTGGAAACCAGACGACATTGTGAAAGTGAAGTAAACGGGTCCGTTGTTCGATCACTCAGGCACAGTCGCGTTGACTGTGCCTGATTTTGATCACAGGACCGATCCAATCGGGTGGATCGCACGTATCGAAGCGGCGTGCGAAGATATGGGTTTCAAAGTGCCCCCGATCAACAGAAGAAAAAGGAAGTTGCGTGTCGAATCGATTCAAAAATGTAACCGTAGAACCCTGCAAAACATCAGATTCAGTGAGCCGGGATCAGGCAAGTACGATGTGTTCGGATTGGGCGCATAAGAAACAGAATTCTCTCTGTTCATTGATTGTGGAGGTCTCCGCATGAGTCAGTTAATGGAAGGGACCGATGGCAAGCTGCGTTGCGGATGGTGCAGTGCAACCGAAGCCTATATCGACTATCACGATCGTGAATGGGGTTATCCGGTGGGTGACGACCAGCGGCTGTTTGAAAAAATTTGTCTGGAAGGGTTTCAGTCGGGCCTGAGCTGGCGAACCATTCTGGCCAAGCGGGAGAATTTCAGACAAGCTTTTCAACAGTTTGATTTCTATCAGGTCGCCAAATTTACGGAAAAAGATGTGGAAAGGTTACTTCAGGATGAAGGCATTGTCCGGCATCGGGGAAAAATTGAAGCCACCATCAATAATGCCAGGTGCGCCATCGAGATGGTGCAAACAGAAGGTTCGCTGGCAGCATTTTTCTGGCGATACGAACCTAATACCACCGAGGTGATCCCGCAAACCTTATCTGTGTCGGATGAATCCAAAGCGATTTCAAAAGAACTCAAGAAACGGGGCTGGAAATTCGTAGGACCAACCACGGTCTACGCATTTATGCAGGCGATGGGACTGATCAATGATCACGCAGAAGACTGCGCGTTTCGGGAAGAAGCTGAACGTATCCGGCAGAACTTTAGCCGGCCTTCTTGAATCTTGCGAACATTCCGTGCTCAGCACTCAGTGGCTTTGATCATTGAATTGCGGTGCGTCATCGCTACTGAAACCAGCAAAATTTCCTTTATTGATTGATCACGCCTTTGCGTAGAATCAAGCTCCCATAGGGCCTGAATTCAGCGCACTGGATAATCACAAAAGCTGTCTGTGCCCGGTTGTAAAAATCAAACCGTTCCAGAGAAGAGGGCTGCTGACCGGCATTGACGCGCACAATGTCGGGCAAAAACGCGGTGGCCCATTCGCTTTCAAGCACCATTGGTGATGTGAGCTGAGGGGGGGATTTGTTTATGCTGAAAAATGTCTGTTCCGGGAATAAATAGGATCTTGTAAGTGAACGCTTTCTCCGGACCTTCTGCTCATAATGTTGGACTGTCACGGAAAACGTAACTGATGTGATCCGGCACTTTCATGTATGATGCACGGCGAATCATGTTCAGGCTGATTGGATGGATAGATTGTGAATGAAACCATCTGGACAGACTGAAGTTGCTGAATTTAACATTTCGTGCGCTGACAGGGAGATAGAGCGGTGTTTGGTATTGAAAACTTGTGGTTGTTTGTGTTGTCTGGTTTGTTACTCAATCTGATTCCCGGACCTGATTCTCTGCTCATCGCCAGTCGTGCAGCGTCGCAGGGATTTAAAGCAGGGTCTGCCGCAGCACTCGGGATAGGTACAGGTACCATGATTCACATTGTTGCTGCAGCGCTGGGATTGTCTGCTGTATTAGCGACTTCTGCGACTGCTTTCACAGTGGTGAAAGTTCTGGGTGGTGTCTACCTGATCTATATGGCGTTTAGTATGCTCAGAAGCAATGGCGGTGATGAGAAGCCCGTATGTTTTCAAAAATCAAAAGCATCCTTTAAGCGAATCTACACACAGGGATTGATGACGAATGTCTTTAATCCAAAAATCGCAGTCTTTTTTCTGGCATTTATGCCGCAGTTCATCTCTGCTTCCAGCGAGCATAAGGCTTTGGCGTTTATTGTTCTGGGGCTGATTTTTAACGTCAATGGCATGCTCTGGTGCCACTTGCTTGCCTGGGGATCAGCTTCTTTGAGCAATAAGTTACAGGTAAATAATTCTGTGAAGAAATGGCTGTCCCGCTTGACCGCTACACTGTTCGGTGTATTCGGGGTCCGGCTGCTGGTGGCCTCACAGTATTAAAATCCCTGTAGTACACCTTATGCACAGAATGTGGGTTTGTAATTAAGAAAGCTCTCAGTCGCTGGTGTCAATGTAATGGCATCATATATCGGCACGGCAGCGCCGAGAGCTGTGATTTAACAACGTTGAGCTTGTTGATCGGCTTAATAACCATTCATAACAAACACACCGCTATCAAATTACAGATTAATATTGATCAATCAGTGCTTGAATGGCTGGATCAATGCTCGCAATGATGTCCATTGCTTCACGGACAGATTTTCCTCCGGGTGCGGCTGATCCGGGTCGGCACCATATTCTAATAGAACTTTCACCACATCATATTGATATGGCTTGCCTCTAATTGCCATTCTCAAAGCACTTAAGGAATCTATCCCCCCGGTGTTCAAGGGTCTCTTTTGCACCGTTGTCCAGCAAGAGCCGCATTGCCGGGACATTTCTTTGCCGCACGGCATAAATCAGCGGTGTATAGCCATAGCTATCAATTGCATTGACGTCCAATCCTTGCTCAATGAGAAATTGGATTGATTCCGGGGGAGTATCACCATCTGAGAGTTGATGTAGTTACGTCCATTTATCATTTTCAGTAACCCTATGAATATTGCAGCCTTGAGCTATCCACTCTTGAACTTGAGCTATTTGGCCTTTCCTCAATGCTTTGTACAATTTGTATTCTGGTCTTTCTGTATATTTCATATTATTGCCTTTGCTCTAGGAATTCTTCCATATGCTCAATGATTTTTTCTAACTCATCATACCCCGGCTTTTCATTCCTGTGACTCAAATTTGGCCCTTCTTCTTCGATCTGGAAGTAATCCGGGCGGGAATTCACAAAATCATTCAACTCTGCCTGAGTCATCCCCAGTTCTTCGGCTGCACGCAGGATACGTCGGTTTTCTACACCGAATTTATGCCCGTAGTGCCATTTTCAGCAAACATGCTGGCACTGACTTTAATCTTCCATCTGAGTCCGTGATAACAGCGACACTCAAAATCAATAAGAATGACAAAAAGGGAAAAGAAGTAGAAATAACAGGCCACATTGAGGTAATCACAGATACAGGGCCGGAGCATACTTTGTTAACTCGATTTTACAGTGCCAAATAACAAGGTTGAGCGGTAATTATCACAGTAACT
>NZ_JAUORR010000024.1:0-69600 GCF_030547945.1 Photobacterium sp. 1_MG-2023 | reverse complement strand
GCCACGGGAACGGATTTCGCATCCGATAAATACTTCGCATCATTCATCGAATTGACCGCACACAGATACCACGTCGGTGACTGGGTGGTGATGGTTTTCGGCACCTCCTGCCCACGCTGGAATACCGTCGTCACGATACCGCCATACTGACGGGCACCCCGCAACAGCTCCCCGGTTTTCCCCTTCAGGGTGCCCGCCGTGGGCGAGCAGGACGCCAGTTCTTCAATGCAGATTTCGAGGGGCGCTTTGCGGCCATCCAGCACTGACCACACCGCCGCCGAGAAGAATTCCAGCTCCTCAAACACCAAGTCCGCCGGGATGTAGGCAATCTTAAATGCGCTGTGGCCCTGACGGGCTTTGACCAGTGCCTTGAGGAAATCCGCTTTCGAGTGGTAGCCCCGCACCTGCTGGCCCTGAAAGGGTTTTCCGGCGTAGTTCTCATAAGGGTCAAAAAACACCGCCTGCGCCTTGGCGGTGATGAATTTCCCGTGCTTGACCAGTGAGGTTTTTCCGCTACCCGTGCCACCGATAATGACCCGGTGCAACGGGTCAAGATGGGTGTTGGAATGCTTAGGCCGCGGCAGGTTCAGGATCGGCTTTTTCGCCATCGTCCACCTCCTGCTTTTCCTGCGCTTCGGCCAGTTGGGCGCGTTTCTCCGCCCGAAGGCCTTTCACCTGACGGGCCGTGACGCCGCCCAGACCGACCACAGCCACCAAGAAGAGGATTTCTTCTTTGTACTGGCCGAGCCAGTTCAGCCACGTTGCCCCGTGTTTCTGCATCAGTGGCCCGGCGGCTTTGAGCACCTTACCCTTGGCTTTCTCGTCGTATTCAAAATCCATCCCGATGGCAAAGCTGATCGCCTGCTCGGACAGGACAAACCCCAAGTCCAGCAAATCAACCGCCGCTTCTGCCGCGTCGTCATCATTGGCGGCGTCCTGCGCCACCTCATCCGGCTCCGGGGTTTCCTGTGATTCGAGCTGCTGAATCGCCGCGCCCCAGTCCGACCAATCATCCACTGTGGGTTGCTCTTCCGGGAGATCGAACATCTCAGTTTGTTGCAAGTTTTCCGCTGTCGCTGTCATCTTTCTTTCCTTTACTCAGACCAATCAAAATCATTACCAGTACAAATAACCCGATGAACCACGGATACAGGGTTTTCCAGTGGATTTTCGGGGTGTTTTTCCCCGGCTCTGTCTCCGGCTCCGGTAACGCTGGAAACCCGTCATCACTGGTTTGGGAAACGCTCACGGGGAGCGTTTCGCGAACGGTTTGAACCGATTCTTTTGTGGTTTCCCTGACGGTTTCAATGGGCGTTTCCCCCAGTGCCTGAACCGTTTCCACTTTGTGCTTTTCAATGTATTCATGCATGGCACTGCTGTTTGTACTGTTCCCGCACCGGGGGCAGCGGTAATAGAGCTTGCCGATATTGCGGGGGTTCTTCGGCGGTTCGCCGGATTCCATCAGGCGGTGCTCTCCGGTCATATGAACCGTGCAGACCTCGCCACAGTCCGGCACGGTGCAGCGGATATAGCCGCGGGTCGGGTTCTTACTCATCTTCGCCCCCGGCCAGTTGTGCCAGGCGGGCTTGCACTTCGGCCCGATAGCCGGCACGGGCTTTCGCGCTGATCCCGTCGAGCATTTCCAGCTTTTCGAAGAAGTCACCGGGCAGGCCAATCGCCTCCAAACTCAGGGAGCCGCCGCTGAACATCACGGCAGACACCTTTTTCACCAGCACTTTCATATCCAGTGCCTTGAGCTTTTCAATCTCCCCTTTCACCTCCACAGACAGGGCTTCAGCGGTCTCAATGGCTTTCTCAGCATGGCGTAGCTGTTCGATGGTCATGGTTTGAATCATCACAGTTCTCCTCTGGTCATCACGATTCGGTTGTTTGCCAGTTTGAGCTGGCAGTCTTTATCAATTGGCACTTTGGCCCCGGCCAACAGGGGTTTCATCAGGCACTGCACCCCGGCAAGGCTCCATCCGGTCACCCGTTGAAGGTGCTCTCCGAGCTGGGAGTTACAGTTATTTTCAGTGCTCCAAGGGGAGCCGCTCCGCGACTCTAAAAGCGCCCCCAACTCAGACTTTTTCACGAGTCGGTAAGTCTCGCTGCAGGTCGCAATGAAGGTGCTCACCCCTTCAGAGATCCAGTGAAAGCCGATGGCTTTTTTCACGGTCTCGCCGTACTGGTTTTGTTTTTCTTCATAGGCCAGCCGGGCATCCGTAGCGAGCTGGCAAAACAGCGACCACTTGGAGGAATCCGCCGCCTGTCGCAGGGCTTCGAGTTTGGGATCAATGCGGGTTTGCTCTTCCGTGGCCCGACGCAGATGACGCCACAGGGACACAGGTTCACCGCCGAACTGCTGGAACTGGCGGATACGATGCACGGACGCCCACGCCCGAACCCGAAACGCGCTTTCTTCAGCTTCGGTGTCTGGCATGTGCTGGCCGTTGATGTTTTTGGAAACGTACTTCGCGATGTACGCCGTTGCGCCGCCCTTGGCCGGGTCGGCTTCCTTGACGTCAAAGCGCGGGGAAATGTCCTGTCCCAGCTCATCCCGGTCTTCAGCGGTAGCGACGCCGGAAATGATGTGAATCAGGGTGTCTTTGTCTTTCGGATCGCAGAACAGAAAATAATGGCCGTGACTGGTGCCGTCCTTGTGGGGCTCAGCCACACGAAAGCCGAAGTAGTGAATGTCTTCTTTGGCAATCAGGGCACGGGCCTGCGCCCATTGCTGCATCAGGTTACCGTGGCCTTCTTTGACGCTCGCGCCGTTCCACTTCTTCGAGTTGCGGTGATATTTGCTTGGCAGCGTCCATGTCAGGAACAACGCCGTATAGCCCAAATCCTGCGCCAGCTCTTCAAAGCCACGGGAGCGCACCATCATTTCAATCCGGCGGTTTTCCGGGTTGGCCGTGGTCCGTTTGATCACTTCTTCAAGGTCGAAGTGCTCCCCGGTGGCTTCGTTGTAAACGACGGTGTTCTGAATGAACCGCTCCGCTTCACGCTGCTTGTTCTTCCAGTTCTGGAACGACGGATAGGAAATGTATTTCGACTGGTGCCCCTTGTCGCCAACGCGCTCAAGGGCAATCTGTGCATACTCGATGTACTGGGAACGCAGATGCATCAGACGGCGCTCAATCCATTCTTCAGACTGCATTTTCAGCGTTGCAGCCGTCAGGATCTGCTCTGCGCGTTCAATCTCCACCTTGCCACCGGGCAAAACAGGCGGGTTGACGGAAATGGCGCGCAGGTTCTCAGCCAAGACTGAATAGATGTGCTTCATCGCTGCCAGAAAGCTGTCAAAAACCTGCGGGTCAATGTCCTGCATTGCCTGCATATTCTCGTCAGCGACCAGACGGGCCAGCTTTCGCACCGCCTCATCTTTCATCAGGACGTGGTGAGTCAGGCGCTCAGACTTGGCCCGGTTGCGGAAATCCACAAAGGAAAACTTGTCTTCAATGAAGGGGGCAACTTTCAGGCCGAACTTGACCGCCTCATCGGCGAAGCGGTCGAGATTGTCGCGGGTAGCCCCGCCGCGCTGCTGGCGGCTGGCTATTTTGGTGCGGATATCCTGACGGACGATTTGCGGGAGACGCTTTAAGAAATGACGAGTAAAAACAGTACCGTGTTGCATTACTCTTGAACCTCATAACAGCCAGACGGCGTACATTTGTAATTCAGCGGGCGGGGTGTGTAGGTGCGCTTTCGTATCCCGTGCTTTTCCCGCAATTTGCCCAGCAGGAACCGGGCACGCTGGCGTTTCTTCGGGTCAGGATTGACCATGCCAGCCATGTCAGGACAAGGGGCGTGAATCGGATCCATGATCGCCCCCTTAGCCGTGAACCGAACGCCACTCTGCTTGTGCTTCGGCGTATTTCTTGTCGATGTGAGCCGCTAAATCTTCAATTTTGACCATAGTTGGGCAACGTTCTGAGTCACGGAGTTTGAAAGTAGGAATCGGGAAGTCACAAGCCTTGGCTCTTTGTTCGGCTGTCTTCGGCGTGACGCCAAAGAACTCCTGCGAAACCTCTTTGAGCTCAACTATTGGGCTTTGAAAACGAGCAAGTAGTGCAAAATTTGTATTCATATGTCCACCTTGTAGTACACTTAACGCAATTCAGAGCATTAGCAATTCACTTGAATCACTTTGGGATACATTTGTAATTCAAAGTAATTCAAACCGAATAATACACAATTGAATCACCTTTGCAAGCCATTAGTGACGGAATGAATTACAAATGAAGACCATTGATGAACAGCTACAGGAACTCAAAGAGTTAACACAAACCTCCACAAACGTAGATTTAGCAAGGGCTTTAGGCACTACAAAGAGCACCATTCAGACATGGCGCTACCGGGAAAAAATCCCTGAGAAAATTTTCATCAGAGCAAGACAGATTTCGCAAAACGGCGTGATTGTTCCGCCAAGAGGTTATGTACACTTGGATTTATATGAAGTTGAAGTAAGCGCCGGGCACGGCGCTCTAGTGGTGAGTGAAGAGAAATCCAGTGATATCGTATTTAGTGAGTCATTCATTAACAACGAGATAGGTGTTAACGCAAACAACATTTTCCTGATGCCTGTGAAGGGTGACAGCATGTATCCAACGCTCAAGAATGGTTGTCTGGTCATGGTGAACCGTGTGGATCAGTTCACTGGGGATGGAATTTATGTCTTCCGCTTTGAAGGTCAATTGATGGTGAAGCGCCTACAGTTTTCAAAGCACGGTTTGTCTGTCACAAGTGACAACGATAGCTATCAACCTTGGGAACTGACCAAAGATGAAATCATCAGCAGTGATTTTGAAGTGGTTGGTGAGGTTGTGTGGTCTGGGCAGCGGATGTAAGCCTAATAAAAAGAGCCTCTATCTAATCAAGAGGCTCTTAAAATATTATTTGTTAGTTTTTTCAATATAATCATTTGCTTTATAAACACTCATCATCCATATAGATGACAGAATGAAAGTTATTATTTGCAAGATTCCACCTAAAAAGTTCTGATAAACAGTGACATAAACGTATACACCTAGGCAGATAATTAAAAGTGACACACTAATTCCAATATATATAGCCACACCTAGCTTACTAATATTTTTATTATGAATATTGTCGGTTATTAGCAAATTCATACATTGTGCAAAAATCATAAAACTGGCTACCGACCAGTCGGTAGCCAGAATAATATCTTCTGGCTTGAGAATTAAAAATTTTGTAATCATCAATGCCAAAAATGGAATGATGATGTATATATAGTTTGAGAAAAAACGCTTCATTCAAACAAATTTGCCTGTTGGTTTGGAGAGAGATGTTTTCCTTCTTCTACTCCATGAACTTTAGTAATAACAGCATTCACATTCCGTGAACTACCTTTTTTTGCTTCAACAACATCGCATTTTAAATTCACATGGATTAAGTCATTAGCTCTAACAACTTCCATCCGGCCAGTCTGATATTTTGATAACCACTCTTTATCCCCGATTCGGACAAAATACTTTCTCTTGGTTTTAATACTTTCTACATACCAAGAAGCATCACCGACATTACAAGGCCTTAAAGCGATAACCGTGTCGTCACCATTATATGGCTCATGCTTGGCTTTTTTCAATTCATTGATTGAAACATGGGAGCGGAATGCTTTGTCAAAGCGAAAAACATTACTATTTTCTTTGACGGAATTATCAGAAACTTCAAAATACTCTTTCCGTAACAACAACTCACCACCCTTTGAAAAATCAGCCATAATTTCAGCCAATGTTATACGATCAATATACGGCTCTTTTTTATCATTAACTAATGAGTTACCTGAAACGCTATTTTCATCGATAAAATCAGAAGTATTCTGCTCTAATTCAATTGCCTTTTCTTCTAAGTTGTCATCAGTTGTATCGTCAATCATTAATTTTGCAAGCTGAATAGCAATAAAATTAATTAATCCTGGTCTATATCCAACTTTGTTTTTAAGCTTTACGGAGCCACGCTCCACATGATCAAGTTTAAATACTGAAAGATACTCTGGCTCTACTTGTTCACCAATAAGTTCAACAAAGCGCCTGTAACCTTTTGTATAACAATACAGAGACATCAACATATCTTCCGGCTTGTCCCGCATTTCATTGTGCTCAAGCTTTAGTGTGATGTCATGAAGTTCTTCTGGACAGATTAATGGTTTTTTTACTTTCATTTCAGATGCTTAATGTGAGTTGTTATTTGTTCTTTTTGTATGACTAATCATACACAATTTAAGCACTTAAAAATTCAAAAAGTTGTTGTTTTGTCTGTTAGTTCAAATATCAGGAAGAAATTTATAGGGTAGCCTGTACGAAAATTTCAAAGCTAGATGACATCTGATAAAGTCCGAACTCGGTACGTATATTGCGCACGAGCCCAGACAGGGCGCTAATTGTGCGCATTATCCAACATCGGAGCTACCGAAAAGCGGCAAGTCGGGTAATCACTGGTTACACCATGATTTAGCTGTGTTTGGTCAATCTTTTGCGTCATTCTGAATTTCCTGTCACTTCATTGAAATTGCCCGAATTCCGTTCACAGTACCCCTCACAAGCCCCCTTTCAGCATAGGACTGCGCCACCCCGCTTTTCAGCAAGATTGACATCCAGATTCTGGCAGGCTGCGGTACAAAGCAACTCTCTTCGTTTAAAGCAGGGGCACATTATACATACAGCACAGGAAAGTTTCAGGAAAAAGGCGATTCTCACGGTTCGCAAAGACTCGCGTAACAAAAAATGCAATCACATGATTGTACCGCTGCAGGTCGAATCCTGTGATATCACCATGCGGCAAGGCAGAAACTATGCGTCATCTTTCCCTACAATCTGAGAGCGCCACAGCAGGCTTCCAACGCGTCAGGAGCAAGGAACAACTTATAAATTGAGGACTTAAATATCATGACTTACACAGGGAAGGTGCAAGCCGCTTGTTTGAGCGGGGCTACGACATTGAATATGTCGCGCTGGTGACCGATCATCACTCATTTGATAACCCTTTCAAATAGGCAATACCTCATTTGAAGTATTGTCTGCGATAGAATCAGTCAATGTTGCATACGAGTCAATACATCAGAAAATAGAAAAACGGCGCAATGATTCCCATACAGATTTGATGGAACATCAATTTTTTCCAGTCACGCTTGTACATCGTCCAAATAGTTTGAACAAGATAAAATAAAATTGTAATCGGTACAGTCAGACCAATAAAAATCCCTATGATTGGTGGAAGGTCACAATAAAACACATCAAAAAAATCAAGAATTAAAGTTATAAATATAAACAAATACCAAAAGATTGAGAAATACAATAAAACTCTCCAAAGTGAGCGACCACGAACTTATCTCCTGAATGTATTCCTGTAAAAAATCATCCGAATCTGATCGTTTTTACGGATAGAGCAACGGAACAGATAACTGTTAACGTCGTTCTATATTAGCAATAAACCTGCATGTTATTGTTCTGATAGGTCGCATACGCATTAATACATCAGAATATAGAAGGTTGGGGAAATTATCGCCATACATACATGGTGGAGTAAAAAATGTTTCCAGTCACGTTCAATCGCAGTCAATATTATTTGAACAAAATAAAAGAAAATTGTAAAAGGGACCATCATCGCAATAAAAAAACCTATGATTGGTGGAAGGTCGTATAATAAATCATTAAAAAAGTTAAGCGTTAAATAGACGAAACACAAAAAATACAAAAAGATTGAGAAATACATTAAAACTCTCCAAAATATTCGAACACTATCTTGTCTTCATGAATGTATACCTATAAAAATCCATCCGAACCTAATCGTTATATTACGGATAGTGCAATGGAATCGCTAACGGTTAACGTCTAACCGCATGAGCAATAATTCCTACATGTTATTGAACTGATAGGTTGCATACGAGTCAATACATCAGAAAATAGAAAAACGGCGCAATGATTCCCATACATATTTGATGGAACATCAATTTTTTCCAGTCACGCTTATACGTAGTCCAAATGGTTTGAACAAAATAGAATAAAATTGTAAAAGGTACAGTCAGACCAAGAAAATACCCTATAATTATCGGAAGGTTATCATTAGACACACCCAATAAATCAAGGATAATATTTAAAAATATAAACAAATACCAACATATTGAGAAATACATTCAAATTCACCTTCAAGAACACAATCTAAACTCATATTTTTAATCAATGTTTTACAAACGTATTTCTCGTATCTTTACAAAATAAGCCAAGACCTAAACAGAGATAATTACTCAAATCCCCCCACGATTAACATCGGGTCAAATATGCCATTAAGAACTTTTCCTGCACTGGGAACTAAGCGATGCATACGTACCCGCTAAGATTTCAAGATTTGAGAATAACGTTTCCATCACTCCCTTTACAGCCTGAGTGCTTTTGCAGTTTATCTACCCCACCAACCGATACGACACCTCATATAAATGTTCGATGCCCGGATAAATTTCCTGAATCACGGCTTTGAGCTGCGGTAAGGTCATGTTTTCCTGCCGGGCATGGGCTTCGGACAGTTGATCAAACTGCACCGGCGTAACGGATAAGATTTCGAGCCGGCAAAAGACCCGCCCGTCTTCGAGCGTCGATACTTCAACGACAGATCCGGGCACATAGTGACTTTCTGATTCATCCCGCAGGGTAATCGTCTTTTTGCCCGACAGAATATCGGCTTCAAACCGGGCGAAAAAGGTCATCGTCGTGGGCGCGGTCATCCGGCATCTCCTGCATCTTTCGTGCGTGCTGTCACTATAGACGGAGACCGGGCGATCTTCCTTACCGCACAAGGATCAACAGGGATCACTTCTGATCTGTTTTGTTATCCAGCAGGAACTTGCCCGTCTGGACCAGTGTTTTACCAATACTGAGCCAGATTTTCAGGATATGCAGACCAAAAAATAAAGCCAGGATATTCAGGAAAGATCGGGAAACCCGGAACTCGCTGTCGCCAAACGCCAGAAAAAATCCGTAATCCTGAATGTCGACAATGTACTGGTGGACCGGTGTTCCCGGAAAAGACTGAATGTAGTCATACAGGTTCAATCCGAGCAACACCAGAACGTAAGCACCCAGCAGTAGCAGCACAACGCCAAGGGCAATCTGAAACATCCGGGTAGAACTCACTTTCCGGGGTTGTTGGGAATCCGTTTGTCTTTGTTGGTGGGGATCGGTTTGATGAATGCCTGCCTGCCGCATGGGAATGCCTTCCTCTGAGGATCCGACTCACGCTGAATCGGGAGAATTGAAAACAGAGATAAACGACCTTTCGCAGCACAAAGTTAAACCAAGACAACGCGTTAGATCCTGATTTTGCGACTTTTACTCAAAAACACGCACTTCATCACAGCACAATGCAAAGGGTTTTATACATTCTGACGTTTTACTAATTCAGAAGAAGATAATAAATCGCGGTCTTGTAAAAGGCAGAACCCACTCAATTGCCGCCCATCCGGCAAATGAAGCATTCTAAGGGACAACAGATGAATATCAGTCAGGTGATTGACGCACTGAGAGAAAGCAGCTACTACCAGCGCTTAGTACCCGAGCAAAGTGCAATCAACATCCGCAATTTTGTATACGGCGACATGAACTACGCCGACTTTCAACCGAATCCGGTGATGCCCACTTTTTTCATGCACATGTTCTTCAACGAACAACTGAAAGCGCTGGAGGATACGCCTGAACATATCGCCCGGTATTTACACGCCCTGGCTCTGTCACTGGAAGACGATTCATGGCTCAATCAGGTCAGTATTGAGAAGGTCAGAAAATGGATGCCGACCTTCCACGACTACATCATGTCCCCGGCTGATCTGATGATGCACATCTTCAAAGATGCCTATGACTCTGAAGATGGATTGAAAGCACTCTTGCGGGCTTTCCCGAGAGCCGAAATCAATACATTTCTGAGATCAGACGATCTCAAATTGGATGGTCATTACCAAGGCAAATATCACCTGTATTGCCGCTTTGTCCTGTTGCCTGAAATCAAGCAAGCCGTTGCCGATCAGGATGCCCAGCGATTTGATACCCAATTGCTCACTTATGTTCAGGAACTGGCGAGCGACTATGCTGACGCAAGCTACATTCCCAGATTACGCACCAGAAAACGCGAGAACGACGACACGAAATACCGAATCGCGTTGCATCCAACCGCCATTCAGGCCATGACCAAGCTGTTGCTGGGACAGGGAGACTGGGATCAGGATCCGGAACTGATCCGCGCTCACCTGAGCCACAAACCTGTCTACAAACACGATCGGACCGCCTATACCCTGCTGGAAGCCGATCAGGACTTTGAAGCTTTATTCAGTTGGCTGTGTGGACGTGAAGAAACAATCATTACCCAGTCCGAGGTCGCCAACAATCTGAAACAGTTGGTTTTTCTGCTGGATCCGAATGTCTGGATTGAGCAGCATTTCCTGCAGGACTGTCATCACCATTGCAGTTGGTCCGATAAAGATGAGGTTGTGGAAGAGCTGAATGCGGCGATCGCTGCGGCTCCGGACAAGAAAGATCAGCTGATTGCCTATACGCTGCGCTACACCTTCGAACACTACGACTGTGCGTTCGGACACACAATCATGTCGCCGGAAGAGAACCCGCACAATGAGTTACTTTGTGCCTTGATGGATCAGTATGGTGCCCGGTCTATCTGGGAGGCATTCGAGCCCCGCAGTCTCGTTGAACAGCGGCTGGGTTATTACACCCTCGCTGCGCTGGCGAAAGACGACAGCCTTTCAGCGCTCAAAACCGAGTATGATCGCCAGTGGCTTCAATGGTTCAGCACCCATTTCACGAAAAAAGAGGCCAATGCGCAGCCGCTGTTTGACTACCTTATGTCCGGTGAACACGAAAGTCAGATCAGCAACATCGTCATTGATCCGGCCCGTCAGCTCGGCACCCTGTGTTATCTGGATGACACGCGGCTGAAACGCCTGACCCGCGTCATGCTGAACGGCAAAAACAACAAACTCTTCCCGCGTTTTGTCATTGGCGCGCGCCGTCTCTATACAGCCGCACCGCTGCGACTGATTTCAGACGTGGTGCTTGAGAACCCGGATTATCACGACATCGCGTTCAAAGCTTATGCCGAATTCGCCGAATCCTTTGCGGAACGTAATGAACTGGGGGATGAATCCTACTACTGGCAGGGTGTTGCATACGCGAATCACATCGTCTTAGATGAGCTGAACTATCTGATGCAGCACGGCATGGCTTGTGTGGATCAGGTTTCCAGACTCCCTGCCAAATCGAAAGGCGTACTGCTGCCATTGTTGAAGGGACGCATTTCCGATGCAGAAGAAGCACTGTTACTGATTGATTTTATGAAAGAAAAAAAGAAAGGCGTGGTGGAATCCGCCAAATCCTGTCTGGCAGCCCTGCCAGAGACATTACGCCAGCGTGTGCGGGAAAAAATCCTCGCAGAACTAGCCACCTTCAATGCCCAGCAGGAAGTCCATGCCATCGAAGTGCTGTGTGAACCGGGTATTGATGCCGACACCGCTCGCGATCTGCTGGACCGCGTTCAGTCGACGGCATCCCGGACCCTGCTGGTTGAGCAGGGCAATCTCGATTTCTCGCAATTATTTACTGGAAATGACGGTGAGTTCGATCTTGATGCCTATCTGGCCGAAAGCTATACCGCACCGAAAAAAATACCGCTCGACCTCAGCCAGTTGCCGCAACCCGAACGAATTGACGGCAAGCCCGCGCAGGACGCGGTGATCCAGCTATGCCTGATTTATCAGAATCACGAAGGCTATCGCCACAGTCAGGAAGCCCACGCAATTGTCAGCCAGTTTACGCCAGCGTCTCTGGCGCAATTCGCACATGCACTGCTGAGCGGGTATGGTCCGAACATCACGGCCAAAAACAAGTGGCTGATGACCATCCCCGCGATTCACGGTGATACCGGCGTGATAAAAGCCCTGGCAACGCTGGTTGAAAAATTTGCCAGCGGCTCGAAACATCAGCTGGCTGGTCACCTGATGAAACTCATGGGACTCAGTGGCCAAACACAAGCCTATATGGAAATCGACCGCATCTGCCGCAATACCAAAAAGCAAAGTGTGAAAGATGCCGCCAACGAGGCCTTTGTCATCGGCGCGAAACAAGCGGGGATCACCAAAGATGAACTCGGCGATCAACTGGTGGACGATCTGGGTTTCGAGGGCGACCAGATCCCGCTTGAATACTGTGGTCAGACCCTGGCACTGATCCTCAATGAGGAACTCAAATTTGTCATCCGGAAACCGGACGGGAAACTCGCCAAAACCCTGCCAAAGCCCAAGCAGGACGATGATGCTGAACAGGCAGAGCAAGCCAAACAGCACTTCAACGCACTGAAAAAGCTGCTCAAAGAGATGGTCGGCCTGCAGGTCAAGCGCATGGAAGATGCCTTCGTCGCCTGGCGAATGTGGTCTTTCGACCGCTGGCAAGATCTGTTTCTGGGCAATCCGGTGATGCACAAAATTGCCAGCCAGCTGGTCTGGGGGGTCTATGAAAACCAGCAGCTTGTCAGCACCTTCCTGCCGAATCCGGAACCAGTCGACATGGAAGATGAGCCAGTTGATATCCCGGCCAGTAGCCAAATCGGCCTGGTGCATCCAAGCGAACTGTCACCCGAGCAACTGGCAGCCTGGCAGGGTTACTTTGACGACTGGAATCTGGAGCCCCTGTTCGGCCAACTGACGCGCGAAGTCGTCGCGCTGCAACCGGCCAAGGGCAATCAGTACCATGTGCCGTGTTTCAGCCGCAAGTCACCATCCACCGTCGTCAACCGACTGCGTAAAAACGGCTGGGCTGTCGGCTCGGTGCGCGATGCCGGCTCTTTTGACGAAATGTATAAAGAGCTGGACGGACTCAACGTCGGGATTGAAATCACCTTCGATGAAAGTATCTGGCATGGCGGATACGGCTACGAAAGTCATGAATCGACCGTCACCGCAAAAACCGTCGAGTTCTACCGCACCGGCCCGCTGCACCGGGGCAGTTATGTCTACGAAGATTTGCAGGATGCAGCCTATGCCAATCTTCGCCTGACAGCCGATGACCTGCCACAACGGGTTGCCCGCGAGCTGCTGCTGGAAGCGAAAAAAGCCTTCCTATAATCATTCCCCTTTTCCAGCCAGTGCCCGGATGGCGCTGGCTGTTTTTTATTTTGACTCACGCTCAGGACAACACCATGAATATCAGCACGGTACTCGACCAGCTCCAGGACAATCCGCTGTGCGATTGCCCGGACGATGTCGAAGCCATCCGAAAAATCCGCGACTTTGTGTACAGCAATGCCGGGTTGAATCAGTTTCAGACAACCCCCAGCTTACCTCCTTTTTATTTAGAAACCTTTCTCAATCAAATGCTGGCAACGCTGAACGATACCCCGGACCACATTGCGCGCTTCCTGCACGCTCTGGTCCTGTCGACCCAAGATCAGCAATGGCTCAAAAGTGTCAGAATCAATAAACTCCGCACCATCATGCCGACATTTTCGGACTGCATCAAAGCCGATTTTTCACTCATGACGGAAATATTCACCGACGACTTCGGCACGGATGCTGGGATCAACCAGCTTCGATCCATCTTCAGAGAGGACGACCTGCGCACATTTTTCGCCGATGAGCGTCATCAAACCCACGGCCACTATCACTGGCCTCACCACCTGTATTGCCGGGGAATTTTATTTCCTGAAATGAAACAGGCATTGGTGCGACGTGACGCCGCGCATTTTGAAGAAGCGCTCATCACTTACCTGCAGGATTTAACCAGTGATTATCTGAACTGTGAAACGTTCCCCGTGGCCGATGAACTGGACAAAAACAAGATCAGCCAGTATCGGGCAGCACTGCCGGTCGAAGCAATCACAGCGCTCACCGAGCTGCTGCGCGGGCAGGGCGACTGGGCGAAGACCCCAGCGCTGATCCGGGCGCATCTGCACCGGAAGCCCCTTTTTCATCATCAGCAGGCCGCTTATACCCTGCTGGAAGCTGACGAAGATTTCACTGATTTATTCCATTTTCTCTACAACAGTAAAGATCCCATCGTCCATCAGTCTGTTGCGGCCAACCATCTGAAGGAACTCGTCTTCCGGCTGGAACCTTCGATTGGGTTTAAAAAACAGCTCAGGTTAGGCTATTTTCCCGAATGCCGGTGGTCGAGCAAACGTGAAGTTCTGGAAGCACTCAATCAAGCCGTGGCCGAAAACCCGGACATTCAGGCGCCCCTCGTTGCGTTCATTGCCCGTTACAGCATTGAACACTATGCCTGTTCGTTCTATCGCATCCCGGCCGATGCACGAAAACCTAACCCGCATGATCAGATTCTGATGGCACTGATTGAAACCTACGGTGCCCAAACCATCTGGGATGGTTTCGAACCGCGCGATGCGATGACTGAACGGCGGGGTGACTACACACTGAACCGACTTGCCGCTGGCGGCCAACTGGCCGCACTGAAAGCCGAACGCGATCGGCAGTGGATCCTGTCCTTCAGCCCGACGCTGACAGCCAATGCACAGGATGCAGCGCAGCTCGCAGATTACCTTGTGACCGGGGAACATGAGGAAGCAAGCAGCACGCTTGCGCTTCGGCTTGCAGAAGACAGCGAATTCCCGCAAGTCTGCTACCTGGAAGATCGGCCGTTGCAAAGCCTCACCCGGGTGATGCTGAACGGGAAAAACAACGCGCTTTTTGCCGACTTCTTTTACGCAGCTGAGCGGAAATTTACAGCGACCCCACATCGCCTGATCTCAGAGATTGTGCTTGAGCGGCCAGAATACCAGGCCATCGCTTTCCCGGTTTACGCCCACTTTGCCGAATCATTTGCCGAATGCAACGACCACCGCTCAGACGAGTATGAATGGCACAACGTCAGATTCCGCCGTCATATCGCGGCCAATGAACTGCACTATCTGCATCAGCATGGCGCGGCCGTCATTCAACAGCTGACCACATTGCCCGCAAGGTTGAAAGCCATTGTGCTGCCGTTATTCAAAGGCCAGATCACGGATCCGGAAGAAGCGCAGCTGCTGGTTACCCTGCTGAAAGACAAGCACAAAGGCGTCATTGCCGCAGTGAAGGACTGCATAAACGCATTACCGCAGCCGATTCGGGCTGCAGTCATCCAACAGATGATTCACGACCTGACGACCTTCAGCGCCCAGCAGGAGGTGCATGCCATCGAACTCATCTGTACAGCTGGCGTGAATATGCAAACCGCCCGTCAGCTGTTTGGCCAAGTCAGTGCCGCGGCTTCCCGTGCCCTGCTGATCGAACATGGTCCGATTGATCTCAGTACCCTATATAACAAAGCTACGGATACCAATACGGCCGGGCAGTTTGACCTCGATGCCTATCTGGCCAGCAACTATCACCCGCCGAAAAAATCACCGGTGGATTTCGAGCCGCTGCACCTGCCGGTCCGGACCGATGGCAAACCTGCACATGATGCGGTCATGCAGCTTTGTCTGATTTATCAGCACCACGAGGGTTATCGCCTCCCTCAGGAAGCCCGTGCCATTGCCAGCGCTTTCACACCCGATTCGCTGGCACAATTCGCGCTGAGTCTCCTCAGCGCTTACGGCGGAAAAATCACAGCCAAAAACAAATGGCTGCTGGCAATTCCGGCCATTCATGGCGATACCCGTGTGATGGAAGCCCTGGCAACGCTGCTTGAAAAATATGCCGGTGGCTCGAAGCACCAGTTGGCGGGTCATACCATGAAACTCATGGGCCTGAGTCACCAGACGATCGCTTTCATGGTGATCGACCGCATCAGCCGCCACAGTAAAAAACAAAGCGTGAAAGATGCCGCCCGGGCAGCCTTTGTCATCGGCGCCAGGCAAGCCGGGATCACGCCTGAAGAGCTCGGGGATCAGCTGGTGGACGATCTGGGCTTTGACGGCGATCAGATCCCGTTCGACTACTGCGGCCAAACCCTGTCGCTGATCCTCAATGACGAACTCAAATTCGTGATCCGCAAGCCAGACGGCAAACTCAGCAAAACCCTGCCGAAGCCAAAACAGAACGATGACGCCGAGCAGGCTGCACAAGCCAAACAACACTTCAACACCCGGAAAAAGCTGCTGAAAGCCATGGTCGAACTGCAGGTGAAACGCATGGAAGATGCGTTCGTTGCCTGGCGAACCTGGTCCTTTGACGGCTGGCGTACGCTGTTTCTGGGCAACCCGGTGATGCACAAAATTGCCGGACAACTCGTTTGGGGCATCTATGAAGATGATCAGCTCATCCGCACTTTCCTGCCCAATCCGACCCCAGTGGATACCGCAGATGAACCGGTTGCGATCCAGCCGGACGCCAGAGTCGGCCTGGTGCATCCGACGGAGCTGTCTTCGGAGCAACTGGCCGCCTGGCAAGGTTATTTTGATGACTGGCATCTGACGCCCCTGTTTAGCCAGCTGACACGAGAGGCGGTTCAGCTCAAGCCGACCAAGAGTACTCAGTACAAAGTGTCAGATTTTGGCCGAAAATCGCCTGCGACCGTGATCAACCGGCTGCGTAAAAACGGCTGGTCGGTTGGTTCCGTCAGGGATGGCGGTTCTTTTGACGAAATCTACAAAGAACTGGATGGCCTCAGTGTGGGGATCGAAATCACCTTCGATGAAGACATCTGGCACAGCAGTGACGGCTACGAAAGCGATGAACCCAGCGTCACCGCCAAAACCATTGAATTTTACCGCACGGGCCAGCTACCGCGGGGCAGTTACGTTTACGACGACTTACAGGACAAGGCATACGCCAACCTGCGTCTGGCGGTCGACGATCTCCCGACACGGGTTGCCCGCGAGTTAC
This sequence comes from Photobacterium sp. 1_MG-2023, assembly GCF_030547945.1. Lineage (NCBI taxonomy): Bacteria > Pseudomonadati > Pseudomonadota > Gammaproteobacteria > Vibrionales > Vibrionaceae > Photobacterium > Photobacterium sp. 1_MG-2023. Next base: position 52,763 of record NZ_JAUORR010000024.1, on the reverse strand, counting down.
TGCTGGAAGCCAAAAGCGCCTTCCGGTAATCCAGACCGGGCCGCCAGCCCCTGACTGGCGGCCCCACAAGCCAAATTCGACGAGAGAAAAACGATGCAAAATGGACAACGACTTCCTGCGGAAACCCTGTATGCCAAAGAGCTGGCAGCACTTCAGTCCGCAGATCAGAACCCGAAGCCATCGGGCTGGCAGCTCAGCCCGCGCATGGTGCGGACCTTCATTCTCGGCAGCAACAACGAGCCGGTTCAGGACACGCCCATCAGCCGCAAAATATACGGCAACGACGCCGCGGTAGAGCGCGCCATCGTCACCTTGATGAGCCAGCAGGGACTGATGCTGGTCGGTGAACCGGGCACGGCCAAATCCTTGCTGTCTGAATTACTCACCGCCGCCATTTCCGGCCAGAGTACCCTGACCGTGCAAGGCAGCGCCGGGCTGTTTGAGGAGAATATCCGCTACAGCTGGAACTATGCCGCCCTGCTCAAAGACGGGCCGAGTCTGGATGCCATGGTTCCCGGTCCGCTCTTTCAGGCCATGAAACAGGGCCGACTGATGCGGTTTGAGGAAATCACCCGCTGCCCGACCGAGGTTCAGGACAACCTGATCCCGGTGATGTCCGACCGTATCCTGCAAATCCCCGAGCTGAAAGACAGCGACGAAGCATACCTGTTGTCCCAGCCCGGCTTTAACATCATCGCCACGGCCAACCTGCATGACCGGGGCGTGAATCAGATGTCTTCGGCACTGAAGCGTCGCTTCAACTTTGAAACCCTGCAACCCATCCGCACCAAAAAACAGAAAACAGAACTGGTGATGACCCAGGTCAATCGTCGCTTACAACAAGATGCGCTGGACATTCAGATCGATCAGGAGACCACCGAGCTGCTGATCACCGTTTTTGACGAATTACGTCACGGTAATGTCTCCGGATTATCGGTGACCTCTCCGACCACACTGCTGTCGCTGGCCGAAGCGATCAACGTTGCTTACAACGCCGCCATCAGCAGTCATTATTTCGGCGACCAGCAAGTTTCCGCTGGGCATTTACCCTCGTTCATGCTCGGCACCATCATCAAAGACAACGAGAAAGACCGGGATTGTTTTCACGACTACATTCGCGTGATTCAACGGCAACGGGCCGATGATCCGCAATGGCAGGCATTTGTGGACGGGTGCCGGAACCATGTCTGATTCATCCCCATTACAGGCCTGTCTGGCAATGCTCCGGGCAGAACCGCAGTTAATCTGGGCACCGGTGCGCCATCACAGCCCGATGTGCAGCTGGCAACTGGGCCGCCTGTTCAGACAGCATCAGCCTGACGTCGTCCTGATTGAAGGACCGCATGACGCCAATTTCCTGATCCCATTCCTGCAGAACGAGCAAACGACGCTGCCGCTGGCGATTTACAGCTATCTGCGGGATAACAGCACCGCCGATCTGTCCGCCCAGTCTGACGACGAGGCCGATGAATCATCGGCGCAAAAACTCAGAGCCAGCCGGGTTTTTATTCCGTTTGCGGACATGTCGCCGGAGTGGCAGGCCATCCGGTTGGCAAAACAGGCGCAGGTGCCCTGCCAGTTTATTGATTTGCCCTATGCCGCGCGAACGCCCGACCATCATGCCGATGCCAAACGGGATCAGTTGCTGTACGACAACAGAAAACTCGAAGAAGGCGAATATCTCGCAGCGTTGCTGGCCGAAAGCCGCTGTGACGACTTTGACCAGTGGTGGGATCGCCATTTTGAATCTGCCAGTGCATTGGCCCCGGATGCCTTCTTCACGCAGATGCACCACTTTTGTCTGATGATGCGAAACCTGTCTGTCGACAGCGATCCGGAGACCCTGAAGCGTGAACAGTTCATGGCACAACAGATTCAACCCTATCTGGCTGAAGGGAAACGGGTTCTGGTGGTCTGCGGCGGCTATCACTGTCTGGGCATCGCCCATTTTCTGGCATCCGACGCCAAGATTTCAGCCTCAGAACCACCATGCGAGCCATTGCCGGAACACTGGGAAACCGGTTCTCACCTGATCCCTTATGCCTTGAACCGATTCAGCAAGAAACAGGGCTATCCGGCGGGACTGACCGATTGCGGCTATTATCATCAGCTCTGGCAACAATTGTCGCGGTACCCGGACGCGCTGCCGGACCAGTTTACACAAAGCTATCACACGGAACTGGCTGCCGGATGGATGAGCTTTCTGAAACAACACCGCCATCCCGTAGCGCTGCCACAACTCACCGACGCACTGGTGATGTGCCAACAACTGTCCGCTTTGCGTGGGATCCCGGCCGGGCGATCCGAACTGCGGGAATCACTGACTGCCACACTGATGAAAAACCACCAGCCTTCGGACACTTATTTCCGCCGCTGGCTGGATGACTTCTTTGATACGCCGGCCATTGGCCAGGTCCCCCCGGGATTACCCGTCGCGCCCCTGATTCAGGACTTCCGGCTGCTGACGTCGCAACTCGGGCTGCCGATAGATTTCCAGGCAGGCACGGTCAGAAAAGATTTGTCGATTTACCGCAAACAGAAACATCAGGCCGTCTCTCAGTTTCTGCATCGCCTGCGTTTTCTGGCGATCCCTTACGCCAGCCGGATTGCCGGTCCAGATGCCAGCGTTCCTGAATCTCTGCATCTGGTGCGGGAACGCTGGCAGTGCCAATGGCAGACCGAAACAGACGCCGCACTGATTGAATCCAGCCATCTGGGCGCCAGTGTCATCGATGCCGCTCGCAACAAGCTGCAAGTCGCGTTTGAACAGGATGACCCCTGCGCGACAGACATGGTCCACCTGCTGTTGCAGGCCATGCAAATGGGCATCCAGCAATGGCTGCTGCCTATCTTTCACCGGGTTCAGCAGCTCTTGGAACAGGAGACCAACCTGTTCGCCCTGCATCAGTCCCTGCACATCCTGCTGACCTGCTATCACGGCAGCGGCATTTTCAGCCGGGTATCGACCGACGATCTGGCCGGGCTCATCCGGCACAGTTTTATCCGGATTTGCACCCGCCTGCCGCGCATCGACCACAGCTATGACGCCCGAACCTGCGCGCAATGGATGGCCGATCTGTCGGCCATGACCCAGCAGTATCCGTCGCTGTGTCCGGCGGTCTATTTTATCGATGCCATTGAAGCCTGTTATCCGCAGGAAGATTCCGCCCTGCTGACCGGTGCTTGTGCTGGTGTCCTGCTCCGCCATGAACGACTGCCCGACTCACTGGAGACTTGTCTGGCCCGGGCATTTTCCCGTCAGCACAGTGAACCCTCGGCCATCGGCGATTTTCTCTTCGGCCTGCTGACCACCAACAAGAATCAGCTGTTCCAGCCCGATCTAGTGTTACCTGCACTGAATCACCAGCTATCTCTGCTGGATGAAACCACCTTTCTTACCTGTCTGCCGGCCCTGCGGCGTGCGTTTACTCAGCTCACCCCCAGAGAAGCCGCAGACTTCAGCCAGACATGCCTGTCAGAACACGTCCCCGGACTTCCCGGACAGACACCAGCAATCACAGAAGAAACACTGCTGGCGGCACAGGCGCTGAAAGAACAACTGCGTCAGACTCAGACGCATTGGGGGATCCCAGTATGAGTACACAAAAAAAACTGTCCCGACGCTGGCGACTGATCCTGGGTAACGCGCACCCGCAGCCGTTATCCGGCGAGGACGCCATCCGGGATGAATGCCTCGAGACCCTGTACGTCAACGAATATCATGACCGCAATGGCTTGTCGGGAGGCACCGCTTTCGGAATGCCCAAACCCGTCACCTGGCTGAATCAGGTCCGGAAAGCCTTTCCTGTGCCAGCCGCAGACATCCTGCAAAAAGATGGGGTTGACCGATACGGCATTCAGGAACTCTTGCTGGATAAAGACATGCTGGCGTCCCTGAAACCGGACATCGGGTTATTGCAGACCATTCTGTCTTTTCGTTCACAGATCCCGCCTGCACTGGAAAATGAAATCGAAGCCATCGTGAAGCAGGTATGCGCCGATCTGGAAGCCGTACTGGCCCAACCGGTTCAGTCCCCTTTTGCCCGTCAGCGGACCCCCTTTCGCAGCAGCCGGAAAATGCCCTTTGCCCTCACGGACTGGCGCAGCAGCCTGATGCGAAACCTCAAACATTATCAGCCGGACGAACAGGTGATCTTGCCGGAGCGGATGTTTTTCTACCAAAGTCAGGTCAGCCAAGTGTGCTGGGACATCCATCTGGTGGTCGATCAGAGCGGTTCCATGGTGAACAACCTGATCCATGCCACCGTCATTGCGGCTATTTTCTGTCGTTTGTCCGTGCTGAACGTCCGGCTGGTGCTGTTCGATACCCGGGTGGTCGACATGTCGGACTTAATTGATGATCCGGTCCGAAATCTCTTGTCTGTGCAGTTGGGCGGCGGCACCGATATCGGCAAAGCCATGCAATATACCCGGGAACAGATCACCCAGCCGCACCGTTCCATCGTGGTGCTGATCAGTGATTTTTATGAGGGCAGCTCCCCGGCCAATCTGTATCAGCAGGTTGCGAAAATGCAGGAAGCCGGGGTGACGCTTCTGGGCCTGACCGCCATGGAGACCAACGGTGCCGCCAGCTATGACCATCAGATCATTGATCGTTTACTCAAGATGGACATGCCAATTGCATCGATGACACCGGAACACCTGAGCCAATGGGTTGCCGATGTGATCCGGTAATCCGTGCACAATACACCAAAGAGAAAACACCATGCACTTATCCGACTGGACCCGCCAGCTCACCGATGAATACCTGATTAACTGGACCAGCAAAGGGCTGTTCCGCCGGGCCGGGAAACTGGCAGACCAAAGCCCGGACATTTCAAGCGCGAATCCGGCGCTGCCGCTGACCCTCAGGATCGACCATGTCGATGTCACCTTATCCGGCACAGATCTGGCGCAATTCACTTGCCAGTGCGGCACGCTGGGCAGCTGCGTCCATCAGCTTGCTTTTTTGCTGAAACTGCGCCAACTGAATGCCACGGACACCACCGTATCGGCGGCACCTTTTGAAGCCGAACGCTGGTGTATCCGCTCTCGCGAGGCCCTCGATCAGGCCTATGGCCGTGGCAACGCGACACAGGCGATCAAGCTGTACCAGAAAGGTGCGCTGGTCACTTTTGAGACTCAACCCAATCATTGCGTCGTCCAGGTGACCCTGCACAGTCAGAAAACCTATCAGCTGCACTTCCCCGCGACCGGCGAATGGGCATCCGTGCTGTGTAACTGCCAAGAGACCCCATGCACACACCGGGCACTGGCAATTCTGGCATTTTCTGTCGCGCACAACACCTTTTCTGCTGAAGCAGACATCGAGCTGGACCGCCTGAATCCGGAGCAGGCCGAACTGGTGAACACGGTACAGGCCTGGCTGCAAACCCTGCTGAAAACTGGCACCACGGAAACACTGAAGGCTCAGATCGATCAGGGTGCCGGTTACAGCACCGAACTCAATCAGGCCGATTTGCCCAAGCCTGCGGCTCTGCTTGGTGGCTTGATCTCGACATTGCGCCTGCTGCAGCAAAAGCACTACCAAGCTTCCCATAGCCGGTTGCTGGAACAAATCGCTGACGTACTGCTGAATCTGAATGCCCTCAGCCAGCCTTTGCTGCCGCAGCCGCTGAGAGAACTTGCCGGTCAGCATCGCCGGTTATATCGCCCGCAATCCAGCATGACGCTCATCGGCTTAAATGCAGTGTTCTGGCAGGATGAACAACGTGGACGGGGGTTCCGGTATTACTGCTATGATCCGCAATCGGCTGAATTCTATACCGTCGCAGCCAGCCGAAAGGCAGGGCTCGATCCGTCGTGGTCACCGCAACAGGGGTTTCACGAGTGCCGGCTGGTGATGCATCCGCTCAGTGCGGCGCAGTTCCGGGAGTTTGAATTTGCAGGGGCGATCAGCGAAGACGGCAGCATCAATGCCGCACAAACCCGGCATGTCCATTTGCTGCGCCCCGTCACCTTCGCCATGCTGCGCGCCCTGCCCGCCCTGTCCATTCAGGCGCAATGGCAGAAACTGGCTGGTAAACTTGTCGCACCAACAGCGCCAGCCCATCGGGATTATCTGGGCTGGGTGGTGACGCAGTCCAGACGGCCTTTACATGCCGAACCGGCTCTGGGTGAATGGCAGGCCAGTTGCCAGAGCCTCTGCGGACATGACATCAGGGTCAGGGTTCCGGCGGATACGATGTCAGCGGATCTGCAGCAGCGCTGGAATGCCGCTACCGACGCGGTCCTGTTTGGCCGCTGGCAAACGGGGCAGGGTCATCCGACATTTCAGTGCATCACCCTGCTCGACGACACCCTCATGCAGCAGCATCACCAGAATGGGCACTCACATGACTGAATTCACCCTGACCACTTTCATTCAGGACTGGCAATTCTGGGCAGAACGTTATCTGGTCCAGGGCCTGAATACTCCGGCAACCTACAATCTTCAACTGGCCCGACACTGGCAGACGCAGGCTGAACTGCTCGGTTTTCCCGATCTGGCCGCGCTGGCTGCTCAGGTAACTGACCCCGTACGCACTGCCAGTGAGCAGGCACAGGCCTTCCAGCAATTGCTGATGAATATGCACCTGCTCAAGCGCCTGACGGTCGCACAACAGCTCGCCGCTTACAGTGAAACGGCGCAGGACGCGCTGGATTAAAGCAGTTCAGGTGGTACGTTTCCGCCGTTATCCGCCAGCTTTTGCAACACGGTTTTGTGCAGCCACAGATTCATTTGTGCGGAGTCCGCCATTTTATCCGCCGGGCAACCCAGCTCAGTGGCCAGCGCTTTCCGGGCTGTGAAGCTGCTGTCGAGACCCAGCAGTTTCATCAGATCAACGATGGAGGTTTTCCAGTTCAATGGTTCTGGATGGCTGCTGGCCATCGCTTCTAATTGTGCCACCACATCCACGGTTTCGGTTGCCGGCGCATCGGGTGGCGATGCCGTATCGGACACCGGGGAATCCGGCGCAAAAGTTACATTCTCGGATGGCGGTGGGGTCTGCGCTGCCTTTTTCCCGAACCCTAATTTGTTGAGAATATCGTTGAATAAACCCATGACTACTCCTCAGGATCCGCAGATCCAGGCCACTGACACCCCTGATGGGGGATAAGAAGGGTCACTGAACTTCACTTGCAAGAAGCGATTCAGCTTGAACAAAAGCTAGCCAAACCACCGGAAAGATGACGTCCCATTTTATCGACAATTTTGCTGACCAAATGCGCAGACAAAAATGCGCCCCGGCCAGATGGCAGAGGCGCATTACAAATAGATGAATTCAAACGAATCAGAAGCTCGCCGTCAGAGAGACGCCATTGTAGGCGTTAAACCCATTCAGCATCACGTGATAACGGCCAGACTGTGTGGGGGTGATGGTGCAGGTTTCGCCGTTGCCATAACGGTAGGGGCGACAGTCCCAGCTGGACTTCGAGGCTTTCTGACCATAACGGACGTAGAGATCCACATCGCCGGTGCCGCCAGACGAAGTGACGGTCAATCGCTTGCCTGCCGGTACATCAATAAAGAAGTGCTGCTCGCTGCTGTACTGACCGCTCAGACCGCTGACTGTCTTGCCATTTTCCAGCTTACCGTCTGTGCCCGGATCCGGATCGCCCGGATCGCCACCACCGACATCCGTACCGCTGTATGCCAGCTTGTTGATGGTATTCCGGGTATCGGTCACTTTTCCGTTTGTGGCACGTTCGGCCAGTAACTGACCCACCTGCGACGGATTCAGACCTGGGTTCTCATCCAGATACAGCGCGGCCACACCGGCAACATGCGGGGTTGCCATGGAGGTGCCACTGATGGTTTTATAACTGCCGTCATACCAGGCGGATGTAATCGACGAGCCCGGAGCAAAGATATCGACACAGTTACCCCAGTTCGAGAAGCTTGAACGCTGATCTGAACGTGTGGTCGAGCCCACAGTCACCCCAGCTGCAACCCGTGCTGGAGAAACATTACAGGCGTCCTGATTTTCATTCCCTGCTGCCAGCATGAAGCTGACACCAGCGCTGATCGCACTGTTAATCGCACTGTCCAGTGCCGTTGAAATGCCACCGCCCAGACTCATATTCGCAACCGATGGTCCGCTGGCATTCCGCTTCACCCAGTCTACCCCGGAGATAACGCCCGACGTCGTCCCAGAACCGGTACAACTCAGGACACGCACACCAACGATATCGACATTTTTCGCCACACCATACTGTGTGCCACCAATGGTTCCTGCAACATGGGTCCCGTGGCCGTTACAGTCGCTCGCATCCGCGTCGTTATCGACAAAGTCGTAACCCGAACGGGCACGATTGCCGAACTCAGCATGTGTTGTGGTCACCCCGGTATCAATGACATACGCCGTGACACCTGTGCCGTTATACTGACTGACGTAATTGCCGTCCAAGGGCAGATTACGCTGGTCCACCCGATCCAATCCCCAGGTTGCATTCGACTGCTGGGCATTGAAGGCTTCAGGGAGCAAAGGGTCGATAGAAATGATCTGATCCTGCTCAATATAATCAACCTGACCGTCCTGACGCAGCGCATCGACCTGATCTTGGGTCAGCTCTGCAACGAAGCCGCTCAGCGCAGTATCAAAAACACGTTTTGCACTGACGGCATGAACGGCGCTCAGGCTTTCCACCTGAGAGGCCACAAAACTGGCACGGGCTGCCTGATCACTGGCAATGAACGCCGGTTCTTTCAGAACCACAATGTACTGATTGGCAATCGCTTTCTCAGGTGCAGCCTGAATCAGTGCCGCCTGATATGTGCCATTCTCCGTGGCCTGCGCATCCGCAGCCCAGACAGCAGCACTGGAGAGCGCCAGTGCAGACGTGATACAGCAACCTAGCATTGTTTTTAGCATGATAAATCCTTTTCCTGATCGTTCCGTTTAGTTGGAATGCTGCCTCTCACCGCGGGCATCCATTCAAAGCTATACGCAACATTTCACTTATGCATCAGCGGATCATTCTGAATTTCTCTGCTGTAACAGAGTGTTTGTGAGTTACATAAAGGATGCGACCCACAACAAAAACTAAATAACGCATTGTTTTAAAAGGGCTGAAAGGCAATAGATGCGATGTATTTTTTCGGTCTGAAAATTGTTCATTTTTGATGACAGATAATAAACCAACAATAAACACTTACATTACAAATAGATAAATACAAAACGAGCAAAAATCACCCAGAAGTTTCGTTTTCCAGAGTTTACAGCAGGAAAAAATTCCATTTCACCATGATTTGATAAGCAGAATATTTTGGCTATGTCCGAAGTGAATCCTCTGGGGTTCTGAAGACAACCCCTTGTCTCAGTGTGTAACAGGAAAAATCCCTGAAATCGATCAGACTTAATCGGTACATCGCCGCTGCTCCGGAGGTTCTTATGCGCTGGCGCAATACCAAACAAAGTACAAACATTGATGACAGGCGGGGTCAGGGGCCTGCCCGTTCCGGCATGGCAGTGGCAGGATTGCTGCGATTTCTGCCTTTTTTACTGCGCACCAAAGTAGGCAAACTGATCTTGGTGGTTGGCGGGATTTATCTGGCTTACCAGTACTTTACCGGTGGTATGAGTACGATGGATGTTCAACAGGCACCAGGGCAGGTACAGCAACAGGGCACGGGCAATGGCCAAACCGCGGCCAATGATGAAAATGCCCAGTTTGTCGCTGCTATCCTCGGCACCACGGAAACCGTGTGGAATAAGCTGCTGAACGGGCAATATCCAGAGCCGCAGCTGGTGCTGTATCACAACATTACCCAAACCGGCTGTGGGATGGGACAGGCTCAGTCGGGCCCGTTTTATTGCCCGGCTGACAGCAAGGTGTATCTGGATCTGAGCTTTATGGAAGAGCTGAAAAAGTTAGGTGCGCCCGGTGATTTTGCGTTTGCCTATGTGATTGCACATGAAGTCGGGCACCATGTACAAAATGTGCTGGGCACCAGTAAACAGGTGGCTCAGTTACAGCAACAAGCCAGTGAAACAGCGGCCAATCAGCTCAGTGTGATGCTGGAACTACAGGCCGACTGTTATGCAGGGGTCTGGGGCTATTATGTTCACAATGACATGCAACTTCTGGAAACTGGTGATTTAGAAGAAGGGATTCAGGCGGCCAGCTCGGTCGGCGATGATCGGCTGATGGAAATGTCAGGCCGTGCCGTTCAGCCGGATGCCTTTACCCATGGAACTTCTGAGCAGCGTGTTGCCTGGTTCCGCAAAGGCTTTGCATCCGGTAACCCCAAAGACTGCGATACCTTTCAGACTCAGCCTTAGTCTCGCGCTTCGCGACATCCCTCCTGTTCTGATCAGCGACTGCGGTGCCTTTGCTCAGCAAAGGCACCGAGTCTTTTGACAATCTTCTCAAACACAATTTCCCGCGCGTTGTGTGTAAAAACTGCTTCGAATGTGATCAGTTACACGAAAATTTTCTCCATATCCGTGCGATTGTGTCTCTCTGAGCTGGGTTTTTGAAATGCTATGATAGACTATGTTGCTCGTCGCTTTTTTTGAGGAAGTATGGCAAATCATATGCAACTGCTGAACCAGGCTCAGCAACTCTGTGAACAACGTGGAGTCCGGCTGACGCCGCAACGTCATAAAGTACTGGAACTGATTCTCTCGCATCGCAGTTCTATCAGTGCTTACGAGCTGCTTGATTTGCTTCGGGCGTCCGAGCCTCAGGCGAAGCCGCCGACTGTTTACCGTGCACTCGACTTCCTGCTCGCTCAGGGTTTTGTTCATAAAGTGGAGTCCACAAACAGCTATATTGCATGCCATTTACCCGAACATGCCGACCATTGTTCACAACTGTTGATTTGTGATGAATGCAGTCATGTGGAGGAATGTCACGACGACGAGCTGGCAAAAATGCTAAAAATAAAGGCACAACAACAAGGCTTTCAGATTGCGCACCATGTGGTGGAAAGTCACGGTGTGTGCCAGGCATGCCAACGTAAGAAGTAGTCCGTTTCCGTTCAACAACAAGGCAACCCGGATCCTATGCGAGCAGAATTTGTAAACCCGTTTCTGGCCTCTCTGCTGAATGTGCTCAAGACCATGGCGTCAATGGAGCTGGCCCCGCAAAAACCTCTGCTGAAAAAAGATGAAATCGCCCGTGGTGATGTTTCCGGCCTGATCGGTATGATCGGCCCGCAAACACGAGGTTCGATGTCCATCACCTTCGATGAAGGGTTGGCACTGGAAATTATGCAGCGAATGCTGGGCGAACGCCCGAATGGCATTAATGATGAAGTGACCGATATGGTCGGTGAAATCACCAATATGGTGACAGGCGGTGCCAAGCGCATTCTGTCTGAAAAAGGCTATGACTTTGAAATGGCCACGCCTGCCGTCGTGTCTGGTCGCGGCCATACCATCACCCATAAAAGTGAAGGTGCGATCATCATCATGCCGTTTGAATCTGAGTACGGCAAAGCCTTCATCGAAATCAGCTTTGACCGCTAAATCCCTTTCAAGCCGTTCGTTTTTCGGGCCAGTACATACTGGCCTGACCGCTCTGCCCATCCGCTTCCCTGTTGTCCCCAGTTCGCGCAAGATAAAAATAACTGAGTTTACAACGCCCTTCTCATCTTTTTGCATATTTCCTTCAGAAAGGATTGCCCCCGGATTCGGTTACGATCTAGACTGGAAATGCTGTTAAGGCATCAACTTGCATACCATGATACCTATCAATAGCATTCGTGTTGCCTGCCTTCGGGTAACGCAAGGAAATAAGATTACAAAGGAAAAATCTTCAAATGAGCAAACTGACAGGAACCGTCAAATGGTTCAACGATGAAAAGGGTTTTGGCTTTATCTCTGGTACTGATGGTAAAGACGTTTTTGTTCACTTCAGTGCAATTCAGGCACAAGGTCGTCGTACCCTGAAAGAAGGCCAAAGCGTAGAGTTTATCGTTACTGATGGCCAGAAAGGTCCGCAGGCCAGCGAAGTGGTCGCCCTGTCTTAACCGAAAGGCATGCGCAATCGATGAAAAACGCCGCAAGCAGCGGCGTTTTGTCGTTCAGCAATCCAGTCCGATTACTGGCGCCATTGCTTAAACGCATTGATCAAACCATTGGTTGAGCTGTCGTGGCTGCTCACAGGCGCATTGTCTGCCAATTCTGGCAAAATCTGATTGGCCAGCTGTTTGCCCAGCTCAACACCCCACTGATCAAAGCTGTAAATATTCCAGATCACCCCTTGCGTGAAGATCTTATGCTCATACATCGCGATCAGCGCACCCAGTGTTTCCGGGGTGATTTGTTTCACCAGAATCGAGTTGGTCGGACGATTCCCTTCAAACACTTTAAACGATACCAGCTCAGCAACCGCTTCCGGAGACTTCCCGGCTGCGGCGAATTCAGCTTCGACCTGAGCGCGGGTTTTCCCGAATGCCAACGCTTCCGTCTGCGCAAAGAAGTTAGCCATCAGTTTCGGATGATGATCGCTGATAGCATTGTGGCTGATGGCTGGCGCAATAAAGTCGCATGGGATCAGCTTGGTTCCCTGATGGATCAGCTGATAGAACGCGTGCTGACCATTGGTGCCCGGCTCGCCCCAGATGATCGGACCCGTCTGGTAGTCCACCGGATAACCGCCACGATCGACAGACTTCCCGTTGGATTCCATATTGCCCTGCTGGAAGTATGCCGCAAAGCGATGCATGTACTGGTCGTAAGGCAGAATGGCTTCAGATTCTGCACCAAAGAAGTTGTTGTACCACAGGCCAACCAGCGCCAGAATCACCGGCAGGTTTTCAGTCAGCGGCGCTTCTGCGAAATGCTTGTCCATGGCATGCGCACCGGCCAGCAGTGCTTCGAAGTTGTCAAAACCGACTGACAGGCAAATCGACAGGCCGATCGCTGACCATAATGAATAACGGCCACCAACCCAGTCCCAGAACTCGAACATATTGGCGGTATCAATCCCGAACGCAGACACGGCATCAGCGTTAGTCGACAGGGCTGCAAAGTGCTTGGCAACATGCGCGGCATCTTTGGCCTCAGCCAGGAACCAGTCCCGCGCCGAGTGCGCGTTGGTCATGGTTTCCTGTGTGGTGAACGTTTTGGATGCAATCAGGAACAGTGTGGTTTCCGGATTCAGATTTTTTAACGTTTCCGCGATATGCGTGCCGTCAACATTCGAAACAAAATGCAGGCTCAGGCGTGTTTTGTAAGGCGCCAGTGCTTCAGAGACCATGTATGGGCCCAGATCAGAACCACCGATACCAATGTTGACCACATCCGTAATTTCTTTCCCGGTGTATCCTTTCCAGTCGCCACCGATAATGCGATCGGAGAACTGCTTCATTTTCTCCAGCACCGCGTTCACGTTTGGCATCACGTCTTCGCCATCCAACAGCACGGGTGTGTTGCTGCGGTTACGCAGCGCCACGTGCAGCACAGCACGGTCTTCCGTCCGGTTGATCTTCTCGCCGCTGAACATCGCGCTGATTGCCGATTTCAGTTCAGTCTGATCCGCCAGTTCAAACAGCTTGCTGAGGGTTTCTTCGGTGATCAGGTTCTTCGAATAATCCAGCAGGATATCGTTGCCGAACGCAGCAGAAAATTTCTCGAACCGCGACGGATCCTTTGCAAACAGCTCACTGAGCTGAAGATCCTGCGCCTGTTCGAAATGAGCAGTCAGTGCCTTCCAGGCCGGGGTTTGCGTGGGGTTAATGTTTTTCAACATAATGACGTTCCTGATGTGTTATTTTTTCACGACAGCAAAAACAAGGCAGCTGCCATAATTTCCTGAATCAACGGCGTTAGCACGGCCAAACTGGCCATAAGCATGGCGATATTTTGGTAAATTTACAACTTATTGTGAATGATGCCACCCACAAACCACCCCCTGCCTTGCTCCAGGTCACGCTTTTGGTGACTCAATCATAGCGGTTATAAACCTGAAGGCGAAAGGAATAATCGGCTGCAGCCGGAAAGAAACGAAGAGAAATAAGCAGCCGACGGACAGCACCTTCAGCAGTAACCATGCAGAAGATGACCCCGTGCTGTTCGAAGGGCTGATGTAACTGAACAACAGATTGTAATACCAATCAAAGTCAGTCAGAGATCAGAAACAGCGTAGGAAAAATGTCTGAGAACAAGGCGGATTTTTTAGATAAGTCCTGATGCTACAATCAAAAAATCTAACGCCGTTATTGAGCATTTGAACAAGCTAGGATGACCACTGATTGACTGTGATTGGTATAAGCGGGGGATGACTTGAGAAAGCAGTCTGGCTGAACGTGCAGAAGTATCCTCTTTGACGCTCAGCCGGATGTCTCATTCATGGCAAAGGCATTCACTTCATCTGCGTGATGTATCTCAGAACGCTTTCAGCGCCAGTGAGATCTGAGACAGCACACGACTGAGTTCCGCCTGGCTGAGAGAATGAAAGGTACGTTTGCAAATCTGATTCAGTGCCTCTTGATATTGAAGCGCGCTCTCCTGTCCTTTCTCCGTCAGTTGAATTCTGACACTGCGGCGATCGATCGGATCAGCATCACGACAGATTAAGGCCTTACTGACCAGAGAATCCAGCCGTCCCGTGATCGTACCGGTGGTCACATCCGTGTAATACGCAAGCCCGGAAGGCGTCATATATCCTTCGGTACTGTGCTTCTGTAAAGCATCTAGAATCGCAAACTCATTGGGGGTGATCTGGTGATATTTGAGTTCAATCTGTTTTAAACGGTTAATATAGCTGACGATGCTCACCATCTGCTGATAAAGGTGCATCGCAGAGTCGCTTTCACATGGCTGGTCACTTGGGCTGTTGATAAAAACTGTTTTTGTCACAGCGTTTTCCTCACTGATGTGTTTGACTTAAGCATACTCAGCATCAATCTTATATCAAAGTATCTTTGTAAAAAGTCATTTCAAACCGGATTTTCTCTGTCGCTTTTGCGATCGATACCTGATTATCCCTGCGTGCCAGGACAGGCCGATCACGAATGAATAGATATCAAGTTGGTTCTGGCCAGTCTTGCGCATCCGCTCATCCAGCACTGACTCAGAACCACAACGTATGCATCTTCTCTGGTTATGGCTGCTGGCGCAGATACCGGCTGTGTGCCACGGCAAGTTCACCCGCCACCCGGGCAGTATTGATCAGCACCGCCTTGTTGGCTTCCGCAGAACGTCCTGCCGTGGCTTTCTCGATGGCCTTCATGATGAACTTCGTCACTGCGTTTCCGGTCACGCCCTCTGTTTCTGCTTGTGCAACAGCCGCTTGCACCACGAGCTGAATATCCTGACTGTCGATGGCATCCTCATCGCGGGTCGGCGTTGTAATCAGCAGGCCAGCGGCACCGGGGAGCGACCGGTTGATTTCAATCGCTCGGGCAATCTCTTCCGCCTGATCCATTCTCTCCGGACTTTTAAATCCACTGCTCTGGCAGTAAAACGCCGGAAAATCATCCGACTGATAAGAAACCACTGGGACACAATGGGTTTCGAGGTACTCCAGAGTCAGGCCGATATCGAGAATATTCTTTGCGCCGGCACAGACGACAGCGACTTGAGATCGTGTGAACTGAATCAAATCGGAAGAAATGTCCATTGAGGTTTCTGCTCCCCGGTGAACCCCGCCAATCCCCGCTGAACTGAAGAAAGGGATACCCGCGAGCTCGGCGATCACCAGAGATGATGCAACCGTTGTCGCTCCCATGCGCCCTGAAGCCAGAATGAAAGGCAGATCTCGGCTTGAGACTTTCGGTATATTCGGAGTCGATGCAAAGCGCTCAATCTGTTCTCGATTCATACCGACCAACACCACACCGTTGTCGATGCCGATTGTGGCAGGTATCGCGCCGCTTTCACGTACGGCAGCTTCGACTTTCAGCGCCGTGGTGACATTATCCGGATAATCCAGCCCGTGAGTAATCACATTCGACTCCAGTGCAACCACGGCCTGACCCGCTTCAAGTGCCGCTTTCACTTCCGGGTGAAACTCAAGTGTTATCATTTGCTTGCTCATACTTCTGTCCTTATTCTTCATTTCTTGATATTCAATTTTTGCTTCAGTTCCTGCACACCCGCGGCTTTCAATACCTGATAATGATCGGCATGCAATTCAAGGTATGTCGGTGTTTCCCTGCTAAAGGCTGGGGCATTTTCCAGGAATGAGTAATGGTCATCCTGCGCTTTGATAATCGTGACCGGCGCATTCAAACGGCGGTTCGCCAGCTCTTCGAACTGATAACTAAAGCCATAAGTCATGGTGACAATGCGAATAATGCGCTTCACCAGATCGGGTTGCAGCATCGGGAAACGCTGACAGATAAATGCCACAAAATCATGTTCCGTACGGCACAATTCCAGACAGCGATCCATCAGCCTACCTTCAATTTTGTGGGCAAATACGGAGAACAAGATGGCCAGAAAAACCGGATTCTCAAAGCTGGCCTCATGTGTGTATGCCTGCTCTCTTTCCATCTGGGTGACTGGTGCACCCGGTGCAAGCAGATAGAGCGCCTCCACAGTCTCGCCCATAGCCTCCATTTGAGCGGCAGTTTCGAAAGCGACCCGTGCCCCGAAGGAGTATCCCCATAAGGTATATGGACCTTCCGGCTGCACCGCTTTAATTTGCTGAATATCTGCTTTGGCCATATCACGAATGGACGCGAGCGGTAATTCATCCGCATTGATTCCCTGAGCCTGAATCCCATAGAAAGCGCGTTCGGTAACCAGCTCATTGGCGAGCAATTTCAGGTTCAGCGGATATCCACCCAGGCCCGGCCAACAAAAAACCGGATTGTCAGCATGCTGATTCAGACGAATCAGTCTCGAACACGGGCTTTGTTCCGAAACATTGTTATCAATCCATTGCGCCAGGCCTGTGACGTTTGGCGTCTGGAATAAGACCTGAAGAGGCATTTTGATGCCAAAGGCGCCATTGATGCGGTTGATCAGGGCAACAGCAGTCAGAGAGTTCCCGCCAGCTTCAAAGAAGTTATCCGTGGCAGAAACAGATTCCCACTTCATAACGCGGCACCAAATCTCTCCAACCTGCTGCTCCGTCTCCGTGGTCAGTGGTACCAGCGCTTGATCGGCATTCATCCGGTTGAGCTCGTCCAGCTGATTCAGTGCCAGATAATCGACTTTTCCGTTGGCAGTCTGCGGTAGTTTGTTTAACAGGAGCACTTTGTTCGGAATCATGTACTGCGGCAACAGCAAGGCCAGTTCGTCTTTGAGGATCTCTGTCGGGCCCTGCATATGTACACGGTCTTCGTGCATGCCTTCACTGAAGTACTGTGCTTCACTGACCGGCCCGCCAACACCAAAATAGAAACTGTCCATCGGAAGCCCCTGCTCCGCAAGAATGGCTCTCATTTTCACGGCAGCCGGCAGGTCATGATTGGTTTTGGAACTGTAGCCGGAAGACATGATCCCAATCAGAGCGGTATTACTCTGCAAACGGTGAAGTGCTCGTCCCAGATGAATGTAATGATTGTCCGTCTCTTCGCCATGACAAACGAGTCCGACACCGAAGCTGGCGCGCTCGAACACTTTCTGATTGATAGCAATCACATCACGCTTTTGCAGCATCTGGTCACTCAGCCACTGCAAATCACCATGCTGGTATTGATAAAGACCGGATGAAAGCCCCTCAACTTTGTCCCCATGCACCTGCACCAGATATTGCGGACTGGCGGGTTGCTGGGTTAGCTGGTATGCCTCAAACCGGTAACTTCCGAGGTAAAAGTCCTCGCTTTTGCCGTCATACCAGGCGGGCAAAGTATCACGTGTGGCAGACACATCTTGAAGTAATGACAGGCCATGTTCGGGCAGTAATTCATCAAACACGCCCAGCATATGTCCGGTTTCCATTTCCAGGACTTCCAGAATGTTGTTCTTATACACGGGCTCAATGGCACCGTACTTTCCGATGAAATGCACATTCAGCGTTGGGGGATACTGTGCTGGCAATGTGTGAACTCTGACCAGGCAATGCTGTGCGGGATGATAGTAGTAAATCCCTGAAGCCATCCCCAGTACTCCGTTGATCTCAAAATACATTTGTGTGGCATACAGGGCACCGGGCGATGCATAGGCATATTTCGGCAGCAGGCGCTCTTCACTGATAAACTGACCAAAGTTTCTCAGCAGACCACCAAACGCCGCCATTGAAAGCGAGTCGACATTGCCGGCAAATTTGGCTGGCACCGGCTGACGTTCCAGCATGTTCAGCAACATCGCTTTGGACACAGGAACCTGACCTTCAAAGAAACGGTAAGTCTTGCGGCCAAAGGCATTCGCTCGTTGCGCTGCCGTTGCTGTTTTCCCTGGCAAAGGCAGGATATCCTCTGTGTCACAGTGGGTCAGATCACGACAGCCTGAGTTCGATAATTGTGCCTTGACCTGAAGCTTGTTCGATTTTGACTGATGATGACTGTCATGATTGCCCTGATCCATCAGAGCCGCTTGTCTTTCATCCAGTTCCACACAGGCAATTAAATTCTGATGGCCGGTCCGCGGATCATTTTTAACCACCATGGCTGCTGTTTTGACCCATTGATGATTTTCGATCGCCAGACGAATTTCATCGAGTTCGACCCGGTAACCCCGCAGCTTGATCTGGCTATCTGCCCTGCCGACAAAATGCGTATTACCCTGCATGTCCTGTTTCACCAGATCTCCGGTTTTATACATCACCTCATGACCGGCCAGATAAGGTCTCGGGTTGGCAACAAACTTTTCAGCAGTCATTTCCGGACGGTGATAGTAGCCTTTCGCAACCTGAGCCCCAGAAATATGCAATTCACCAATTTCACCGATTTCCGCGGGCTGACCGTCTTCTCTCAGTACATGGTACAAAGTATTCGCGACTGGTTTACCAATTGAAATTGCATCCGGATAGTTGGCCAGTGACGCCTGAGAAAGTGTGAAAGTAGAGGAGTTGATCGTACACTCAGTCGGCCCGTACAGATTCGTCAGCTCAGCATGTGGCAGACGCTCGAAAAATTCTCTGGCCAGATTGCGCGTAAGTGTTTCACCACCACTGAACACCTGTTTCAAGCCAAGGCAGTCTGTGAACAACGGATGATCCACCAGCGCCTGCAGCAGTGTCGGAACACACTGCAGCACAGAAACATCATGATTCAGCAGTGTTTCAATCATGGCATCCGGGTCGCGGTAGCAATCTTTGGGGCCCACCACAACCTGACAACCAAATGCGGGCGCCAGAATTTCCCATTGCGCCGCATCAAAACTGGCCGGGGTTTTCTGCAGGATCCGATCATGCTGATCAAAACCAAACTGGTTTTTCATGAAGGCAATCTGGTGCGAAATATTGGCGTAAGTCACCATCACACCTTTCGGCTTGCCTGAACTGCCCGAGGTATAAATGATATAGGCCAGCCGGTCTTCATACTGAAGATCAGCACCCACTGCCTGTGCCGAATCACCTTCACCGGTACTCTCCAGTTCAGACTGAGTCAACACCGTGATATGACGGGGAACAATCGATTGTAAGTGGGCTTTCAGGTGCGCCTGAGTGAGGATCACCTGAACCCCTGAGTCTTCAACCATATACCGGATTCTTTCTTCCGGATATTCAGGGGCCAAAGGAAGATAAGCATGATTGGATGCCAGAATACTCCACGCCCCTGTTACCATTTCTACAGACGGGTCACAAAAGAGTCCGATACACGGTTCATGTGTTTCAATCCGTTGATTGATGTGCTGTGCATTCCGATGAATCAACGCCTGAAAGGCAGCATAATCAACAGCAGTTTCAGAGTCCCGTACGGCAATCTGCTCAGGGTGCGCTTCCACCTGACCGTTCAGCATCGTGAACAAACAGGGCTGATTGATGATCGTGTGTTTCTCTGAATGTCGGCCCGATTGAGTCTCAGACAGGTGTAATAAAGTACTCATAGCAATTTAATTTCCCTATATGCAATTGGTAGTCACGAAAGTAAGATACCGGCATGCTACATTTTGTCAAGCATCTTTTTAAAAAGATACTTAGCTGGAAAATTACTAAAAAAGGAATTGAAGGTAGAAAAAAGCCTGCAGGATTGCAGGCTGAAAGATTATACCAATCTAAGTAAGTCAATGAGCAGAAATAGCGTGGAAAAAATGTTTGAGAACAAGGCAGACTTTTAGATAACCTGTTGTTCCACAATAAAAAATTAACGCAGCCATCGAACATTTTAACAAGCTAGGATGACCAGTGATTCACTGCGATTGGTATTAGGATTCGTTGTTCAGTAGCCAGGCTCTGAGTAAATTGGCTAGTTGCTCCCGCTGCTCGTCTGTCAGCGGATCGAGGATGGCTTTCTCATTGATAACATGCTCTTCAAGAACCTTATCAATCAGAAACTTACCTTCTTTTGTCAGGACAACACTACAGCTTCTTCTGTCTTCCGGACTGGCAATACGTTCAATCAATTCCCGCTTCACTAACTGCTCAATGCGTGTGCTCATTGCGCCGGATGACAGCATCAGTGTCTGATATAGCTCCGTTGGTGTCATCGGTTCATTGAAGCGTCTCAGCGTAGCTAAGATATCAAACTCAACAGAGCTCAAGGCATTGTTTTTAAATACTTTATTAATTTTCTTGTCAATGATTCTGCTCATACGGCTGAGTCGGCCAACCACCCCCATCGGTGAGCAGTCCAGATCTGGCCGCTGATGCTGCCACTGCACCAGTAATCGGTCTACATGATCGTATTGCATTGTTACTCCTTAAACTATTTTTTCAAAAAGATACTTGAAAAAGAGATTTTTCATGAGTATCTTTAAAAACATATCTTTTACGAAAGATACTCAAAGGAAAGCCACAGGCATTCTACCACCAATTTTGTCAGTAACAAGCGCCAAAAGGAAAAGTGTTATGCATCACCAAGGAAAAGTTCATGTCTTACCCGTCACGCCCTATCTGACCTATCTGCATACGAAGATCCGTGACAAACATGCTGACTTAAGGACGTTCACGCATTTCAGTGATCAGGTGATTCGTCAGTTACTGATAAAAGCTTCGGAATTATTGCCCTATTCAGATCAGTCTGTCACCACACCTATCGGCGATATCTATCCGGGAAAAGCGCTATCACAAGGCATCTGCGGTGTTTCCGTTATCCGCGCTGGTGAAAGCATGGAAGGTGAGTTTAAACAGATGTTTCCAGAACAACCTATCGGGAAGATTCTGATTCAGCGGGATAAAGTCACGAAATTACCTGAATATTTTTACTGTCATTTTCCACCGACAATCGCTCAGCAAACAGTCTTGCTGTTTGAGCCGATGCTCGCAACCGGTGGCTCGTTACTGAAAGCGATTGATGTGTTACTGGAACATGGCGTCGCCATCGAAAACATCATTGTCGTGAACTTCCTGACTTCCCCTGCTGGGTTGGATCGGCTGCTGACGACACATCCTGCCATTCAGTTGGTCACCTCGTCTGTAGAAGACGCTATGAATGAAGAGGCCTTTATGCGACCTGGCATCGGCGATTTTGGTGACCGTTATTTTGGAACTTATCTAGGACAAACCCATGAATAAATATCAGACCCTTATGGATGTGGCTTTGACCGCTCTGGCACCCATCGTCTGGGGCAGCACTTATATCGTCACCACAGAATTACTGCCGGATAACCTGCCCCTACTGGCATCCGTGATCCGGGCCCTTGGCGCGGGACTGATTCTGCTGATGTTTTGCAAAATCCGTCCAACGGGCATGTGGTGGGGAAAAATCGCTGTGCTCGGGTTACTCAACATTGGTCTGTTCTTCTATTGCCTGTTTGCTGCTGCTTACTACTTACCCGGGGGGCTCGCAGCACTGGTCATGTCGATACAGCCGTTAATTGTTATGGGTCTGGGCGCCATATTCTTTCAAAACAAACTCAGCCTGACCCATATTCTTTCTGCCGTGGTTGGTGTCTCCGGGATTAGCCTGCTGGTCCTGAACAGTGCCGTTGAACTGAACTGGTGGGGCGTTTTATTCGGCTTAATCGGTACGTGCAGCATGGCACTGGGGATTTTACTGACCAAACACTGGGGGCGTCCTCAAGACATGTCTCTGCTGGGCTTCACAGGCTGGCAGCTGACACTGGGTGGCCTGATGCTGCTGCCTGTTGCGCTTTGGTATGAAGATTTTCCTGAGGCACTGACACTCCTGAATATCTCTGGTTATGCCTATCTGAGCCTGGTGGGCGGGGTCTTTGGTTACTTTGTCTGGTTCCGTGGCATCGAGAAACTCAATCCGGTCACGACGTCTTTCCTTGGGTTCCTCAGCTCAGTGTCAGCCTGTCTGCTGGGCTATGTCATCCTCGGTCAGTCATTTACTCAACTTCAGCTCGTGGGATCCATTGCCATTATTGTCTCGGTTTACATGGCGCGTCCACAGGCTCCAAAACAACCGTCTGTGCCAATGACTGCACCGACAACATCTTCACAGCGATAAGGGAACAGAACAATGAAACTCAGCATTATTTCAGGAAGCCACCGAAAGAACTCATACAGTCTGAAAGCCGCAACCTATTTACAACATCTGGCTCATATTGAAGGCTTTCAGGACGTGAACATCATGGATTTGAGTACCCTTGATTTCCCGTTATGGAATGAGGGGGTCTGGAATGCCAGCGAAGAATGGCGTGACTGGAGAACCCTCGCTTCAGAGCTGAAACAGTCCGATGCCATTGTACTGATTACACCCGAATGGCATGGCATGGTAACGCCAGCCCTCAAGAACTTCATGATGCTGTGTACCTCGGAAGAGCTGGGTCATAAGCCAGTGCTGCTCGCCAGTGTTTCCGCAAGCGTGAACGGCGTTTATCCAATCAGTGAACTGCGGATGACCGGCAGTAAAAATAATCACGCCTGTTTTATCCCGGATCATCTGATTTTCCGTCACTGCGAAAGCCTGCTGTTATCCGATAAAGCGGTCAGTGACGAACTGTTCGACAGCCGGGCACGCTATACAGTCAAGTCGCTGCTGGCCTATGCGAAAGCACTGGGTTCGGTCCGCGAAGCACTTCAAGAAGAAATGCAAAACTTCCCATTTGGTATGTAACAAGGAGAGAACCATGCCACACGTTTCCATCAAACATTTTCCAGCAGAACTCACGCAGGAACAGAAGCAAGGTTTATCCGACGCGATCACGACCGCGATTCAGAACGCACTCCAGTGTGATGAAAAAGTGATCTCAATTGCGATGGAAAGCATCCCCCCACAGGACTGGTCTGCCGCTGTCTATCAGCCTGAAATCGAATCAAAACACCAGCACCTGATCAAACAACCTGACTATTAATCGCCATCATGCCCCGGTGGAGCCGGGGCAATTGGGTCACTGAAGGACTGACTAATGAAACAACATTCCCCTGTCATCATGTTTGATCTGGATGGCACACTGTTCGATACCGCGCAGGCAATTGCCACAGCGTTTAATGCCACCTTTGAAGCCATGCAGTTGCCAGTACTGGAGAATCAGGTTATCTGCGACACCATCGGTTTACCGCTGGAGAAAGCCTTTGCCAATCTTCTGAATCAACCGGAAGACATCCCGGTTGTGGCGGATTGCGTTGCGGAGTATCAGCGTCAGTTCCGGGAGAAAATTCTCCCCGCCGCCAAAACGTTGCTTTTTCCCGGGGTCGATGAAGGACTGCGAAACCTGAAAGATCACCATTTCAATCTTGCTGTCACCACCAATAAATTCTCACGTAGTGCCAACGCATTACTGGCCGCAGCCGGTATCGCAGATTTATTTGACGTGGTTGTGTGCGCCGATGAAGTCCGTGAGAAAAAACCAGCCCCGGAATCCGGGCAGAAAATCCTGGCTCACTTCCGAGCCGAAAAAGAACAGGCCCTGATGGTGGGGGACACCACCCATGACATTTTGATGGCGAATCACCTTGGCTGCAAAGCCATTGCGGTGAATTACGGCATCCATTCTGAAGCCGCGCTTCAAACAGCCAGCCCAACCTGGATGGCAGCTGATTTCCGCAGTGTGGTCGACATCTGCCACCAGCACTTTCACTGAAACAAGATGCTATTCGCTGACATCAGGCTGGGTCAGGAAGTCACAGCCCGTCAGCCAAACCAACATTGAATGAATCACCTCTACAGGAGATGCAATATGGAAAATGTATATACTCTTGTCACATCAACCTATATGGCTCTGGGTTATCTGGCGACAATCTACACCATTGTATTTTTTATCTTTACCGGCTCGACGATTTTCGATCAGGGACACAAGCAGAAGATGCCTTTACGATACAAATTCAGCTTTATTCTTGTCTCTTCACTGCTGATGCCTTACCTCTACGTGGTTTTCGTGAGTGAAATCCTGAACCTTCACCGAACCGGGGCAATCAGAACCGTCCAGCCAAATATTTAACCCCCTCCGGCCAGGCACAGAAAAAGCCGCAACTGCGGCCTTTTCTGTCATCCGAATTCTGCATCTCAGAAGTTCAGGGGTGGATCACCACACACGCCGTGTGTTTCTGACGGCCGAAACCCAGTACCTGACTCAACCCAGCCTTGTTGAGCGGAATATGAGCCCGGTGGCCGATATCCGTTTCGTCTTCCGCATAAGGGTCATGAAAGAAAAAGAACTGCTCACTGACCCCGCTCAGCACGATCCAATGCGGCTCTTTGCTGCCATTAAACCGATAAGTGCTGATCAGCATCAGCAGGCAATATCCCTGCTTGAGCCAGTTTTCAACCTGTTCGACCGTCGGCATCGCATCCACGACAGGAATGCTGGCCGCATCCAGCTGCTGACAGAAATCCTGATGCACCAGTTCAATGATGTCTTTCTTTTTCGGATCCCGCACACTGTCAATAAAAGGCGTGGATAACGACTGAGTCCAGAGTTCAACGGTACATCCCCGGCGAGATGCCGCCAGTGCCAGACCATGACCGCTGCATCCGCCATGGCCGGATGCCATGAAAATGGTGGTGGCTTCCCGCCACAGTTGCATCTCTAACTGACGGCTGGGCTGCACCTGCGGATCCACATACGCCAGGCTCATCATCAAACATGCGGGTCCGCAGGTAAACGGAGTGGTCTGAACATACAAAGGCAACGGCAACAGATGCTTGGCTTCTATCGGGCTCAGACGCTTTTGCATCCGGAGTCCATCCGCCAGATCGTCGTAATAATGGATTAAAACTTTTAATGGTTTATATCCGCATTTTTCATAGAGATTTCGCGCAGCGACATTGTCATTCCGCACTTCCAGCCTTAATGTATTGAAACCGTTTTCCAGTGCCGCCGCTTCACATGCAGAAAGCAACTGCTGGGCAATATGCCTGCCTCGGTAAACGGGATCGACGGCGAGGGAATACAACCGTGCCAACTGGGTACCGCGGTGAAACAACACCAGCCCGTAACCAGCAATGCGGCCTTCATCTTCCGCGATAAACAACACACTCTGAGGCGATACAATAAACCGCCGCATCTGACGGGGCGAAATTCGATCCCCGTCAAACAGCTGAGCCTCAAGAGTATTTAAACTGGCTAGATCATAGAGCTGTGCAATTCGGACTATCATGGACTGATTCACGCTTGAGTGGACTGGTTCGATTTAATCCCAAAATTAGCCGTAAGGCTATAGGTGAACCATAAGATGACTAAAGTCCTCATTATTACCGACAACGACAGTGACTGGCGGCAGTACTTTCCCTCCGACAGGGTTGTCACTGTAGACACATATTTACAGCAGGGTGCTTTTTGTGAAAACAAAGCCACTCAGGTCATCAATCTGTGCCGTGACTACGGCTACATGAGCAGCGGTTATTACTGCTCACTGATGGCGGAAGCGCGCGGACACCGGGTGATACCAAGGGTAATGACAATCAATGATTTGTCTCAGCCTTTTTTGTTGTCGGTACCATCAGACCAACTGGAAAAGGCATTTGCCAGCCAGTTGCTGTCACCGGGGGAACAGTTAGAAGAAAAAATATATTTTGGCCAATCCAAGGTGCCGGGCTTTGAGAAAATTGCACGCCGCCTGTTCGAACATTTCATGGTGCCTGTCATTAAAGTCACCATTCGTCGTTCAGATGCCCACTGGCAGGTGGATCAGATCACTCCCTATCCTTTTCAGGATCTGACTGATCCGGAGCAGGATTTGTTCGCAGAGGCACTGGAGCGCTTTTCGAACAAGGTTTGGCGTTCGCCAAAACCAAACAAAAATGCCCGTTATGATCTGGCGCTGCTGATTGATCCGAACGAGAAGATGCCACCATCCGACAGCACGGCACTGAGCAACTTCAAAAAAGCAGCCAAGCGGCTGGGCATGCGCCTGCAAACCATCACGCCGGATGATTTGTCACGGCTGGGTGAATTTGACGGTCTGTTTATCCGCGCCACCACCAACATCGGTAATTTCACCTACCGGTTCGCGAAAACAGCCGAGAAGCTGGGACTGGTCGTGATGGATGATCCGGAATCCATCATGAAGTGCACCAACAAGGTGTTCCTGACCGAGCTGCTGCGTTTACATAAAGTGCCGACCCCGAAAAGTGCGGTGCTGAAAAGTTTCGACCCCGGCTGGCTTGATCAGGCCGAGAATGAAATCGGCTACCCGATGGTGCTGAAAGTGCCGGATGGTGCCTTCTCGGTGGGCGTGGTCAAGGTGAAAAACCGCGACGAACTGCTGACGCAAATGGATACGCTCTTTGCCCGCAGTACGCTGATCTTAGCGCAGGAATTTCTGCCGACCGATTTCGACTGGCGGATCGGAGTGATCAACCGTCAGCCACTGTTTGCCTGTAAGTATTTCATGAGCCGCGGCCACTGGCAGATTTACCAGCACCACAACAGCGGCCGGGTCAGCTCCGGCGGCTTTGAAACGCTGGATTTGAAGCAAGTGCCGAAGAACGTAATTGATGTAGCGCTCAAAGCCGCCAACCAGATTGGTTCCGGCCTGTACGGCGTCGATCTGAAAGAAGTGAATGGTCAGGTCGTGGTGATTGAGATCAATGACAACCCGAGTATCGACCACCGCGTGGAAGATGCCTTTCTGGGTGATCTGCTCTACGACCGCGTGATGACCGAATTCCTGCGCCGGATCCAGCTGCGCGGCTTCTGATTTGAATGGATACCCCCGCCTAGCCTCCCCCCTTGAAAAGGGGGAAAGACTGACTGAGTTTGCTGCGAGTCTTACGTTTCCCTCCCCTTGGCAAGGGGAGGGTCAGGAGTGAGTTCGTGCGTGTGCACAGATTTGGCGTTGGTGCCCGGTCACCTCGCCTTACCTCCCCCCTTCACAAGAAAGACAAACAGTAACCAATTTGCTGAAGCACCGCGCTCAGAACGGCTGATTCACCATGACGTTAAAACTGCTTTCTTCTTCTCCCCAGGCCATTTCGGCGCGCACCACGATCCCCTCCACCTGAAACCGTACCGCGCCCCCCGCACTCCAGCGCATCTCCTGATTCAGGGTCTTCAGATCGAACTCACCCGCCACCCGGCCCAAATCTCCGAAAACGACCCACTGCCACCAGGGCACGTCATACCATTCGAACACTGGCCAGACACTCAGGGGTTGCCACTCCGGCATGACACGATATTCCAGGCTGTAGCTCAGTGCGCTACGGTCGCTGAAGCGACCCCCCGGATAGCTGCGCAAGCGAAACAATCCTCCCAGACTGGCCCGGGCAAACTCCGGCGGCCGGTGATAGCGCGTTTCCCCCTGAACCTGTTCGCTGTCATTCCAGCTGGGTACATCCGAGAGGTAGGCATTGAACGCAATGACTTGCTGATCGAACCAGTCACCGGCGGGTCCCATATCCCAGAACCAGCTCTGACTCAGTTCCCACTGCCACCAGCTTTCCCGAGCAGAACTGCCGGGATCAGCCGTCACCGTCAGCAAACTGTGTGAGCCCTCACTGGGATTATGTTCATGATTGAGGTTGTCCCACTCCAGCCGTGTTTCCAGCGCCCAGACTTCCTCTGTTTCTGAAAATTCAGTGGGGGGTAACGCATGACGATCGTCATAGCGGCGGCATTGATAAAAAGGACGGAATTCCAGAGAAGTGATACCGCTGTCCCAAGGCGTACTGCCCGTCAGTGGCCGCTTGAGCGCCAGTGCGGCTAACGGATGACTTGTGGCAGATCCGAGTGGAAAAATATATCGGGCGAATAACCGATAGCGGGCATCCTGAGCATTTGTGTTAAGCGCATCCTGCCGGGTGGAATCATTGTCGGCTGCCTCGCCGAGATAGAAATCTGTGTCCTGAAAATCAGCATTGTAGATTTCCGCCCCGAACAACCAGCGGCTCTGTTCATTAAGGCGGAAGTTATCTCCCCGAAAATAGGTCAGCCAGCTCCCGCTGCTGCCTTTGACCCCCGCACCAAACAGAGATGCCTGCGGCTGAAATGCCCCTTTCACCACACCGGCCATGCCCACCGCAAAGCCAAAGTTATCAGTATAAAAAGCAAACGGGACCATGGCATAATCCTTCGCCCAGCTCAGCTCACCATCGGCTTCATATTGGCCTGTATTCACTTTGACGCCATCATCCGCAGCATGAATACCCGACGAAAACAAACAAGCCGCAGCAATCGCCGCGGCTTGTCGTAATACACCTTGCAGAGGTTTGAGATCGGGGTGACGCTTGATGTGATCCCGTGTCATCCGACACCTCCTCACCGATAAGCCATCGCAACCCGGGAGGTCAGTTTGGTCACCAGCTCGTAAGCAATGGTGCCCACATGGGCCGCCACCACTTCCGCAGGCAATCCCTGTCCCCAGAGAACGGCTTCATCACCGACTTGCTCCAGAGCATCCGGCCCCAGATCGACCGTCATCATATCCATCGACACCCGACCGGCAATCGGCACCAGTCTGCCATTGATGAGTACAGGCGTCCCGTTAGGTGCCGTGCGCGGATAACCATCGCCATAACCAATCGCCACCACGCCAATTTTAGTATCACGCTCACTCACCCAGGTGCAGCCATACCCCACGGATTCCCCCTGCTTCAGGGTCCGCACGGCAATCACACTGGAAGTCAGCGTCATCACAGGCGTCATGCCGAAAGATGCCGCCGAGTGGCTTTCTTCTGCAAACGGAGAAATCCCATACATGATGATGCCCGGACGAATCCAGTCGAGATGACTGTCCGGCCAGGCCAGAATCCCGGCGGAGTTGGCCAGCGAACGCTCTCCGCGGCAGCCTTGTGTCAGGGTCAGGAAAGACTGGATCTGTGTGTCTGTCACCGGGCTGTCCAGCTCATCAGCGCAGGCAAAATGGCTGAGATAACGCAACGGCTGCGCGACATTCGGACTGGCATGTAAGCGGTCGACAAACTGCTGAAACTCTTCCGGCCGGACCCCCAGGCGGTGCATCCCGCTGTCAATTTTCAGCCAGACTTTCACCGGCGTATCCAGTGTCGCCTGTTCCAGCGCTTCCAGTTGTTCCAGCGTGTGGACCACGGTTTGAATATTATTGGTCACCAGTACCGGCAAATCGGTTGGGCAGTAAAAGCCTTCCATCAGCAAAATGGGCTTCACCACCCCGCCCGCGCGCAGTGACAGCGCTTCTTCAATACGAGCAACACCGAATCCGTCCGCATCCGGCAGTCCCGCAGCCACCTGCGCCAGACCATGCCCATAGCCATTGGCTTTGACCATCGCGAGCAACTTACAGCCCGGCGTCTGCTGTCTGAGCAGACTGACATTATGGCGCAGGGCCTGAAGATCAATATAGGCGGTCGCGGCTTTCATTCTTTTTCCTACTGCTGGGAGAGATTAATACTCATCATCAAAAGCCGGGCCAGCATAGTTATCGAAACGGGAGAACTGGCCCTGGAAGGTGAGACGCACGGATCCAATCGGACCATTACGCTGTTTACCGATGATGATTTCTGCAATGCCTTTGAGTGCACTGTCTTCGTGATATACCTCATCACGGTAAATGAACATGATCAAGTCCGCATCCTGCTCGATGGCACCGGATTCACGCAAGTCCGAGTTCACCGGACGTTTATCGGCCCGCTGCTCCAGCGATCGGTTCAGCTGCGACAGCGCAACCACGGGCACATTCAGTTCTTTCGCCAGTGCTTTGAGGGAGCGGGAGATTTCAGCAATCTCCAGGGTCCGGTTATCCTGCAGACCCGGTACACGCATCAGCTGCAGGTAGTCGACCATGATGAGGCTGAGTCCGCCATGATCCCGGGCGATACGACGGGCCCGGGAGCGAACTTCTGTCGGTGTCAGACCCGAGCTGTCATCGATGTACATGTTTTTCTTTTCCATCAGGATGCCCATGGTCGACGAGATCCGAGCCCAGTCCTCGTCGTCCAGCTGGCCGGTCCGGATTTTGGTCTGATCCACCCGAGACAGCGACGCCAGCATACGCATCATGATTTGCTCCGCGGGCATCTCCAGTGAGAAGATCAGCACTGGCTTTTCCTGCTCCATCGCGGCATTTTCACACAGGTTCATCGCAAAGGTGGTTTTACCCATCGACGGACGGGCCGCCACGATGATCAAATCTGAGCCCTGCAGACCGGCGGTTTTCTTATTCAGATCGGTAAAACCGGTTGAAACCCCGGTTACACCATCCTGCGGCGACTGATAGAGCAGCTCAATCCGCTCCAGCGTCTTCTCAAGAATGGAATCAACATTCTGCGGACCTTCATTTTCATTGGTCCGCTGTTCGGCAATGGCAAACACCTTACTTTCTGCCATATCCAGCAATTCTTCACTGGTACGGCCCTGCGGATCATAGCCGGCATCCGCAATTTCATTCGCCACGCCGATCATGTCACGTATCAATGCGCGCTCACGCACAATGTCGGTATAGGCAATAATGTTTGCCGCAGAAGGCGTATTTTTTGCCAGCTCAGCCAGATACGCAAAACCGCCGACATCGTCCAGTTGATCCAGCTGTTCCAACCGCTCCGACAGCGTAATCAGATCCAAAGGCTGACCTGATTCCAGCAGCCCGGCAGCGGCTTCAAAAATCATCCGGTGCGGACGACTGTAGAAGTCTCGCGAGACAACTTTTTCGGCGACGCTGTCCCAGCGCTCATTATCCAGCAACAGGCCGCCAAGGACCGACTGTTCTGCTTCCAGAGAATGAGGCGGCATCTTGATGGCGTCCATCTGACTGTCTTTTGCTCGATTGGATTTACTGTTTTCTGCCATAACCACTTGCACGATTGAACTGAATCCGGTCGGTTAGTATACCTGAACATCCTTGCCAGCAGGCAGCCGTCGCATCAAAAAAGACCCGCAAATATTCACCCTGCCTAATCTTACGGCAGTTCAGGAAAATATATGCCGAATCCCCTGACATCCTGACGATTCGCTGACATTTTTAGGCTAGACTGCGCGCTTATGCTGATCCGCACTTTTTTGTGTGCCAGTTGTCATTTCTTGTGTCAGTAGTTGGGAGGACACTTGGCAAAATCTTGCATACTGCTTTCAGCGATGACTGCAGGTCTGCTTCTGGCTCCCCATGCCAGTGCTGAGGATGTACCTGAACTACCGCCCATCACATCCCCCTGGACCAGTGAACTGGAACTGGGGTATCAGTCGCTCTCCGGCAACTCGAATACAAAATCACTCAATACCCGTTTGGCTCTGACCTATGTAAAAGATCAGTTCCGCCAACAGGTCGAAGCCAAGTATCTGCTGGCCGAAGAGGATGGTGAAGAAGAGAAACGCAAAGGCCAGATGGAGCTGCAAAGCGACTTCATTATTAACGAACGTGCTTATGTACTGGGCAACACCAGCTACATCGACGATAAGTATGGCCCGTATTTCAAAGATTTCACTCTGGCGACCGGTATTGGTTACCGGGTATTCCGGCTGGAAAACCTGCTGATGGAAGTCGAAGCGGGACCGGGTTATCGCCATCAGGAACCCAATATCGACGAGATTGACGATGATGACATCATCGTGCCGGAAACGGTCGATGAACTGATCCTGCGGGGCAGTACCCGGATGATCTGGAAGCCGTCAAAAGATGTCGAACTCAGCTTTAAGCTGACCGGCATTGCAGGAAACAGCAACAGCACACTGGAAAGTCAGGTCTCGATGACCAGTGCGATTTCAGAGCACATCGCCATCAAACTCAGTAATACCCAAAAGCTGAACAGCTGGGTTCCGGACGGCCTGCAAAAACGCGATGGCACCATGACCATTAATCTGCTGTTCCAATACTGAGCCGTTTCTCCTGCCACGTTTTACCGGGCTTCAGAGACAAAAAAACCAGCCCGGAGGCTGGTTTTTTTATGGACGAAATTACGACTGATTACTCAGCAGCAACAACGTTCACGTTTACGGTTGCGAATACGTCAGAGTGCAGCTGCAGGCTGATCTCAAATTCGCCAGTTGTGCGCAGTGCACCTTCTGGCAGACGTACTTCGCTCTTCGCTACTTCAACGCCAGCTGCAGTCACAGCGTCAGCGATGTCACGCGTACCGATAGAACCGAACAGTTTACCTTCGTCACCCGCTTTAGAAGCAATCACAACGGCTTCCAGAGCGCTAACTTTCTCAGCACGCGCTTGAGCAGCAGACAGTTGCTCAGCAACTTTTGCTTCCAGCTCAGCACGACGTGCTTCGAACACTTCAACGTTCGCTTTAGTCGCCATAACTGCTTTACCCTGAGGGATCAGGAAGTTACGAGCATAACCAGCTTTAACGTTTACCTGATCACCAAGGCTGCCCAGGTTACCGATTTTATCAAGTAGAATAACTTGCATTATCTTGTCCTCTTAAACTTAATGAAACCGGCCAATTACTGATGTTTGTCAGTGTATGGCAGCAGAGCCAGGTAACGTGAACGCTTGATAGCGCGTGCCAGCTGACGCTGGTACTTCGCACGAGTACCGGTAATACGGCTTGGTACGATTTTACCAGCTTCAGTGATGTAGTTTTTCAGAGTTGCTACGTCTTTGTAGTCAATCTCTTGTACGCCTTCTGCTGTAAAACGGCAGAATTTACGACGACGGAAGAAACGTGCCATGGGCTTATCTCCTGAACTAAATTTTTTCAATGTGATCGGCGTGCAACACTAACTTACCAATGCCATTCCGGCCGGTTTGCCACGAGATGAATCCCCCGGCTTTAATGCTGCTTCCGACAGCTAAATCTTGAGTGAGTATTTGCTGACCTTTGCCGCTGACTACCACGTTGATGTAACAATACACCTGACGGGGTAAGCCCGCTTCCACCTGACTGGAACGATGCTCAAGCACAAAGTGACAATGAGGTACGCCGGCCGGGGACTGACTTCGTTTGGGATGCTTGGCAATGGTGCCAGACAACTCCAGACGATTGGTCATTCAATGATTACTCAGCTGCAGCTTCGTCTTCAGATTGTGCTTCTGCACGCTCTTCACGACGTGGGGCACGCTCTTCTTTAGCCTTCATCATTGGAGATGGCTCAGTGATAGCGCCTTTAGTGCGCATGATCATGTTACGGATCACTGCGTCGTTGAAGCGGAAGTTAGACTCCAGCTCGTCGATAACAGACTGCTCTGCTTCAGCGTTCATCAGAACGTAGTGAGCTTTGTGCAGTTTGTTGATTGGGTAAGCCAGTTGACGACGGCCCCAATCTTCCAGACGGTGGATCTGACCGCCAGAATCTTTGATAGCACCAGTGTAACGCTCGATCATGCCAGCAACTTGCTCGCTTTGATCAGGGTGCACCATAAATACGATTTCGTAATGACGCATTTGTTGCTCCTTACGGATTATTCAGCTTCCCTGTTCGGCTCGGTTATCCTGGGGAAGCAAGGAACTAAGGGTATAAAACCGAGAATTTAGGCGCGAGATAGTACAGAATTACACCGACAAGCGCAACTAAAACTGTGGCTGCCGAGCACCAATCAGCGATCTTTTTCTATCCCATAGAAAACGCCACCCAATTGGGTGGCGCTTCAGCTGGCAGTCAGGCACGGCGTGCACTGAGATTCGCTTATCCCTGACGCTGTCGCACGGCCTCAAACAGGCAGATGCCGGTCGCCACGGAAACATTCAGACTGGAGACAGAACCAGCCATCGGGATTTTAATCAGATCGTCACAGGTCTCACGAGTCAGACGACGCATGCCTTCCCCTTCAGCACCCATCACAATGGCTAATGGACCGGTCAGTTTGCTCTGAAACACATCATGCGTCGCTTCACCGGCGGTTCCGACAACCCAGACGCCTTTTTCCTGCAGCGCCCGCAGGGTACGAGCCAGATTCGTCACCCGAATCAAAGGCACCACTTCTGCCGCACCACAGGCAACTTTCGAGGCGGTAGCGTTCAGTTGTGCAGCCCGATCTTTGGGCACAATCACGGCGGCAACACCGGCAGCATCTGCATTACGCAGGCAGGCGCCAAGGTTGTGAGGATCGGTCACGCCGTCCAGCACCAGTAATAACGGATTCTCGCCCTGAGACACAATGTCATCCAGATCGTTTTCGTTGTACTGCTTACCCGGCTTCACACGGGCCACAATCCCCTGATGGCTGCCACCATCGGCTTTGTCATCCAACGCTTTACGGCCCGTTTGCTGAATCGTCACGCCCAAACGCTGCAGCTCATTGAGCAGCGGCAGCAAACGCTCGTCCTGACGGCCTTTCAGCACAAAGACTTCAATGAAACGTGCCGGGTCGGAACCCAGCACTGCGCTCACGGCATGAATGCCGAAAATCATATCATTACGCATTATTTGTTCTTCTTCGCCGCTCGTTCTTTCTTACCGGCCCGCTGCTTGCGCGCTTTGACCGATTTCTTTTTCGCCTTATCTTTTTTCTTGTCTTTCTTATCTTTCTTGTCTTTCTTGCCGTCTTCACTGTCCGGCCGCGGCACCATACCCGATTTCAGTTGCTGACGCACGGAGCTACGCTCTTTTTTTGCTTCCGTCCGGTGCTCCTGCTGGGCTTCACCGTCTTCGACCCGGAATACTTTCAGGTTCTGACGCTTCAACCCTTCTGCTTTCCGCATCCGCTGTTGCTTCTCTCGGGTCTGAGCTGTTTTGCCTTTCCGGCGAACTTGTCGGCCACCGCCCACCAGTTCAAAATCAATCTGGCGATCGTTGAGGTTGATGGCCGCCACCTTCACTTGTACGGCATCACCCAGACGATAGATCTTCCCGGATGCATCCCCCACCAGGCGCTGACCAATCGGATCAAACTGATAGTAGTCATTATCCAGATTCGAAATATGCACCAGGCCATCAATGTTCAGCTCATTGAGCCGCACAAAGAAACCAAAGCCGGTCACATTGGCGATCACCCCGTCAAATTCATCACCGACGTGGTCCTGCATATATTCACACTTGAGCCAATCGGCCACATCGCGGGTTGCATCATCAGCTCGGCGCTCTGTCATGGAGCACTGTTCGCCCAGCACATCCATATCATCAAAGGAATAATGATAGCCGCCGGTCGGTGTCCAGCGATCTTTATTCGTGCCGTTTTCTTTCGCAATCAAATATTTGATTGCACGATGCAACGCCAGATCCGGATAACGGCGGATGGGTGAGGTAAAGTGGGCGTATGAATTCAGCGCCAGACCAAAGTGACCGATGTTGTCTGCCTGATAAACCGCCTGCTTCATCGAACGCAGCAGCATGGTTTGAATCAGTTCTTTATCCAGACGGTTCTGAATGGCAGCGGCCAGATGCGCGTAATCGCTTGGTGCTGGCGTCAGTCCGCCGGTCAGGTTCAGACCCAGTTCGCCCAGAAAATCCCGGAATCCGGTCAGGCGCTCTTCGCCCGGAGTATCGTGTACACGGTACAGTGCAGGCTCTTTGGCTTTTTCCACCAGCTTAGCCGAGGCCACATTGGCCAGGATCATACATTCTTCGATGATCTTGTGGGCGTCGTTCCGCTCGGTGGGCACAATACGATCAATTTTCCGGTCCGCATTGAAGATGAATTGCGTCTCTACGGTTTCAAACTCAATCGCACCACGCTCTTCCCGCGACTGCTTGAGCACCTTGTACATATTGTGCAGCTCTTCCAGGTGCGGAACCAAAGGCGCATAACGCTGGCGCAGATCTTCATCACCTTCCAGCATCTTACTGACCTTGGTATACGTCAGGCGCGCATGAGAATTCATCACGGCTTCGTAATGCTTGTAACCCGACAGCTTACCCGATGCAGAAATCGTCATCTCGCATACCATGCACAACCGGTCGACCTGTGGGTTGAGGGAGCACAGGCCGTTCGACAACACCTCAGGTAACATCGGAATCACCTGAGACGGGAAATAAACTGAGTTTCCGCGCTGAATCGCTTCTTTATCCAGGGCTGAATCCGGACGCACGTAATAGCTGACATCCGCAATGGCAACCCACAGACGCCAGCCACCGGATTTTTTCTTCTCACAGTAGACGGCATCATCAAAGTCGCGGGCGTCTTCACCGTCAATGGTGACCAGCGGCAAATCACGCAGATCAACCCGGCCTTTTTTGGCCTCTTCCGGCACTTCTTCGCTCAGTGTCGACACCTGTTTCTCGACTTCGTGCGGCCAGACATGCGGAATATCATAGGTGCGCAATGCAATGTCAATTTCCATCCCCGGCGCCATATTCTCGCCCAGGACTTCAACAATCTTACCAACCGCATTGTACTGACGAGTCGCCCGCTGGGTGATTTCAACCACCACCACGTTCCCCATCCGGGCACCCATCCGGGCATCCTGCGGGATCACGATATCTTGTGCGATGCGCGAATCATCCGGCACCACAAAGCCCATCCCGTCTTCAATAAAATAGCGGCCGACAATCTGGCCGCTGTTTTCCTGCAACACGCGGACAACCCGTCCTTCCCGACGGCCGCGCTTATCTACGCCAGCCACCTGAACCAGAACGTAGTCCCCATGGATCACGCCACGCATCTGATGCTGCGGCAGCAATAAATCATCCTGACGGGCCATTCCGCTGCCTTCCGGACGCAGGAATCCAAACCCATCTTTATGGCCAATCACATGGCCTTTGATCAGATCCAGTCGCTCCGGCAGGGCATAACACTGGCGTCGGGTATAAACCAGCTGACCATCACGCTCCATCGCCCGTAAACGGCGACGCAGCCCTTCATACTGGTCTTCGCCTGATAACTTCATTTCAGCAAACAGCTGATCCCGGTTCACCGGCGTACTGAAGCCACGAATCACTTCCAGAATAAATTCGCGGCTTGGAATTGGGTTTTCGTAATTTTGAGCTTCCCGCTCACGGAAAGGATCGACAGGTAAATCAGTTGTACCTTTGGACATAAAATCATCCGTATTGGCAGCCAGATAACCTTAAGTATATCCCTGCCGTCATTAATTAGTGGGGAGCAGATCAAGATCCACTCCAATAAAAGAATTCGTTGTCTGCGAGAAAATCAGTCACTTGCACGATTTTCTGGCGTGCTGCCGGTATCTGGCAGCCTCGGCTACGCGACAAAAAGAGTGCCGCTCAGATCACATTCTAAGCGCTAACTGCCTGAAAAGATACCGCAGCCATCATCTGCTGCGGTCAGAGGAAGGTTACCAGAAGCTTTCGCGACGTTTGGCGCGAGCGATGACATTTGAAGGCATCCGCTGCTCTAAACGGCCACGAAGCTTGGTGATCTTTTGATGTACCTGACGATCTGCCGTGGCGGTCTGATACAGCCAGCGGTAGGCATCTTCATAATCTCTCGGGCTGCCAAAATCGTTCAGCAACAGCTCTGCCAGCTGAATCCGAGCGCGTAAATCGCCCATCGATGCCGCTTCACGCAGATAAGGAATCGCTCGTTCCTGATCCTGCTGTACCAGCGTGCCTCTGGCGTAATAGCGACCCAGCTGCTCCAGTGCGGACGGCAGTCCCTGACGCGCGGCCGTTTCCATGTAATACAGGCCCAGATCAACATCCCGGCTCACGCAGACCCCCCAGGCCAGCATATCGCCATACAGAAATTGATAAGCAGGCGACTCAACCCGTTCGGCACGGGCTTCAATGTCCTGAACCAGCTGGCAGTCATCCGCTCTGACGCGCTGCAACTGCTGGTTGCCTTCAAACAGATGGATCAATTCCGCCTCTGAGTACAAAGGCACAGCATCCCCAACATCTGTAATCGCTTGCGCTGGCAACACTGCCAGACAGGCTGAAAGCACCACTGCTCGCAGAAACATCCCGCTCTCTCTATTGATTGATACATCAGACGACACTGCCGCAGCCTCGGTTCTGTACGACTGAGGGTCTGACGGCAGTATGAAGTCTATCGGCTGGCATGCATCAGACTTTAGACAAAATTTAAGAAAGCGGAAAACAAAAAGCCAACCTTTCGGTTGGCTTTTGAGCATCAGGTCAACTCACAGGGCGATTAGCCCGCGTATGGGTGAACCTTGATAATCGTCTCGTTACGGTCTGGGCCCGTTGAAATCAGATCAATTGGCACACCCGTCAGTTCTTCCAGACGTGCAATGTAATTCAGCGCTGCCTGTGGCAACTCATCCAGTGTTTTCACACCGAAAGTATTTTCATTCCAGCCCGGCATGGTTTCATAGATTGGCTCGATGTTTTCAAATGCATCCGCAGCCATTGGAGAAACAGTCAGGATCTTACCGTCAGGCATTTTGTAGCCAGTACAGATCTTGAGTTCTTCCAGACCATCCAGCACGTCCAGCTTGGTCAGACAGAAACCCGTTACGGAGTTGATTTGAACCGCGCGACGCATCGCAACCGCATCAAACCAGCCACAACGACGTTTACGACCTGTGGTCGCACCAAACTCGTTTCCTTTCACGCCCAGATGCTCACCAATCGCGTCATCCAGCTCGGTCGGGAATGGGCCAGCACCCACACGAGTACAGTAAGCTTTCGCAATACCCAGAATGTAGCCCAGGTAACGCGGACCGAAACCAGAGCCAGGAGCAACACCACCAGCTGTGGTGTTTGAAGACGTCACGTACGGGTAAGTCCCGTGGTCGATGTCCAGCAGCGTGCCCTGAGCACCTTCGAACATGATCTTGTCACCACGCTTACGCGCATCATCCAGCTCCTGAGTCACATCAATGACCATCGAAGTCAGAATGTCAGCCTGAGCCATGACATTTTCCAGCACTTCGTCGTAACTGACAGGCTCAGCATTAAAATAGTGCTCCAGCTGGAAGTTATGGTAAGCCATGACTTCCTTAAGCTTCTCGGCAAATGCTTCTTTGTCGAACAGGTCGCCAACACGCAGGCCACGACGTGCGACTTTATCTTCATAGGCAGGGCCGATACCACGACCAGTGGTACCAATCGCTTTCTTACCACGCGCCAGTTCACGCGCCTGATCCAGAGCAATGTGGTACGGAAGAATTAGCGGACAAGCTTCTGACAGGAATAGACGCTCGCGAACCGGAATACCACGGGCTTCCAGTGGTTCCATTTCTTTTAGCAGTGCATCTGGAGAAAGGACGACACCGTTACCGATAATGCATTTCACGTTGTTACGCAGAATGCCTGAAGGGATTAAGTGCAGGACAGTTTTTTCACCGTCAATGACAAGGGTATGACCCGCGTTATGGCCACCTTGGTAGCGAACTACATACTGTGCATCTTCAGTCAGCAGATCAACGATCTTGCCCTTACCTTCGTCACCCCACTGGGTGCCGAGAACGACTACATTGTTTGCCATCTTTCTTCGTCTATCAGTAGTTAAAAATGGATTCTAGCACCTTCCAATTTTGCTTGCAGTCATTTTTTGACCATGAGCCAGAAAATTCCTAAGGCATGGTTCACGAATCCCTTTCGTGAAGATTTACAGTCGGCTGTACATGATATAAGCAATCACGACACCAGCGACCACTAAACAGCCACCCATCCGACGCAGGTTGACGTCATTTTGCTGACTGAGCTGACGCACCATCTCGCGCCAGCCTCTGGGTGCCAGTAAAGGGCCCAGACCTTCCAGAATCAGAACCAGCCCGAAGGCAAGCCAAAATACAGTCATCTCTCATTTCCTTGTATGGGAACACCCTCGAATCGCAGGCAAAAAAAAGACAAGGCCGAAGCCTTGTCTTTCAGTTCAGTCCAACAGGTGTTAATTCACGCTGTTTGACTCCTTCATGTACTTGAAGAAATCGCTGTTCGGATCCACAACCAGAATATCCTGTTTCGAGCTGAAGCTATTCTCATAGGCTTTCAGAGAACGTAGGAAGTTGTAGAACTCCGGATCTTTGTTGAATGCTGTTGCGTAAATATCTGCAGCTTTTGCTTCAGCATCACCACGCTGAATCCGGGCAACACGCTCTGCTTCAGTAATAATCTTCGCAACTTCCAGCTCGGACTGCGCACGAATAACTTCAGCTTTTTCACGGCCCTGAGAACGGTGCTTACGGGCAACCGACTCACGCTCGGCACGCATCCGGCGGTAGATGGATTCGCTGATTTCATCCGGCAAATTAATTTTCTTCATCCGGAAATCAACCACTTCAATGCCCAGATCACGGGCACTAATCTGCGTTTCCGCCAGCACATCTTCCATGATCTTGTCTCGCTCACCTTCCAGTGCTTTCTTCGGTGCTACTTCTTCGACAATTTCCGAAGCTATCGCGACACTCTCGTCGGAAGGCGCCGCATCTACATCAACACTGTTGCCACGATCCGGACCGGAGACGATCTGTTTGATCTCTTTCGAACCAATCTGAGCACGCAGGCTGTCAACCACTTTCCGCTTCAACAGACCTTCTGCAGTCGCGGTATTGCCGCCACCCGTTGCCAGATAGTACTGACCGAAGTCCAGAATCCGCCACTTCACATAGGTGTCAATGATCACGTCTTTTTTCTCAGACGTGACAAAGCGGTCGGCCTGATCATCCATGGTTTGGATACGGGAGTCCAGGGTACGAACCCGGTCAAACACCGGCACTTTAAAGTGCAGACCCGGCTCATAAACACGCGCCATATTGGATGTGTCATCTTTGATGATTCGGCCAAAGCGAACCACGATCCCACGCTCACCTTCCTTCACCACGAAGACGGACATCAACACCACTGCGATGAGAATGACCACGAGCGGGATAATTAACTTACGCATAATTAATATCTCCCCTGACGACCAGTGTCAGCACGAGGTGCCACCGAAGATGACGATGCTTCTTCAGACTTTTCAAGCTCAATACCATAGGTGTTGGACGGTATTGTCTTCTTGCTACCCTGCTCCGTCTGATTCATCAATTTATCCAGCGGCAGATAGAACAAGTTACCGCCACCCGCGTTTGAATCCACCATCACTTTGCTCGTGTTGCTGTAAACACGCTCCATGGTATCCAGATACAAACGCGTACGCGTGACATCTTTTGCAGCCTGATACTCTGGCAAGAGCTTCTCAAACTGAGCGACTTCACCCAGTGCACCATTCACGACACGCTCGGTGTACCCTTCAGCTTCTTTCTTCAAACGCTCAGCACGACCCGTTGCTTTTGGCAGAATGTCGTTGCTGTAAGCTTCCGCTTCACGGACAAAACGCTCTTCATCCTCTCGGGCAGCAATCGCATCATCAAATGCGTCTTTCACTGCTTCCGGCGGACGTGCCGACTGGAAGTTCACATCAACGACCAGGATCCCCATATCGTACTTATCGATAATTTTATCGATGTCCGTTTGAGTATTTGCACGAATGGTCTGACGGCCACGAGTCAATGCTTCATCCATGGTGGAATCACCAATCACCGCACGCAGGGCAGAATCCGTGGCCTGACGCAGACTGTCATCAGCGTTGGTCACGCTAAACAGATACTTTTGCGCATCCGAAACTTTATACTGAACTTCCATTTCAACTTTCAGCACGTTCTCGTCTTTTGTCAGCATCAGACCTGAGCTGCGCAGCGAGCGAATCGCCTGGACGTTCACGAGTTCAACATCATCAATGAAAGTCGGCTTCCAGTTCAGACCTGGATCAACCATTTCATAGAATTTACCAAATCGCAGCACCACACCGCGCTCGGCTTCGCCGACGGTGTAAAAACCAGAGAATCCCCAGATCGCAGCTGCGATCACAGCAATTACCCCTAAGCCGACAGCACCGCCGCCGCTAGAAGGTCCACGCTTGTTCCCAAAAATACCACCAAACTTACGACTCAGCTTCGCAAAGACTTCATCGAGATCAGGCGGCCCTTGATCACGGCCACCACGATTATTGTTCCCCCAAGGGTCCTTATCGCGGCCACCGTTGTTTCCAGGCTCATTCCACGCCATTATAGAACTCCATCAATATGATATGACGACAGTTTTTTTATTACTCTAGCAGTCCATCAGGCCAGGATAAAGTCATCCAGCCCCTGCTCCTCTCTTTTTTGCAGCCGTGCCCACTCTGCCAGCGGCAAACGCACATCCAGAATCAGACAGCCATCTTGCTCGTACTCTTCACGGACAATCGCACCTAACTGGTAAAACTTACTGCGAAACCGCCCGCTGACCGCAGGCGGTAAACGCAATGTATGCGTCACCATGGTGCCGGCCAGACGCTCCGTCAATGCCGTAAAGAGTAAGTCGA
Source organism: Photobacterium sp. 1_MG-2023 (assembly GCF_030547945.1). Classification (NCBI taxonomy): domain Bacteria; kingdom Pseudomonadati; phylum Pseudomonadota; class Gammaproteobacteria; order Vibrionales; family Vibrionaceae; genus Photobacterium; species Photobacterium sp. 1_MG-2023. The sequence goes on along the minus strand of NZ_JAUORR010000024.1, from coordinate 10,340 downwards.
TCCCCAATCCATCACGGGCAGATACCCAAACCCTGCGCGGAATGCCATCCTCGTCACGTTCAATCCGTGGCTCGGCGTTTTCCAGATTATCGATCTTATTCATGACGACCAGCATCGGTACATCATGGGCATCAATTTCTTCCAGGACAGTGTTGACCGCGTCGATATTCTCGCGGTAACGCTCGTCACTGGCATCCACTACATGCAAGAGCAGCGTGGCTTCCTGTGTTTCCTTCAATGTAGCCTTAAAGGCAGCCACCAGATCATGCGGCAGGTGGCGGATAAAGCCCACCGTATCTGCCAGTATGCTGGTGCCGACATCGTCCACTTCGATTTTACGCAGGGTCGGATCCAAGGTCGCAAACAGTTGATCCGCGGCATAAACCCCGGCATCGGTCACCCGGTTAAACAGGGTCGATTTCCCGGCGTTGGTATACCCCACCAGAGACAAAGTCGGAATTTCCGCCCGGTTTCTGGCCCGACGCCCCTGATCACGTTGCTTGGAGACTTTGTCCAGACGACGCAATATCGATTTAATTCGTTCACGCAGTAAACGGCGGTCCGTTTCCAACTGAGTTTCACCCGGACCACGCAAACCTATCCCCCCTTTCTGACGCTCAAGGTGGGTCCAGCCGCGGATCAATCGGGTAGAAATATGACGTAACTGTGCCAGCTCGACCTGCAACTTACCTTCGTGAGTGCGTGCGCGCTGAGCAAAGATGTCCAGAATCAATCCGGTTCTGTCCAGAACACGGCATTTGCACAGCCGTTCCAGGTTTCGCTCCTGGGCTGGCGAGAGTGAATGGTTGAAAATTACGATCTCAGCGTTCTCCGCTCTGACCGCATCGGCAATTTCCTGTGCTTTACCTTCTCCCACGTAATACTTAGGGTGGGGAGCCTGTCGGCTGCCTGTAATCACACGCAGCGTGTTGACTCCCGCCGAGGAGACCAGCATTTCCAACTCGCTGAGATCTTCCCACTCCCCTTCTTGCGTGAAGTTGATATGAACAAGAATTGCCTGTTCACCGGCTTCATAACGGTCAAACAAGCAATCAACTCCTTATCGAAGAATCTTATTCTTCTGTTTTTTCCTGGCCACGTTCTGGGGACTGACGATCACCGGAATGGTGATGGTTGACCGGACGAGCCGGCACAACAGTCGAGATCGCGTGCTTATAGACCATCTGGTTGACCGTGTTTTTCAGCAGGATCACGAACTGGTCAAATGACTCAATCTGGCCCTGGAGCTTAATACCATTGACCAAGTAAATAGAAACCGGGATTCTTTCACGACGCAGCGCATTCAAAAACGGGTCTTGTAGAGATTGCCCCTTAGCCATTCTTTCTTTTCCTTATTTGATTGTAGTTGTATGTTTCAATGAACAAAATTAACAATACGCAAAGCAGGATGAGTATACACGTTAATCAAACCTCACGGCTAACGGAGTTTGTGACTGTTTGTAACGCTTTCTCTACATCACTGCTATCCAACCAGGCCAAATCTTTCCAGCTGCGAAGCCAGGTAATTTGACGCTTGGCTAACTGACGAGTTGCACAGATACCACGATAAATCGCTTCATCAAGTGTGCAGTTCCCATCAAAGTAATCCCACATCTGGCGGTATCCAACACAGCGAACTGACGGAAGATCCGGATGCAGATCCCCACGCTCATACAGTGCTCGAACTTCCTGTTCAAAGCCTGCGGTGATCATTTTGTCAAACCGCTGCTCGATCCGTTGATGCAAGATAGCCCTATCCTTGGGTGTTATCGCAAATTGGTGAACCTGATAAGGTAATGTTTCCCCCTGCGTTTGGGTCAACTCAGTTAAAGTTTTACCTGAAATTCGGAAAACTTCCAATGCCCGTGACAGTCGTTGGGGATCATTTGGATGGATCCGTGTCGCAGAGACAGGATCTATCCGTTGCAATTCTTCATGCAGAGCTTGCCATCCCCGTGATATCGCTTCCTGCTCAATCTCAGCACGAATGGTCGGATCTGCCTGTGGTAATGGTGAAAGTCCTTCCAGCAACGCTTTGTAATAGAGCATTGTGCCGCCCACCAATAGAGGAATGCGACCAGCCTGAACAATATCTGCCATTTCTTTGAGTGCATCGGCACGAAAATCGGCGGCTGAATAACTTTCTGCCGGATCCAGAATATTGATCAACCGATGCGGGGCTTGTGACAGCTCCGCAGCATCCGGTTTCGCCGTACCGATATCCATATCACGGTAGATCAGCGCCGAGTCGACACTGATGATCTCAACGGGCAATTGCTGCCGCAGGCGAATCGCCAGATCGGTTTTACCTGAGGCCGTCGGCCCCATCAGAAAAATGGCCTGAGGAAGAGGTTTAGTCATGATGAAATGCTTCTAAAGCCGGCTGCAGGTCAACCGGACGCAGCAACCGGGAGTAATAAGTTTCCAGGGCTGGGCCCCATAGCTGTTCCAGCTCACCCAGCAGGCTGATAGCCTGAGATAGGGAGAAGCTCGTGAGTGCTGCGGCCAGTTGCCCAGAAAGCCAGTCGAGCAGCGATTCCCAGGACTCATCTTCACTGAGCTGATCACCACTTTCTGCCAGCTTTTCGAGCCTGCCGAGCATCGCGGGAATTAAATTCTGCAGATTTTGCTGCCGCAGTGGTTGGCTGACGGCCAGAACCACCAGCTTATCCTGCCCTTTGCTGCGCAGCTGAACTCCCAGCTTTTGCAACACGTCGCGGTGCTGTTCAGCGACCTGAATTTGCACCTGTGAAGCCGGTATCGCCAGCGGGATCAACAAAGGCTGGGGCTTCAACCCGTCCTGACGGGCAAATCGCAGTTGGCCTTTTGCCCGGAGACGTTCCGCTTCCGGCAGAGACAGCAAAGCCACCCCGTCACCATAACTGAGAAGCAGATACTGGTCTGCCACCACGGTCAGCGCTTTTCCCAACGCCTGAACAGGCTGCTTGAACACAGGTGTTCGTGGTTTGGCCGGCGGTGTATCTCGCCAGGCATTCACGCTTGCTTCAGACTGCGGTGAATGACTTGGCGCACTTTCTTCCGGCGTCTGCATCAGTGACTGATACGCAGCCACCTCCGCTTTGGAAGGCGAATCATGGCCAAAGGCGCGAGAAGGTGGCGTCCGGCTGCTTGTTTGTGTCCGAGGCGCTGTAGTGACGGGGGCGTCCCTCGCTTCCCGGCGACTTGCTGGCTGAGGTGCATGCGTTGGCTCAGGGGCATCCTGAGCCAGCCAATCCTGTGCAGGTGCCTGCCGGGGGTAAGCTGGTGTGTTGGCAATGGCTTTCGAGGCCGTGCGCGTCGCAGGGGCCGGTTCACGCACCTGATAAGCAGCACTGGCCGAGGCCCGTTCCGGCGCCGCATAGCGTTGCACGTCACTGGCTTCACTTTGCTGTAACGCACTCTGGACACCCTGATAAATAAAATCATGGACCAGACGGGCCTGGTGAAACCGGACTTCGTGTTTGGCCGGGTGCACATTCACATCGACCTGATGGGGATCAATATCGATATAGAGCACATAGGCGGCATATTGCTCTGACGGCAATGCACCTTCAAAGGCCTGACGGATCGCATGATTAATCAGCTTATCCTTCATCATCCGGCCGTTGACATAACAGTACTGAATATCGTTCTGTGCCCGTGCACCCTGAGGGGTGCAGACCCAGCCAGACAGCCGCAGCTCACCATGACTCAATTCCAGTGACATGGCATGCTGCAAAAAGCCCTGCCCGCATACCGCAGCCACACGGCGTTCCTGCTGAGCCTGAGTTTCTGCGGCCCGGTACTGTCGGATCAGCTTGCCATTATGGCGCAGCAAAATACTGACATCAAACCGACTTAAGGCGATGCGTTTAAGTAACTCATCAATATGAGCGAACTCGGTTTTTTCTGTGCGTAAGAATTTCCGGCGGGCTGGGGTGTTGAAAAACAGATCCAAGACTTCAAGTGTCGTTCCCACCGGATGTGCCGCGGGTTTGAGCTGTACTTGCATATCCCGGCCTTCGGCATACGCCGACCAGGCTTCTTGCTGCGACGCCGTTCTGGACGTCAGCGTCAGGCGGGAAACAGAGCTGATACTGGCGAGTGCTTCACCCCGAAATCCCAGGCTGGCAATGGCTTCCAGATCATCCAGCGTCGCAATTTTCGAGGTGGCATGACGGCTGAGCGCCAGCTCCAGTTCATCTTTCGCGATGCCCTGACCATTATCGCGGATCCGGATCGTCTGGCTGCCACCTTTGTCGATGTCGATTTCAATTTTAGTTGCCCCGGCATCCAGACTGTTTTCCACCAGCTCTTTCACCACGGAGGCAGGACGCTCCACGACTTCACCGGCGGCAATCTGGTTCGCAAGCCTGGCGGGTAATATCTGAATCGGCATAATCGCTCTGCAACTAACTGCTAGGAATTTTGAGTTTCTGGCCGACGGCCAGTGTATCTGAGCGTAGCTGATTTGCATCTCGGATACTACTGACGCTGACCCCGTAATGGGAGGCAATCTTACCGAGGAACTCCCCCCGACGAACGGTATGCTCAACCATTTTGCGCTCTACCGGGATTTTCAGTTTCTGACCAATCGCCAGTTCATCTGACCTGAGCCGATTGGCCTGACGAATGGTCCCGACAGATACCTGATACTGGCCAGCAATCTTACCCAAAAATTCACCGCGCTGCACGGTATGCACAACATTGCGCGTCAGGATGGACGTTACAGCGCCTCCACTCCCGGCTGGTGCACTGTTACCCGCAGGGATTCGCAGCACCTGACCCACTTTCACAACATTGGAACTCAGTTGGTTCATCCCGCGGATCGCACCGACCGTGGTCCGGTATTTATCCGCAATCACACTCAGGGATTCCCCACTGGTAACTTTGTGCCGAATCCCGTGTTTTCGTGCGGCAAATAATGTGCCTTCCGGCGGCTTCTCGTTGAAATAAGCCAGAACCCCTTTGTAAACCGCATCCGAAATCTTGTTCTGATGGCTGAGATTGTTCAGCAAACGCTCTTCTCTCGGATTCGTGATAAAGCCGGTTTCAACCAGCAGTGACGGGATATCTGGCGACTTAAGGACCGCCAGACTGGCGTGCTCTGGTTTCGATTTGTGCAGTTTCGTCACTTTGGCCAACTCGCCCAGCACACGGCTCGCCACATCATAGCCTTCTTTCTGGGAGTGACTGAACTGCAGATCCAGCACGGCCATACTCAGGTACTGATCATCCTGCCCGCCGGACAAGACATCACCGCCGCCCAGCAACTCAGACTGCTTCTCGTGCTGCTCCAGCCAGCGACCAATTTCAGTGTTGGCACGACGGGTGTTGAGCACCCAGACTGACGCGCCCTGCGGCTGCGGCTTATGGAAACCGTCTGCATGAATGGATACCAGCAAATGGGCTTTATTCTTACGAGCAATCTCAGACCGTTTGTTGAGATTGACGAAATAGTCTCCCCGACGGGTCATCACCGCTTTCATACCCGGCGTCGCGTTGATCCGAGCAGCCACTTTCTTGGCAATGGTCAGCGTGACATTTTTTTCGTATTTACGGGTCGGACCGATCGATCCCGGATCCTCACCGCCATGTCCGGCGTCGATCGCCACGATGATATCGTCACTGCCATAAGGCATATGGATGCTGTTGACAGGTTTCGACGGTGATTTCGTTTCAGAGACCGCTGGCTTTTCCGGCTTTCCGGCATGCGGCAGATCGACGACCAATCGGTGACTGTAATGGCCATCCGGCGTGGGTGCCAGTTTAAATATGTTCGGAGACGTGCCGGTTTTAGTCTCCAGCACCAGCCGGTAAGTACCGCTCTCCGGTGCGCTGCTGCTGCGGATTTTTGTCAGCACGTCACTATCCTTCACCACAACAGGTAGCGAGGCTTTCAGTGATGTCTGTTTTAAGTCGACGACCAAACGATTGGGTTTGGTCAGCGTGAAATAGGTGAAAGTCGGTTCTTCCTCCATGTCCAACACGACCCGGGTTTCATCCGGGGCTGGCCAGACACGAATCCCTTCTAATTGATTCGCCAGAACGGATCCACTGCTTACCCCGGCCAACCAAACCAATAAAGAAAAACTTCTGCGCCACCCCATTGAATCAACTCTGCTCCAGTGTCTGAATTAACGCCATGCCGTAACCATTATTGGCTGTCACTTCCACCTCACGGTGTTCATCAATGTAACGGAACTCAAGATCCAGATCCGGTGAAGGCAGCAGCCCGGTCCCTTTTTCCGGCCATTCCACCAGACAGATGGCATCCGGGGTGAAATAATCACGAATCCCCATAAATTCCAGCTCTTCCGGATCCGCCAACCGGTACAGGTCGAAGTGGTATACCTGCCAGGGCGGCAGTTCATAAGGTTCAACCAGCGTATACGTCGGGCTTTTCACATTACCCTGATGGCCAAGCGCACGGATAAAACCGCGGCAAAATGTGGTTTTGCCAGCACCCAGGTCGCCGTGCAGGTAGATGGTGGTCTGACGCTCACAAGCCTGCGCCAATTGTTGACCAAAATTCACGGTTGCCGCTTCATCGGCCAACACAAGTTTCAATGTCTGCATTGTTGTCGTTGTCTTTATCTTAGATTTATCAATTGTCGAATATACGCAAAGAGGTCGCTTGCCAGCAAGCCTCGCTCTCCGGCTTCGGCAGCCAGATCAGCCGCGCGGCTGTGAATCCATACGCCAGCACGCGCAGCCTCAGACAGCGTCAACCCTTGTGAACGCAAGCCGCCAATAAGTCCGGCCAGCACATCTCCCATCCCACCGGAGGCCATCCCCGGATTTCCGGCCAGACACACGAAATGCTGCTGACCATCATCAATCAGGGTTCCAGCCCCTTTGAGCACAACCACACCGCCATAACGGCGCTGCAGGCTTGTCACCGCTTCAAAACGATCAGCTTCAATATCAGCCACACTTAGCCCGAGTAAGCGCGCAGCTTCTCCTGGATGAGGCGTCAGAATCCTGTTGTCTTTATAGTCAGGCGACTGAGCCAATAAGTTCAATCCATCCGCATCCAGAACCAGCGATTGATCGTCTCTTAACTGCTTGAGATGGTCAAAGAGTGCGCTGCCCCACGAATTTTGCCCCAGTCCGGGCCCCATCACAATCACATCCGCCCAGTTCAATCTGGATGTCAGCCTCTGTTCTGCGTCGGGACATCCGGATTGCCAGCTTTGGGTCATTATCTCAGGTCTGGCGGTCAGGATTGCCAATACATTGTCAGTATGTGTTATCGCTGCTGTCAGGCCTGCGCCACTTCTGGCACTGGCTTCTGCGGCCAGGCGAATTGCGCCGCCCATGCCCTGATCGCCTCCCAAACATAGGACGCGACCAAAATTGCCTTTATGTGCGATCTTCGATCGGGGTGGCAGCCAGTTCAACATATCCTGCGAATCAATCCGCAACGCTGCCGGTGACTCAATCTGCTTCAGCGTTTCTGCCACGCCGAGTCCAGCATACCTCAGCTCTCCCCGGTATTGCGCAGCCTGTCCGGTCAGCAACCCCTGTTTCATCCCGACGAGCGTCACGGTTTGACGAGCATGTACCGTCTCTCCCAGACAGCGCCCGGTATCGGCACAAAGGCCCGATGGAATATCTACCGCCACCACAGGTTTACCGGCGGCATTGATTGTGGTGATCAGCGCGGCAGCATCAGGCCGGACCGCTCCTGTCAGACCCGTACCGAGAATGGCATCAAGAATGACTTCAGATGACTCGGGTATCTGCACTTCTGGTGACTCAATCCGACCACCGCAGGCCAACCAGGCATCGCGGGCGGCAGCAGCATCGCCTTTCAGATTCTCTGAATCACCCAATTGCCAGAGCACCACATCCATCCCGTGCAATTTCGCCAGCCGGGCGACAATATAGCCGTCTCCCCCGTTATTACCTCCGCCACAGCACACGCACAGTGACTTTAAAGCTGGATACGTTTCCCGGATCACTTCAAACACAGCCGCACCGGCACTTTCCATCAACCGGTACATCGGCCAGCCCAGCCGTCGGGCAGCGATCTGCTCGCCCTGACGGATCTGGGCTGCACGATAAGCGACAGTAGGTAAAGCGTTCTGCGTCATGATCTGTGGTTTTCCGCTCATCAACAGTTGTGGCATATACTCTAAAATAGTGCCGAAAAGCGCAGAAAGTCACAACGACCCTTACATTATTTTTCACTGCAACGGGTTATTTTTCCCAGTCTGAACTGTGCTACACTCCGGCCCCCGATTTATCCATCAAGCGGCTGTGACATGACCATCGACTTCCATCAACTCGCACAAGACATCAAACGCTGGGGAAAAGACCTTGGTTTTCAGCATGTCGGGATCTGCGATGTGGATTTGTCGAAGCATGAGGCACAACTGCAGCGCTGGCTGGACGCCGGATACCACGGTGAAATGGACTGGATGGCCCGCCACGGCATGATGCGGGCCCGCCCGGCTGAATTACTGCCGGGAACTATCCGGGTGATTAGTGTGCGGATGAATTACCTGCCGCCGGAGGCCAGTTTTGCCCAAACACTGAAGCAACCGCAAAAGGCGTATATCAGCCGCTATGCACTGGGCCGGGATTACCACAAACTGGTTCGCAACCGCCTTAAGAAACTGGGTCAGAAAATTGAACAGGCCGTCGGTCCCTTTGGGTATCGCCCATTCGTGGATTCTGCCCCGATCCTGGAGCGCCCGCTGGCAGAGAAAGCCGGTTTGGGCTGGACAGGCAAACATTCGCTGATTCTCAATGAAACGGCAGGGTCCTGGTTTTTTCTGGGTGAGCTGCTGATTGATTTACCTTTACCGGTCGACAGCCCGGTTTCAAACCAATGCGGCAAGTGCGTCGCCTGCATGACCAGTTGTCCGACACAAGCGATTGTGGCGGAAGGCGTGATTGATGCCCGTCGCTGCATCTCCTATCTCACCATTGAACTTGATGGTCCAATTCCTGAAGCGTTTCGCGAAGCCATGGGCAACCGGATCTATGGCTGTGACGATTGCCAGCTGGTGTGCCCCTTCAATCGCGAATCAGACATCACAGAAGAGCAGGACTACCACTGCCGGCCACAACTCTATCAGCAAGATCTGCTGACGCTGTTTCAATGGGACGAAGCGACCTTCCTGAAAAATACGGAAGGATCCCCCATCCGGCGGATTGGCCACCTGAAATGGCTGCGCAACCTCAGCGTTGCCATTGGCAATGCCCCCTACGACCCCGCCTTACTGGACGCCCTGATCTCACGCCAAGGGCAAGATGCCATGCTGGATGAGCACCTGGACTGGGCTATCGCACAGCAACTAACAAAACGTGAAGCCGTAGCGGTTGAGGTGCTGCCAACCAAAACCAAGCGCCTGATTCGGATTGTCGAAAAAGGTCTGCCCCGCGACGCCTGACACACACGCCAAACAGCCCGGATTCAGCCTCAGGGAGAGTCACGGGCTACAAAACGCGATCCTGATCAGCTTTTCTTGTATGTGGAAAAAAATTTCAATTGCACCAATTTGGTTCTGAACAGTGGTTATTAAACACAAGCCGCAAGGGATCTCTAAAATAATGTTATTCACGATGATCACTATATGATCAGGCTGTTTACAACTTTAGAAAACGACCAATTAAACCAATAAAAAACAACCACTTACAGCAATCAGGTAAATGTTACAATCAGTGGATTGTGGGGATATCTTTAGAAACACACAGAGTTATACACAAGCAGACAACACATGTCATCAACCAACTTATCCACATGGCATGATATGTGGATAAGTCTGTGCATCATGTTATGCAACGAAACAGATTAGACCGGTTCTCTCAAAGAAACTTGCAGTTCAACAAGAGTCACCATGTTTGGAAGATGATGTGCAACAAAGCACAAGTGTAGCTCAAATTTCTACACTGCAACTTTGATTGTCATCATTGATGGTCGCCAATACTTCTCAGTATGGGAATACAGAGCATCTTATTCTCAGACAAAAAAACAACCTGACGGCTGTTTCTCTGATTTGGGATGATGTTGATATTGCTCATAGAGCTGAGGCGGCTGGGACTTCGTCCTGTTGAACCTCACGAGGCAAAGTTCAACTGGCCTCTAAGATCATTACTTCACAGTAATGCTTTGATCTTCAGATTTTTTCTTCAAATCTGGAATTTGGAGCGACACACGAGCTTCCTGATCTTCGAGGAAACAGCGTGACCTCAACCCCGGCAAGCTGTGCTTGACCAACTGAGTGAGTGTCGCATCTTCTTTCGCCGTTCAACACGGTGATAGCTTTAAATCTGGAGCGACACACGAGGTTCGAACTCGTGACCTCAACCTTGGCAAGGTTGCGCTCTACCAACTGAGCTAGTGTCGC